>JAYVSS010000136.1:0-13352 GCA_043775075.1 Acidimicrobiia bacterium
ATGCGCTTTATGTTGGCGTACGTCCTCCGGTAGTTCGCGTGGCTGTAAACCGTATGTATGACACCCTCCATCTACAACGATACGGGTGAGCGTCGAACAGCGAGAGCGCCTGCGACGACTCGCTGAAGAACGTTCCTTGTCGATGGCGGCCACGCTCGACGATGCGCTCGATTCACTCCGACGTGATCATTTCTATCGATCGATGGCCGACGCCGAAGCAGTTCTCCGTTCGGATCCCGAGGCGTGGGCCGAATACGTCGCCGAGCGCAACGCTTGGCTCAGCCCTGATTTGTCCGCCGGTTGAACTTCGGCGGTCTCGTCGGCGTGGATTTCGGGGTCCCCGTCGGATCCGAAGCGGGTTTCGTTCGTCCGGGTGTCATCGGACGGAGCGTCGGGCTTGAGACGCTGACTATCCGGCCGCGCGCTTGCGAGGATCGGCGGGTGCCGCATGCGCGACGAGTACGGCGGCGCTGATGGTGCCGAGTTGCGTGCAGAGTTGGTTGAGGTCATTGCCAAGCGCGCGTATGAGTTGATTCTGCGCCAGGTCTGTTGCGGCCTCGACGCCATCGCGAGCTACTTGGCCTTCTAAGGTGAGCTGTCCGTTCGCCATCCATCCCCTCGCCTCCAGGGATGCGACAGCGCTAGTTAGTCGGGATGCATCGAAACCTCTGGTGGACGAGTACTCACCGATGGGATAGCCAAGCCACACCTCGGTCAACACGTTCATCTCTGCCATATCGAGTCCGGCGGCGACACAAGCGGCGAGGTGACTATCGCCCCTATGTTCACGTACGAGTTCGGCGGCACGCCATAAGCGTCCATAGGGATCTGCTGGGAGTGGCAAAGCCTGCAATGCGCCGAACAGATGACGGGGGCCCGGTTCGAGTGGCGTGAGCGCATTCAACAACAACGTTCCGTGCGACTCGATCGTGGCCTGGGGGATGCCGACGGTCGCTTGACGCAGGCCTTCGCTGGCGCCAGCTTCACGAGCGGCCAGGATGGCGTCGCGGCTAGAGACAGTGCGGGCCTGGACGTACACGGGGCTGAGGAGGGAGGCGTTGAAGACCCCAAAGGCGGAGACGACCACCGATGGGCTGACGTCGGCGCCGAGTGATGCAGCTCGACCCCACACATAGCCGTCGAAGAATCCGTGACCAAGGGCAGTAACTGCGTCGGCGGCTGGTCGTGACCACCAGCCAATCGTGGCGATGGCCTCGGTGGCATCGCGTAACCGTCGAGCGGGCGAATCAGGCACGGGGGGTGCAGCAATCTCGTCGGCGGTCGGGACAAGAAAGATCGAGGCGATGGCGTCGTAGTCCATGGTGCGTCCTTCCTACCGCGCAACCATCACCAGAACGCAATTTGGTCGGGTCACGATTCGCCATATGAACGGAATGGGAATTCTGTTCGGCCACAATGGACGCTTTATGGCGAGGGATGGCTGCGCGTAACGGTGTGGGAGAGATTTCCGACATCGGGGACTACCAGAGTTACGAAGTGAAGTGCGGGGCGAAGCGGCAAGGGCGTTGGCTGTCATTGGTAAAGACTCGGAACGCGACGTTCGAAGCGAACGACAACTGCGGAACCGATCTCTCAAGGTCGGCGATCGACGGCCGCACCAGATGACAGCGAACTCGAACCGGCCAATCTGGGCGACGGCGACCTGGGTCGCTAGCCGAGCATTAGCGCTTCTAAAGCGGCGGCGTGGGAGGCGAGGTCGTCGTCGGCGAGGCGATGGCCGACGAGTTGGATGCCGATGGGCATGCCGTCGTGATCGACCCCGCACGGCAGTGAGATAGCCGGTAGCCCGGTTACGTTGGCGAACGCGGTGAAGTCACCTTGATCGGCCGGAGGTGGCGAGTCAACGGGGAATGCCACCTGCGGGGTGGTTGGGGTGAGGAACGCATCGGCATCTCCCAGTACGTCGCCGATCGCTGCGCCCATGGCGAGAAGCTCCTGGACGGCGGCCCCAAGATTGGCTGCGGTTTTCGATGCTCCGAAGGCGAACATGGATCGAACGTTGGCGGAGAATCCTTCGGGATCTCGGGCCAGGAGTTCGGCGTGCACAGCGGCACCTTCGGCCTCGCACAGCAGCAAACCGAGTCGACGCAAACGGGCGAGGTCGATGCCAAGGCGTCGTTCAATGATTTTGACGCCACGTTCGCGCAAGAGCGTGACCACTCGATCGAATGCGTCGTCGACGGCGGGTTCGAGGTCGTGGGTGAGCACTTCGGTGGGCACCACGAGGCGGGACGGGAGGATGGCCGGACGGTCCCAGTTGAACACGGTGTGGTGGGCGCCAGACCACGGTCCGCCAGAACTAGGCGCGCTTATGACCCTCATAACTGCCACTGCATTGGCGACGGTCGAAACAAGCGGGCCGACGCAATCAAGGAGGGTCGAGAGGGGGACGATGCCGTTATTCGGAACGACGCCGTTCGACGGTTTGAATCCGACGCACCCGCAGTACGACGCGGGCACGCGCACCGAACCCATGGTGTCGGTGCCAAGCGCAATGGGCACGAGCCCGGCGCCGACGACGGCACCAGAGCCACCGCTCGAGCCGCCACAGGTGCGCTCGGGGTTGTGAGGATTACGACCGACACCGAAGAACTCGTTGTTCGTCGTCGCCCCGAGTGCTGCTTCGGCCATATTTAGTGTGCTTACGATATCGGCGCCCGCGCGGCGCAGCGACATGACCACTGCAGCGTCGTCGGTGGCGACGATATCCCGGCGAGCCCCGATCCCGGCCGACCACCGTGCCCCGGCGACGGCGATGTTTGCCTTGACCGCGACGCACGTGCCGAGCAGCGGACGAGTCGGGTCGGCTGGAGGGCCGACGACTCCGCTGTCATGATCGTCGGACAGGGGCGGGACGACCTCGATCACTGCGCCGAGTTCGCGGCCCCGGGTTTCGAGGGCGTGCCGGGTGAGGGCGCCAACGTTCACGTTCTCAGCCGCGGCGATCGATGAGGCGAATGGGTTTCTGGCGCTTTTCCACGTCGGTCAGGGAGGCCGTCGCCCCCGGAGCGACAAGGAGGACGCCAACTTTCACCCCGAGCCGTTGGGCCATCACCTGTTCGTACACGTCGGCCTGAGTGGCAGCGGGGGCGCGATGCTCAACCTGCACGGTCAGAGCCTCCTGGCCCGTTTCATCGACAGTAAGTAGACAGACGAATTCGCCGACGATGTTGGGGTCGCCAAGTCCGTCGAGAATTCCACCGAATGCGTGGGGGAACACGTTGATGCCTTTGAGCTTGACCATATTGTCGCTGCGACCGAGGAAGCCCGAGAGCCGGCGAAACGGAAGTCCGTTTGGTGCAGCCCCGTCTTGCAGGGCGAAAATGTCGTGAGTGTTGAATCGAATGATCGGGTAGCAGTCGTCCTTAAAGAGGCACGTGACGACGAGGTCTCCACGATCACCGGTCGCCGCGGCGGATCCCGATTCGATACCCACGATCTCCACGTGATGGGCGTCTTCCCACACCATCATGCCGCCCGAGCCGGGAATCTCTCCGGCGATGCATCCGGTATCGCCCACGCCGTACCAGTCGTAAGTCTCGATGGGGTTCGTGGCGGTTGCTCCCCACGCCTCAGCAATCAGGGCGCGATCTTCGGCCCCGAAGTGAGCGATGATCCGCTTGATCGGAATTTCGCCGGCGGAAATGAGCCCCCGGTCGGCGGCGATCGACGCCAGCTTGCGGAGGTAGTCGGAGAAGCCGATCAGCGTGGTGACACCGAAGTCACGCATCACCTCGACCTGACGCTCGGAACGCGTTTCGTTGCCGGTGCCGGCAGACAGGAAGAGAGCCGTCGTGAACTTGGTGACGGCCTCCCGTAGGTAGTGGCCTCCGTTGATGAGGCCGTGTCCGTAGACCGAGTGAACGATGTCGTCGTCGCCCACCCCCTGCGCTCGGTACATCCGCCCAACGAGAAGGTTCTGTACTTCGCGCGACCACGGTCCGAACGGCAGTGGTTGCGGTCGACCGGTGGTGCCACTCGTGGTGTGTAAGACAACAGGTGGTATGCGCGCAGATGGAGTGTCCACGAGGATGCCGTAGTCCCCGAATGGTGGGTGTAACTCCACCGCTGCCATGAGGTCGTTCTTATCGTATGTAGGCAGACGATCTAGATCGTTGAGCGAAGAAATATCGCCGCGCGCCACCCCGGCCGCTCCCCACAGCCGACGGTAGAACGGCGTGCGCCACGCCGTGTCAACGCAACGAAGGAATCGCTCGTTTTGGATCGACCGGAGTTCGTCGGCGCTGACATTGCGGTATGCCCCGACGAGATCGAGCGGATACTCACGCAGCAGCTTGGCCGTGTCCAGATACTCGTAGTAGGTCGGGCGGGTCATGGGTTTCGTCCTGGTTGCGTGGTGGTGGTGTGGGTGGTGGTGTGGGTGGCGGCCGAAGTCCGGTCAACGTTCCGCCAGGCGGAACACCGTCCCGGTGGGTGAAACATCAGCCTTGCCCGGTAGCCTGGCAGGTGCAAGACCACAGTGAGACCACGTAAAGATGAGCGAGGATTGTCATGGACTCGGCAGCGACAACAACTGCAGCCACCCCGGGCCGCACTGCCCCGGCGACGCATGTGCCGGCGTGGCACCACGTGGCCCGCCACGGCGTCATGCCTGAGCCCTCGCACGACGAGATGGCCCGGTTCAACTTCCTGGCCAATCTCACCAAACGAATCTCAATGCTGTCCCCGGGGAACCGGTTGGCCTGGGATCGTCGAGCGCAGACGCAGTTTGCTTCCGCCGCGGGCCGTCCCGTGGCAGATCGGGCCGACGCTCGTGAGGCGATGTTGGCCGATCCGTACTTTCAGGGTTGGTCCTCGCTCCGCCGGTCGAACATGGAGATGCGACAGCAGGCCGGTCGATCCGTGGTGCTCCGTCAGATCAATGAGCTGAACGAGAAGGCAAGTGCGCTGAATATCGGTGCACCTACTTTAAAGTTGGACCCCGCCTCAAAGGTCCCGTACTACCTGGACGTAATGGATAACCACTGCATGCCCGGCAGCTATCACACCGAACTCGGCCCAGACGATGTGAGCGCGGCGGCGAACTACGACTGCGGGATTTTCGTTACCACCGGTGGAGCGATGGGCCGCCTGCTCGATGGCGGCGGCAAGGCGATCGTCAACCATATGCGGGAGACATGGCCGTCGTTTTGGCCGAAGCGCATTCTCGATCTCGGTTGCGGACTGGGTCACAACACCCTGCCCTTGGCAGTGGCGTTTCCCGATGCCGAGGTGATCGCCGTGGACACCGGCGCGCCCATGCTGCGGTACGGGCACGCGCGGGCCAAGTCTTTGGGTATCGAAAACGTGACGTTTGTGCAGGCCGACGCCCAGTACCTCGACACCTGGGCCGACGGCCGTTGGGCTCGTGAACTTGGCATCGAACCGGAATCGTTTGACTACATACAAACGATCATGTTCTGGCACGAAACCTGTCGGTCAACCTTCCATGACCTGTGGTCGAAGATCCACACGTGGTTGGCTCCGGGCGGCCTGACGCTGCACGTTGAACAACCGCAATACACCAACGACATGGACCTGTTCGAACAGTTCATCCGCGACTGGGATTCGTGGTTCAACAACGAGCCGTTCTGGTCGCAAATGCACGACATCGACGTGTTCGATGCCATGGCCGAAGCCGGTTTTCCCAAGGAGCAGCAGGTGGCGTTCCGGGCGGCGGCTCCAGCCGAGCTGATCGGCGACCAAACCGGTCAGCCAGAGGACCACGGCAGGGCGGCAATCTGGAACGTGTTCGGGGCCTGGAAGCCTGCACGGTCTGGGGTCTCGGTGCCGGCGTGATCGACATTGATCCGCTCGCCCTGGCTGGCGCGAAACCGCGCGGCGCCCGTCCGTGGTTTCACGACGACCCCGCAGTGGAACGGGTTCTCGCCATCACCATGGCAATGGCCGGCGAAGTGGCGGTGATGCGTGAGCGGCTCGATACCGTCGAACGGTTGCTCGCTGCCTCGGGTGCGTTGGACCTGGGGGCGATCGAGACGTTCACCCCCGATGCCCCAGCAGAGATCGAGCGTCAACGGTGGCACGCCGAATACGTGGCGCGTATTTTGCGGGTGGTGCAGCAAGAGATGGAAGCCCTCGAACAGGACCCGGCGTACAACCGGTCGGTGGCGGAAATCGGTGAGGAGCTGGGCCGGATCTAACCCCGGCCGGAGGGGGGCCGGATCGAATGGGAAGCGTGGGGCCTAGCGCAGACGATCGAGATACGAGTCGTTGACCCAGCCACCGACGATTACGGCGGGACCCGACTCGCGGGGGATCGATGACAGCACGGGGACCCATGAGCCCTTGTCCTGCGCCGCCTTCTTCCACAGGTATCCGCCCGGTCCAACGGTCGTCGTTGCCACGCCAGTGGCTGATGGAGTGCTGCGGATCGTCAACAGTTGGCCGTCAGAAACGTTGACGATGCGGGCCGGACGGGCGCCGTCAGGAAGTCGGTCGCAACCTCCGGTCAGGGAGACGTCTCCTAGCACGATGGAAAAACGATATGCGTACGTATTATCGTTCAAACCGTCGTTGCCGGGGCCGTCGAGGAGGGTCAGGAGGCCGAGACGACCGTCGGGGTGAAATAGCTTCCACGCCCGCAACGTACCCTTGGGGCTACCGGGCTGTGCGGCCAGTTTGATCCACCGGTCGTCGGACTCCCGGAGGTAAATCCCGTCGGTGCTGACCGTCAGATCCCACGCTGGTTCACCAATGATGCAGTCCAGGGCAAGTGACCACGGGAGCCCGTTGGGGCCCTTGACTGGCCCGAGATTTTTCGCCGACGCCACCGTCGGCGAGAGGGCAGTCACGCAGAGGGCAAGTGCCAACGCCAGACGTCGGGGTATTCGTGATCGTAGAGAGAAAAACATCGCCGTACATGTTCGCATGGCCCACCTTCCGAAGAACGGCAGTGATGCGAACTCCGCGTCCAAGTCAACTGAAATGCGCGTCCAAATCGGCCGCAGTCAGGTTAAAAACCATCGATTCCTTGCAACTTGGACGCGGAAAACGTCCGACTTGGGCGTGTGCACGGCTGGCTACCAGGGGGAGCTGGTGAGGACGCCGCCGTCGACGACGAGGGTGGCGCCGGTGATCCATCGGGCGGCGGGAGAGGCGAGGAAGAGGCAGGCGTCGGCGACGTCGGTCGGCGTGCCGAGTCGGCCGAGCGGCACTGCGGCGTTCCACCGCTGAACACCACTGGGCCAATCTTCAGCGAGGCCGGGACGATCGATGAGCCCCGGCGCCACAGCGTTGACCCGCACGCCGCTTCGTCCCAACTCCAATGCTGCGGCACGGGTGTGGTGAAGCACGGCCGCCTTTGCCGCGGCGTAGTGAGAATGGCCGACGGCCGGGGCGAGTCCCTCGATCGATGCAATGTTCACCACGGCGAGGCCGTCCACGCTCACGCGTCGGGCCGCCGCACGCGTGCCCCGCATGACGAAGCCGAGGTTGGAATCAACGACGGCGGTTTCGTCGTCCGCGGTGAGCTCGAGAATTCCCGCGACTGGTTGTAAGGCGGCATTGTTGATCCATACGTCGATGCGGCCGGTGCTGCGGATGGCCAAGGCGGCGAGTTCCTCGCACCCTTCGTCAGTGCGCAGATCAATCTGGACCGAGACGCCGTTCGCGCCGATTAACGGTGGAGCAGCGGAGAATCCATGAGTAATGAGCGTCGCCCCGGCTTCAGCGAATCGTGCGGCGATGCCCGCTCCGATGCCACCGCTAGCACCCGTGACGACGACGGTGCGGCCGCTGAAGTCGAGGAGCGATGCCACTGACGGCGCAGTCATATCAGGCAACGCGCTCACCCTGGGCCGGCCGGAGGATGCGTTTCTCGGTGACAATCGCTGTGACCAGATCGGCCGGCGTGACGTCGAATGCCGGGTTCCACGCCTTTGCGTCGGCGGGTGCGGTGCGTAGACCGGCGTAAAACAACACTTCGTCGGCCGATCGTTCTTCGATGTGGATCGACGCCCCGTCGGAGGTGGTCGGATCCAGTGTGGACTCGGGGGCGGCCACGATGAACGGGATTCCGGCGCGTGCCGCGGCGAGGGCCAGTGGATACGAGCCAACCTTGTTGCAGACGTCGCCGTTCGCAGCGATGCGGTCGGCCCCGATGACGACGGCGTCCACCAGGCCGAGGCGAATCGCTGATGCCCCTGCACCATCGGGCGTGATCCGGTAGTCAATCCCCATGGCCGACAGTTCGTATGCGGTGAGTCGGGAGCCTTGAAGGAGCGGACGGGTCTCGTCGGCGATCACCGACTCGAGGCGACCAGACTCATGAAGCGCGCGTACGATCCCGAGCGCAGTTCCCCACAACACGCAGGCGAGTCCGCCGGCGTTGCAATGGGTAAGTACGCGTACCTTCCCAACGCCTGTGAGTTCGGCGACGAGATCGGCGCCGCGATGGCCGAGCGTACGTTGCGTCTCGATGTCCTCCTCCACGATCGCCGTGGCTTCGGTCACGAGCGCGCTCGTTCCTTCGTCGATGAACGGACGCATGCGGTTTACGCCCCACACGAGGTTCACCGCCGTCGGGCGGGCCACGGCTAGGCGATCAGCTTCGCCGTGGATCCAAGCTCGACCATGACCGCTGGCATCGGCTTGCAGGCTGGCGATGGCCACCCCCAGGGCACCGGCAACACCGATCGCCGGGGCACCGCGGACGGCGAGACTCTTAATGGCGTCGACCATCGCATCCACGGTGTCGATTCGGCGGAGAAGGAGTTGGCCGGGAAGCAGCGTTTGGTCGATGATCACGGCATGATCGCCGGCCCAGTCAATGGTCCGGGGGAGGGGTGCGGTCATGGCGACCATTGTGGCGTGGCTTTCGACCACGGCGTGCGCGCCCGTTCTTGGGCCGCGTCGGTCAGACGTGCCACGATGGGCCATGCCCTTTCAGACTCTTTTGTACGACGTCGATGCCGCCACCCATGTGGCGACCATCACGCTCAATCGCCCCGCGCAGTTCAATGCACTGAATCTCGATATGGCGCGTGAGTTGATGATGGCGACGATCGCCGCCGACGAAGATCGAGGGGTGCGGTGCGTCGTCCTGACCGGAGCGGGTAAGGCATTTTTTGCCGGTGGTGACCTCAGCACCTTTGGTGCCGCCGGCGACCAACGTGGCGCGTTGATCAAGGAAATGACGACGTATTTTCATGCCGCCATCTCGCGTCTGTCTCGGATGGACGCCCCGGTCGTCGCCGCCGTGAACGGTGTCGCCGCCGGCGCGGGGTTCTCGACGATGTTGGCCTGTGATTTGGCGGTCGCTGCATCGAGCGCCAAGTTCACGATGGCGTATACGAAGTCCGGCCTGTCGCCCGATGGCTCGTCCACATGGTTCCTCCCTCGGATCGTTGGCTTGCGCCGAGCTCAGGAACTCACATTGACGAATCGGGTGCTCACGGCGGCCGAGGCCCTCGAATGGGGACTCCTTACTCGAGTGGTGGGTGATGCGTCGTTGATGGATGAAGTACGCGCGCTTAGCATAGAGATGGCAAGCGGCCCCACTCTCACGCTGGGGGCGGCCAAACGTTTGCTGCGGGACTCGGCTGATCAGGGTTTGGAATCACAGATGGAACTCGAGACGCGAGCGATCGCTGCGTCCTCGTTGACGATCGACGGACGTGAAGGAGTGGCGGCGTTCCTGGAGAAGCGAATCCCGAACTATCACGGGCGATGAGCGGTCTGTGCGAGCATCAATGACGTGAGTTTTACTCTGACGTCCGAACCGTTCGCCCTGGCCGACGCGGCCGCTGCGGCATTGGCCGAACGTACCGGGGTGGCCCACCACGACGTGGTCGTGGTCTTCGGAAGTGGATGGAGTGAAGCGGCCGATGCGTTGGGCGCGCCGAGCGCATCGTTTGCGTCCTCGGAGCTTCCCGGCTTTGCTGCTCCGTCGGCCCTCGGCCACAGCGCAATGGTCCGCAGCATTGAGCGAAATGGGGTGCGCATTTTGGCTTTCCTCGGACGGGTGCATCTCTACGAGGGCCACGAGCCAGCCACAGTGGTGCATGCCATTCGAACAGCGGCGGCGGCGGGGTGTCGGGTGGCGCTACTGACCAACGGTGCGGGATTTATGAACATGGATTGGGCCATTGGAGACCCGGTTCTGATCAGCGACCATCTCAATTTCACCGGTCGCTCACCGCTTACCGGATCGAACCCGCCAGCGCCTCATGCATCTCGCTTCTGTGACCTCACTGATCTCTATTCGGCCGACCTACGCCACCTTGTCCGCGGGGTGCGTCCGGGTATGGCTGAGGCGGTTTACATCGGGCTGTGTGGTCCGCACTTCGAAACGCCGGCGGAGATCCGGGCCTTTCATGCCATGGGCGCGGAACTGGTTGGCATGTCCACTGTGCTGGAGGCGATCGCCGCCCGCCACGTGGGCATGCGGGTGCTCGGGTTGTCGATGGCGACGAACCCGGCGGCCGGTTTCAATGCGGTTCCGCTTGACGCCGACGACGTGATCGCTGCGGGAAATGCCGCCGCTGCTGGACTCGGAGTGATGCTCGGTGAGGTTATCGATCGTATGCGCGCTGACGGAATCGCCGCATCGGAAACTGGCAGTCGGCCGTGAGTCGCACCGTCATCCGCAATGCCACGGCCGTCTGCATGGACGCCCTGGACACCGTGATGGAGGGGGCGACGATCGTGATCAACGACGGCGTGATCACGGCGGTGACATCAGACGGGCTGAACGGGCCGTATGGGCCGGACCCGTCTGATGAGGCGGTGCAGGCGGCGGGCGACACAGATATGGACGCCGATGGCGCCATTGTGCTTCCCGGCATGATCAATGCTCATGCCCATCTGGCCATGAGCATTCTGCGCGGCGTCGCCGATGGCCTCGATCTCGACGGATTTCTGGCCACCGTACTGCCGGTCGAAGGGGCGTTGCTAAGTGCGCATGTGGTGGACGTTGGCACCGAACTGGCGGCAGCTGAGTGTCTGCGCGCAGGGATCACGTCGGCGATTGACATGTACTTCTTCCCGGAGGCCGCTGCTGTTGCCTCCCGGAGGATTGGTATGCGCCTGTTCACGGGACCGGTGTTCATCCAGTTTCCCGGAGCGGATGGACGGCCATGGAACGAACGCATGGCGTGGGCCCGTGAGTGGATGGGTGGTACAGCC
Source organism: Acidimicrobiia bacterium (assembly GCA_043775075.1). Lineage (GTDB taxonomy): Bacteria > Actinomycetota > Acidimicrobiia > Acidimicrobiales > JANYDT01 > JANLQX01. Next base: position 11,167 of record JAYVSS010000136.1, read on the forward strand.
CCGGGCGCTCCGGCAACGGCGGACGCCTCGCCACGGTGGGCGTGCCCGCACTCGACATATCTCCTCACCGAAACCCAGTTGCGTGACGTCGCCCAACTGTCGGATGAATCAGGCTGCCGAGTCCACGTGCACGTTGCGGAAACGCGGGCGGAGATGGAGCAGGTGGCGGTCCTGCATGGCGGCCGCACACCCGTTCAGGTGCTCTTTGACGTTGGACTTCTGCACGACCGCACCGTCCTTGCCCACTGTGTGCATCTGACCGAGGGCGACATCGCGCTCATTGCTGATGCCGGCGCCCACGTGGCCCATAACCCGGCGTCGAACGCCAAGTTGGCAAGCGGACTCGCGCCGATTCGTCGGCTGCTTGATGCGGGCGTGAACGTGGCACTGGGTACCGACGGTTCCGCCTCGGCCAATGATCTTGATCTGTGGATGGCGATGCGACTGGCGGGGCTTCTGCCGAGCTTGATCCATAACGACCCCGGCGTACTCTCGGCCCGTGAGTTAGTGCGAATGGCAACGATCAACGGTGCGCGCGCCGCTGGGGTGGACGACTCGCTCGGCACGATTGAGGTTGGTAAGCGTGCTGACCTTGTGGTCCTGGATGGTGCGGCTCCCACGGCCTTTCCGTCCTACGACCCGATCTCGACCCTGGCCTACGCCACGTCGAGAGCCGAGGTCCGCCATGTGTTCGTCGAGGGTTCGCTGGTGGTGCACAACGGTGTTGTGCCACAGATGTCGACGGACCTCCGCAGTCGAGTGGCAACTCTGAGCGATCAAGTTACAGAGCTTTTGTCAATGGGAGGTGGGGCGTGACAAAGGGTGGGCCGTCGGCTGCAGTGATTGGCGCCGCACGTAAGCGGGTCTTGGCGTCGGCGCAGTCCCTGGTTGCTCGTGGTCTCGTCGTCGGTTCATCGGGAAACGTAAGTGAACGTATTGATGAGTTCCATTTCGTGGTTACTCCAGCCGGTGTGGTCTACGACAAACTCCGCCTGGTTGACATACCGGTTGTGGACGAGCGGACAGGAGAATGGGCGGACGGTAAGCGTCCGACGAGCGAAATCGCCCTACATCTCGACCTGTACCGCAGTGACCCCTCGTTGGCGGCGATCGTCCACACCCACTCGCGTCACGCCGCCGCTTTCGCCGTTGCTCGCATCGATCTCCCGTTCATTATGAACGAGAACATTGCTATGCACGCAGAGAATATTTTGGTCAGTGAATATGCTCCGCCGGGATCGACGGATCTCGGGCAGCAAGCGCTCCGCACGTTTCGGCGACAGCCGGGGAGCCAGGCCATCCTTCTCGCCAACCACGGCGTGGTGGCGCTTGGAGACAGTGTGGAGAGGGCCGAGTTAGTGGCCGCCCAAGTCGAGTGGATTGCTGAAGTGGCATATCTGGCATCAACCCTGCGTCGTGACCTGGGTGAGCTCACGGTGCTCCCGCAAGATGTGCAGGACGCCATTGGGCGGAATTACGGCGTGTTGTTCGCCCGGGAGGATGGACGCTGATGCGCGAAGAACACCGACAGGTGCTCGACGCTTTGGCACTCGTACCGCTGCCGGTGGAGGGAGGCCTGTTTCGCCAGGTCTGGCAATCACCGGAGCCGGCCGCTGATGGCCGGCCGTTCGGTACATCGATCCTCGCTGCTTTCACCGATGAGCGGGACTCGTTCTCGGCGATGCATCGCCTTCCTTGCACGGAAATTTGGCATGCCGCCTACGGCGACTCGATCAGCCTGCTGCTGTTGTGGCCCGACGGTTCGTCCACCACTCCGGTCCTCGGACGCCACGTGCTCGACGGTGAACTGCTGCAGGTGGTGGTTCCCGCTGGCACCTGGATGGGGGCATCGCTGGTGGAGGGAGGCGAGTTTGGGGTGTTCGGCGCCACAATGGCGCCGGGTTTCGTGGAGAGTGACTACGAAGGCGCGGTGACCGATACGTTGGTCGCAGGTTGGCCGAATAGCGCCGCCCGCATCCGGGCGTTGTGTCGACCCGGCGCGCCGACCAGAATGGAACGACCATGACGTCGTCGTCCGCCGCCCCCGTGTCTGCAATTTTTGATCCGACGAAGTGGACGGAGGTTGCGGGATTCTCGTTCACTGACATCACCTATCACCGCGCCATTGATCACGGCACCGTGCGCATTGCGTTCAACCGACCTGAAGTGCGAAATGCCTTTCGGCC
>JAYVSS010000137.1:0-6700 GCA_043775075.1 Acidimicrobiia bacterium
CCGAGCCGCTGCCTCCAGGTCGGCGCTGGAGATTCCGCTCGCCACGGTGATGACGGTTTTGACCTTGCCATTGATCTGCACGGGGACATCGACGGTGTCGCTCACCAGGTACTGCGCATCGGCCGCCGGAAAAGGGGCACGGATGAGCGATTGCTCGTGACCGAGCAACGACCAGAGTTCCTCGGCCAAATGCGGAGCGAAAGGGGCGAGCATCAACACCAACGGCTCGGCCAGTGCGCGTGGCGATCCCTCGGGATAGGTCGAGGTGAGGTGATTGGTGAGTTCGGTCAACCGGGCGATCGGGGTGTTGACGCGAAGATGATCCATCGATCCGCGAACCGCGTCGATGGTGTGATGAAGGACGGAAAGATCAGCGCGCGTGGGTTCGGCGTTCGTCACGCGGACCTGTCCCCCGTCTTCTTTCACGACCACTCGCCAGATGCGCTGCAGCAACCGCATGGCTCCAGGTACAGCACGGGTATCCCACGGTTTGGATTGCTCGAGCGGACCCATCGACATTTCGTAGACCCGCAAGGTGTCAGCCCCGTAGGCCTCGTACATATCGTCCGGCGTCACCATGTTTTTCAGGCTCTTACCGATCTTGCCGAACTCACGGGTGACCTGTTCGCCTTCATATGTATACGTACCGTTGCCTTCGACGACCTCGCTGGCTTCCACGTAGACCCCGCGTTCGTTTTTGTAGGCGTAGGCCTGGATGTACCCCTGGTTAAACAGCCGGGCAAACGGTTCCGGCGTGTCGACATCGCCGAGGTCGAACAGAACCTTGTGCCAAAAACGGCTGTAGAGCAGGTGGAGTACGGCGTGCTCCACCCCGCCCACGTAGAGATCAACGCCCCGGTCACCCATCCAGTACTGCGAGTTCTCGGTAGTGATCCCCTCGACGAACGTGGGATCGATATAGCGGAGGTAATACGTGCACGAACCAGCCCACTGCGGCATCACGTTGGTTTCGCGAACGTACGTACGCGTACCTTCGCCTCGACCGAGGTCAAGAGTCACGTTCTTCCACTCGGTCAAACGATCGAGCGGCCGCTCCGGTTCCGACGATTCATCGTTGACATCAAACGTGCGCGGGGTGAATTGGTCGGTGTCCGGCAGATCGACTGGCAGCATGGCCTCGGGCACGCCAATCGGTCCGATCTCGTCGTACACGATGGGAAACGGCTCGCCCCAATAGCGTTGGCGACTGAACAACCAATCGCGCAGCCTGGTGTTGACGGTCCCGTGACCGTGGCCGTTCAATTCCAACCAGGCGTTCACTGCAGCAATGCCGTCTGCTTTCCCCAGCCCGTTGATGTTCAACGTCTCGTTGGCGCTAGCCACGGCGGCGCCATCACCGGTATAGGCCGCCGGCCATAGTGAACAGTCGAGCGTTGGCTCCATTCGGTGACCGTCAAACCACTCTCTCGGCGGTTCGATGGTGGCGATGATCGGTAGGTCATACGCCCGGGCGAATTCAAAATCTCGTTGATCGCCGGACGGAACGGCCATGATGGCGCCAGTGCCGTAGCCCATGAGGACGTAGTCGGCGATGAAAACCGGGATCTTGGCGTTGTTTACCGGATTGACGGCGAACGACCCGATGAAGACGCCGGACTTTTCCTTGGTTTCGGCTTGGCGGTCGATCTGGCTCTTGGCCGCGGCATTTCGCTGGTACTTAGCGACTGCGTCGGCGCATTCCGCAATGGTAAGCGCGCCCACCATCGGATGTTCGGGCGAGAGCACCATGAACGTGGCACCGAACAACGTGTCCGGCCGCGTGGTGAACACGTCGATTGATCCAACACCGCCGTCCACGGCGAACGTGACCCGCGCGCCGAAGGAGCGGCCGATCCAGTTGCGCTGCATGAGGCGAACGGGCTCGGGCCAGTCGACCAGATCGAGATCGTCGACAAGGCGCTCGGAATATGCGGTGATCCGCATCAGCCACTGGCGCATTGATCGCTTGAAAACAGGAAAGTTTCCGCGATCGGAACGACCGTCCGCGGTAACTTCCTCGTTAGCCACGATCGTGCCCAGGCCGGGGCACCAGTTGACCGCGACATCGTCGATATAAACGAGCCGTTGTGAATCAATAAGCGCGCGTCGCTCTGCGGTTTCCAACTGGGGCCACGTCCGGCCATCGGGCAAACTCCGAGAACCATCTGTGTACTGAGCAATGAGTTCGTCGATCGGGCGGGCCGCCCCGAGTCCGCCGAGCCGGTTCGTGGCATGGGGATCAAACCACGCGTTAAAGATCTTCAGGAAGATACGTTGCGTGAACTCCAGGAACTCGCGGTCCGTGGTGGACACACTGCGGCGGGGATCGTGACCGAGCCCAAGGCGACGCAACTGACGCCGCATGTTCGCCACGTTGGCCTCGGTGTTGATGCGCGGGTGTTGACCGGTCGCTACGGCATGCTGCTCCGCCGGCAGCCCATACGCGTCGTACCCCATGGTGTGGAGCACGTTGTGGCCGGTCATGCGCTTGAACCGGGCAAAGACGTCCGTGGCGATGTACCCCAACGGATGACCCACGTGGAGACCAGCGCCGGACGGATACGGGAACATGTCCATCACGAACATCTTCGGGAGACCTTTGACTTCGTCGAAACCTTCGGAGAGCGGCCCGCTCGGGTTTGGTGTGTGGAAGGTGCCCTCATCATCCCACCGGTCCTGCCAGCGCCGCTCGATCTCGGCGGCGAGGGACGCGCTGTAGCGGTGCGTCGGCAGGCCCGTCGACGTTAAGGAGGAGGTTGCATCGGCGTCAGACATGGCCAAGGAGGCTACAAGCGGCCCCGCTCGGTCCCGGGGCGATTCTTCTGCCATCGGCGTCGACACCGTCCCCATCTCGCGCTGATTCCACCCCACCTCGCCCCGAAACGCACTCCGAGCGACGATGCGAGACCGAGGTGGGGCGCCACTCACCTGAGGTGGGGCAAAACGGGGACGAGGTGGACGGACGACGCGAGAGCACCCGGCCCGGCTCAGGCGGTCGTAACATGAACGCACTGCGCTATGACGACGATTACCCGACCCCCGATCCTCCCGAAATCCAATGACGCCTGCTGGTGTGGGAGCGGGCGCAAGTTCAAGCGCTGCCACAAGGCATCGGCCAACGCCATCGTCGTCACCGAACCGTCCGTTCTTCCCGGAGTGGTTTCGCCTCGACGCCCCGTGCCAACCGCCATTGTTGCCCCTGACTATGTGGCCAACGGCGGCAAGCCAAAGAAGACCAACGTCTCGATTATCAAGACGCCCGAAACCATCGCCAGCATGCGCATCGCCGGTCGGGCCGTGGCCCAGGTGCTACAGGAGCTCGGGCAATACGTACAGGTCGGGGTAACGACCGATGAGATCGATGCCCGAGCCCACGAGTTGTATATCGCCAAGGGCGGGTATCCAAGCTGCGTTGGCTACGGCGTGCCGAACTACATCAAAAGCGTCTGCACCTCGGTAAACGAAGTGATCTGCCACGGGATTCCGGACAGTCGACCGTTGCAGGATGGCGACATTGTGAACGTGGACGCCACGATCTTCCTGAATGGCGTTCACGGAGATTCGAGCGTGATGTTCGGGGTGGGCAACGTGGATGAGGCATCGCAACAACTCATGCGCGTCACCAAGGAATGCATGGAGTTGGGCATCGACGCGGTGAAACCTGGGCGAGCCATCAACGTCATCGGCCAGGCGATTGAGGCCCACGCCAGCCGTTACGGGTACGGAGTAGTACGCGCGTTCGTCGGCCATGGCATCGGCGAGGTGTTTCATATGGCGCCCAATGTTCCGCACTATTTCGACCGCAATGCTCGTATCGTCATGCAGCCAGGTATGACGTTCACCATCGAACCGATGATCACGATGAGCGGGTCAACGGACTACGACCTGTGGGACGACGATTGGACTGCCGTCACCGAGGACCTTTCACGGACGGCCCAGTGGGAGCACACGATCCTCGTGACCGACACCGGTTGCGAGATCTTGACCCTTCCGTAGAGTTGCGGTCCGATCCGACGTTGGGCGAGGCGTAGAGTGCGCTCATGTTCAACCATGTCGTCTTGTTGAAATTCGCTACTGACACGCCGGCCGAGACCGTCTCGACGTTCACCGACGCATTGCGCGCTCTCCCGGCGTCGATTCCTGAGATTCGTTCGTACTCCGTCGGATCGGGCGTCAACGACGGCAATTGGAGCTTCGGTATTGCCTCGGCGTTCGACTCGCCTGAGGGTTGGGCCACCTACGACACCCACCCCGTGCACAACGAAGCGCGGGCGATCATCGCGTCCCACATCACGGACCGTTCGGCCGCCCAGTTCTGGGACAACTCGGCGTCGCAGCACTGATTCGTCTGCCAATGACGGTGTCCCCGTGCTAAGTTCTGCCCCGCTTCGGGGCTTTAGCTCAGTTGGTAGAGCGCTTGCATGGCATGCAAGAGGTCAGGGGTTCGAATCCCCTAAGCTCCACCCCGAATAGCCCGGTCTGGCGAAAGCCACGGCCGGATTTCGTGCTTCTCAGACCGTAGATAACGTGGCGTTATGTCCAGCTGGCACGCCTTCGCCCTCGACTCCCCCGAGTTCGCCGCCATCGCTGAGGCGGCGTTCGACGCCCACCTGCACCACGTTCTCGCTACCGTCCGGGCCGACGGATCGCCTCGGGTAAGTGGTACCGAGGTCCACGTCGTCTCCGGTCAACTGTGGCTGGGGATGATGCCCGGGTCGGCCAAGCTCGCCGACGTCGCTCGTGATTCACGCATCGCCCTTCATGCCGCTCCGATCGATACGGCTCTCCTTGTGGGCGACATCAAGGTCAGCGGAAACGCCATGACGGCCGATGATCCGTCGCCGTTCCTGGACTTCCTTCGCCAACATTCAGGCCAAGAGCCGCCGGCCGGCGCGATGCTCATCGTCGACCTCACCGAAGTCGTGAGGACTGCCGTGAATGGCGACGAGTTGCTGATTGAAACGTGGAGACCCTCCAGCGGAACGAGCCTCGCTCGCCGTCGCTAGAACCACCAGCAAAGGAGTGAGCGCGCCTAAGAATGAACGGTATGTGTGAGATACCCGCGACAGAACTGAGCTACCTCGTGGACGCCTACGTCAGCATCGAGAGTGCAACCGTCGTCGCCGTGAAGACGACCGAGACAAATCAGTACGCCGTCGCCCTCGATCGCACAATTCTGTATCCGACCGGTGGCGGACAGCCACACGACCGAGGAACGATGGATGGCACAGAGGTTGTTGATGTAACAAAAGTCGGAACGGTTGTGTGGCACCTCTTGGTCGCAGGCGCTGTCGCTCCCGCCGTGGGCTCGTCAGTGGAGATACTCGTGAACTGGCCCCGTCGACACGAATTGATGCGTACGCATACGGCTCTGCACGTGCTGTGCGGAGTCGTTTGGAATCGTTGGGGCGTCGCCGTGACCGGGGGCAACATGGAGCCACTAAGCGCGCGTATGGACTTTGCGTTTGATCCTCTCCCGGTTGGATTCGCCGAAGAGATCGAATCACTGGTGAACGCCGAGCTCGACGCCGACCGGCCAATCGAGATTGGATTTCTTCCCCACGCCGCGGCCCAGACCGACCCCGAACTGATCCGGACCAAGGTCAACATGATCCCGGCGTCGGTCACGCAAATTCGCGTCGTGGATATCGTCGGCCTTGACCGCCAGGCCGACGGCGGCACCCATGTGGCGTCGACAAAAGAGGTCGGTCGGCTGCGCGTCGGCAAGATCGAATCGAAGGGCAAAGGCAACAAGCGATTGCGCGTGACGATCCTCGACGCCTAACTCAGTCGGCGGTTCCGAAACCGCCATTCCGGGTCAGGCGTCAAGAGCGCCGTGCCCTGCCCCTACAGCTCGGTTGGGATTCCGTTAGTACACGGTTGGGGCTCGGACGCACGCCAAATCGTCGGCCATCTTGCGCCGGGACGCGTCGAGACGCCGGCGGTCAACCGGGTCGGTCCATTGGCCAGCGAGCTCGCCGAGACAGTGCGACCAGAACGACGTCCGCTCGACCACCACCGAAGAGTCTCCGCACCGCCGAGCGACGGAAAGCTCGGCCGCGCAAAGAGCGAGCGCCATGTCCACCTCGGTATGCAGCGCCACAATCGTGGGAAGACGATCCGACTTCGCCTGCGGGTATGAGGTGCCCGCCACGAGCTCATGGGGCGGGGTAGCAAACACGCCCGCCAAGATGACCACTGTTCGCTCAGAGGCCACGCGCATCCCCGCCTCAAGGTGGGAAAGGGCCGTGCGGCTCATCGCTAGCCGGTCGGCCAGTTGTTGCTGCGTCCACCCCCGCTCGACCCGCAGCTGGGCGATACGGTCACCGAACGCCGGCAGTCCAACAGAGGAAGTCACCCACTCAGATTACGACGGGCGGCGACGAAAATATGGCCAATCTTGCCAACCCAGTTGGCTGAAGTTCATTGAAAAATCTGCCGATACTGAACGCCATGACCATAAAGCGCGCGCTCATCACCGGGATCACGGGGCAGGACGGGTCCTACCTGGCTGAGCACCTCCTGGAACTGGGCTACGAAGTCATCGGAATGGTTCGCCGTTCCTCGACCGTGACCTTTGAGCGGATCGCCCATATTCAAGATCGGCTCACGCTGGTGAGCGGGGACCTTCTCGATGCTGCATCAATGGTGCAGGTCATAAGCGATTGCCGACCCCATGAGGTGTACAACCTCGCCGCCC
>JAYVSS010000138.1:0-8486 GCA_043775075.1 Acidimicrobiia bacterium
CACGTACGCGAAACCGAGGCCCAATTCAGGGTCGGCGAACCCAACGGAACCTCCGGCTCCAGCGTGGCCGAATCCGTGTCCGGCGGTGCGGCCGAAGAACGCGTCGCCCGACGAGCCGAGATTGAAACCGAGTCCGAAGTTGTTCTCACGCTGAAGCACTTTGTCGAACCCGCGGCTTTGGCTCGTTCTCGCCGCCGTGACGGTGTGAGGACGCAGGGCCTGACCGGTGGCCAGGAGCCCGTAGAACGAGGCCAACGAGCGGGCATTGGTGATGCCATTGGCCGCCGGCCACTCGGCGGCGTGCAACGTGGAATCGTTGAAAATGCCTATTTGGTTGGGGTTGGTGAAGACCCGACGGGTGATCGATCCACGGGTCATGAGCGCTTCGACGAACCGCTCCTGTCCGGCGTCTGGCCCGGTCAATTGGGGGACCGGTTTTTGCCGAAGTCGACTGACGCGGTGCTCCTGCGCCGGCGGCAACCCAATCCACGTATCGAGTCCCAACGGCTCGGCAAAACGCTCGCGCCACACCGCTCCGAGCGAGCGGCCCACGGCGCGTTGAACGATCTCTCCCAACAACCATCCGTAGGACAACGCGTGGTATCCGTGTCCGTCACCGACGGCCCAATCCGGCGTTTGGCTCGCCAACCGCTCGGCCGCCCGCCCAGGAACGGAGCAGTCCTCCGGCGTGATGCGGTCAGTGAACGCCGCCAAGCCGGCCTGGTGCGAGAGCACGTGGCGGGTGCTGGTGCGGTTCTTCCCGCCGGCCGCAAACTCCGGCCAGACTTCGGCAACCGGCGCGTCAATGTCAATTTCGCCGCTCTCCCACAGCGAGAGGACCGTCGCCGCAGCGAGGCCCTTCGTGGTGGAGAAGACCAATTGCAGGGTTTCGTCGGTCCAGGGCGCCGACGTCCGATGATTCGCCAACCCTCCGCCGAGGTCCACCACGCACTGTCCGTCAAGCCACACCGCAACGGCGGCACCGCTTTCACCCAACGATGCAAAGTTCTCCGCGAACACCGTTTTAACCGAGGCAAACCGATCTTCGCATCGCCCGTGAACCGGACCCAGATCCAAGGGCGAAGGCAGGGGTGGCTCGATGGTCATGGTGAGCGAACGCTAGACCGCTCGCCTGGGCGATCACCAGCGGAGCCGGAGCTGATGCAGCACCAATTCGGTGAGTTGGCCAATCGTCGGGAGTTCGTGACGGGCGATGTCCAGCACCTCCGTGGTCAGGAAAGCTTCGACCCAATCCGATCGGCTCTGGAAGCTCACCACGAGCGACAACGTAACTCCCAGGGTGGTGCGCAGGAGCACCTCGAAGAGTTCGCCCTGGCGGTCAAGGTAGGTGATCGCGCCAAGCGTTGAGCCAACATCGAGGAGCCGCATGAACGCCTCGTCGTGGGTGCAGGCCAGGGCAACCGTGTCCTGGTCCACGAGCCAAACCGAGTCTCGTCGCTGCGCGCCCGCCAACGCCGCGGATGACTCGGATGACTCGGACGACTCGGCCGACGACCCGAGCCGATCGACGGCTCCGGCGGGAACTTCGAGGTCGTCGCTCTGGTCGACTGCGACCCTCAGGGCAATGCGATATGCCGTCAGCAGGTCGCGCGCAGCAGCGGCATCGTCGCTCCCCGACACGTCGGGATGCAGCTGGCGGATACGCCGACGAAACGCTCCCCGAATCTGGGCCGCGTCAGCATCGGCAACGACACCAAGAAGTTGTTGGGCGTTCCTCAGCTCCACGGCGTACAGCCTCCCGCGCGAACGCCAGTAGCGACGCGACGCTTAGGAAGCTGCGGGCTTCCGTGCGAGCTTGAGCGACACCTCAAGAACGCCGGACTGCTCGGTGGTGACAAACGGCTTCACGCTCGGATCGGGGATCTCGAAGTCAGCAAAGACAATCGTCGTCTTACCCAGAACGTCGATCGAGTCGCCTGACAGTCGGGCTTGCAGATCGAGGGTCACCGGCTTCTCCACGCCCCGCAGGGAAAGCGTGCCGATCGCCTTGGCGGTGATGGTCGTACCATCGGCTGGGATGGTTCCAAGTTCGATGGGTTGATCGATGGTGAACGTGGCGACGGGGAACTGATCAGTGGCCAAGAGACGACCCTTCACCTGATTGTTTCGACGGGTCTGGTCACTCGTAAGCGTGCTTACATCAACACTGAATTCGCCGCTCTTGACCGTGGGTCCGACGAGCGTGAACGAGCCGTCGATGGTGTTCGTGCGCCCGACGCCTTCGGTCGATTGGCCGTTCAGTGTTTCCTTGACGCGATATCCAGCGGTGGAAGGCTGCGCAACCACCCATTCGCCATCGGTCGAGGGCGAAGCTAATGCAGTGCTGCCGGACTCCGCTAGCTCTTTGTCTCGGTTGGCGAACGTCAACTCCGGTTTGGGATCGTTGATGAAGTGTATGTACACGTAGGGAATGGCGACGTAGGCAATGGCCCCGAGGGCAACGGCTACGGCGAGCAGCAACTTCCAACGTCGGCGAATCAGTCCCATCTGGTCACCGTAGACCGCATCGGTTCTGGTGGCGTTTCTACTTCGCAAACACGACGAGGAACTCCATTTGACCCCTCGGCTCCACCGTGATCTGACCGGCGAAGCTCGGATCGCTCACGCCCCAGTCGGCCCACGTCAACGGCACCGACCCCGAGACTTCGATGTTCCCCGACTTCAGACGAGCGCTGAGATCGACGTCGACGGTTTTGGTGACTCCGTGGAGCGTCAACTCAACGCTCCCCTTTTGGCTTACCGCCATTCCTTCGGCTGGTGCCTTGCCAAAGTCGATCGGCTTCATCAACTTCAACGTCGCCGTCGGGAACTTTGCCGTCTCAAGAATCCGCCCCTGGACCTGGGCATCGCGCTTGGCCTCGTCGCTCGCCAATTTTGTCAGGTCAGCCGAAAGGACAACGGCGGTGACGGCCGTCCCGGTGATTGTCAGCGAACCAGTGACGGCGTTCGTCTGCCCCGTGGTCACAGCGTCCTGCCCGAAGAGCACCTCTTTGGCCCGGTAGCCCACCTTCGATGCCGCCGTCGGCTTCCATGTTCCGGCCAGCGAAGCGCTAGACGAGGCAGCCGTCGCGGTTTTGCTCCACACCAGCCGGCCGGCCTTTTTTGCGCAGCTCAACGTCCCGGAAGAGGCGCCAGGCTTGGAGCAAACTGCCCCAACCTTGGCCGTCGCCGCACCTGCGACTAGGGGAGAAAGTCCGAGTACGAGCGGGGCGACAAGGGAGACGGCGACGAAGGTGCGAGCGCGGAACATGGGGGTCCTTTCGAGCACGACAGCGGTTGGGCACGACATGCAATGAAGGACTGTGCCCGACGATCGGTGAGAGTCGAATGAGGGCCAAAACCTGGCGGCACCAAAGAAACTCCTCCGCTAAGGTACGTCCTGTTACCCGCCCGGGTGGCGAAATGGCAGACGCAGCGGACTCAAAATCCGCCGCCGCAAGGCGTGCCGGTTCAAGTCCGGCCCCGGGCACCAGACGAGGAAATTCTTCGTGATGTAACCCTTTTTCCGTAGCAACCGTCTTAGATAGTGCTGTGCACTGACGGAGGCCCGTTGGGCGTTGGGGAGTATTGAATGACCACCACTGGACAACTGGCGTTTACTTTTCCGGGACAGGGTTCGCAGAAGCCGGGGATGGGGCAACCGTGGGTCGATCAACCGTCCTGGGAACTGATCGACGAAGCCTCCGATGCATGCGGCCGAGATGTGGGCAAGCTTCTCCTCGATTCCGATGCCGACGAGCTGAAGCTCCCCCGCAATACCCAGCTCGCCACCTTCATGCTTTCCATGGTGGTTCTCGACGCCATCGAGCGTGTCGGTCTGGAGCCCTCCATCGTCGCCGGCCACAGCCTGGGCGAGTACACGGCCCTGACCGCTGTTGGCGCCATCGACTTTGCCGACGCAGTGAACATCGTCTCGATTAGGGGCGAAGCTATGCAAGACGCCGCCGATGCCAATCCCGGCACCATGCTCGCTCTGCTCGGTATCGAGGACGACGACGCCGACGCGGCTTGCCGCCGGGCCGACGGCGACGCATGGGTGGCGAATTACAACGCCCCCGGCCAAATCGTCATTGCCGGGGAGGCCAAAGCACTGGAACGAGCGGCTGCGGCGGCCAAGGAACTCGGCTGCAAGCGGGTCATCGCTTTGGCTGTAGGCGGGGCATTCCACACGCCGTACATGGCCCCGGCTCGTGATCGTCTGCGAGCGGCGATTGCGTCGGCTCGCCTCACTGATCTCACGGTGCCGGTCGTGGCCAATATCGATGCTCGGGCCCACACGCTGGCGGCCGATTGGTCCACGCTGCTTTCCGCCCAACTGGTCTCTCCGGTCCGATGGAAGCAGTCCGTGCAAACAATGGCCGACGCCGGCGTGACCACGTTCCTCGAACTCGGACCGGGCAGCGTCCTGACCGGCATGGCCAAGCGGATCGTGCCCGATGCTCGGGCCATTGCCGTGTCGACCCCCGAAGAGGTCGACAAACTTCTTGAGTTGCTCCAAGGTTCGGGCGTGGCACCGTTGGCCCGCAACCACGAGGGCGAGCACCTCTCCATGACGGTGCGGATGGTCGTCAGCCCGGCGGCCGGCATCTTCCGCCCGGTCGCCGCCATCGGTCCGGGATCACACGTTGCCGTTGGTGGGTTGCTCGGCCACGTCGGCGACGCCGAGGTACGGTCCTCGTTTGCCGGGCAAATTTCCGGCATGATCGCCGTGGACGGCGAGCGGGTCACGGTGGCGCAGCCCATCGCCTGGCTCGACCTTGCGGATGCCCTTGTTGGCTCGCGTTAGTTCACCTGCCCTTTCGACTCTACGAGGACGCTCATGATCATTCGGTCCCTGCCCGCCATCAGTCAAAACGCCGGTCAACGATGAGCCGCGGCGGCGTTATCACCGGGGTCGGAATCGCCGTCCCGGACACCGTCGTGACCAATCATGATCTGGCGAAAACCATGGACACGACCGACGAATGGATCGTGGAGCGAACCGGCATCAAGTCTCGTCGCTGGGGCGACCGGGGTCCGTCATCGCTCGCTACTGAAGCGTGCCGAAATGCGCTGGAAGCGGCCAACCTGGCGCCGACCGACATCGACCTCCTGATTCTCGCCACCTGTTCACCCGAGTTCACCCTTCCGGGCAGCTCCGCCCAGGTCCAACACGATCTGGGATTGAAGTGTGGAGCATTCGACCTAGGCGCAGCGTGCTCCGGCTACATGTATTCGATGGTCGCCGCCCACGGCTTTTTCAACATGGGGATGAATCGCATCCTGATTGTGGGCTCTGAGCAGCTTTCGCGCATTATCGACAAGACCGACCGGGGAACAGCGATTCTCTTCGGCGACGGCGCCGGCGCATCGGTGATCGAGGCCTGCGAGGGCGAGGGCGATTTGTTGAGCTTTGACCTGGGGGTCGACGGATCGGCGGTGAGCGCATTATTCACTCCGCCCGGTGGGTTCACTCAGATGGATGGCAAAGAGGTTTACCGCAAGGCCATCCGCGCTGTCGTGGAGACCGCCGCCCTGTCGTTGGAGCGGGCCAAGATGACCATCGACGACATCGACTGGGTTATTCCTCACCAGGCCAATCGTCGGATTATCGAGGGCGCGATGCAGCGACTCGGGTGGCCGATGGAGAAGACCAGCACATCGCTTGAGTGGTATGGCAACACGTCGGCAGCATCGATCCCCCTGGCCCTGGATCACGAGCTCAAGCAGGGCAACATCAAGCCGGGCGATCACGTCCTGATGACCGGTTTTGGCGCAGGAATGACCTGGGCCAGCGCCGTTTTGCGCTGGGGCGGCGTCGTGCGTGAAGGCGACCACGGCCCGAACCGGGTTGTCACAGCGTGACCCATCCCCGCCTCTTCGGTCGTGGGTCCTTGGCATGAGCCGGGTTGTCCTCGTTACCGGCGGCAACCGGGGCATCGGTCTAGCGATTGCGCGGCGGTTTCAGTCACTCGGTGACACGGTCGTCGTTACGTGTCGTGGCGACGCCCCCGAGGGTCTGCACTCTGTCCGTTGTGATGTCACCGATCAAGCTCAGGTCGACGCCGCCTTCACCGAAATCGAGGCGACCTACGGGTCGGTCGAGGTCCTCGTGGCCAACGCCGGAATCACCAAGGACGGACTTCTCATTCGCATGAGCGAGGAGCAGTTCACCAGCGTGGTGGACGCCAACCTGACCGGTGCATTTCGGGTCTCGAAGCGAGCGGCGGGGCCAATGATCCGCAAACGTAGCGGGCGCATCGTGCTGATTTCGTCGGTCGTGGCGTACTACGGAGTTGCCGGGCAGGCCAACTATGCCGCATCGAAGGCCGGAATGATCGGTCTGGCCCGATCCATGGCGAAAGAACTGGCCAGCCGCAACATCACCGTGAACGTCGTGACCCCGGGCGGCGTCGACACCGAGATGGTGGCCTCGATGAGCGAAGCGCAGCGGACCGGTCTGGTGAGCGCCACCCCAATCGGTCGTCTCGCCACTCCCGACGAGGTCGCCGCGGCGGTAACGTTTCTGGCGTCGGCCGAAGCAGCAGCCATAACCGGCGTCGTCCTCCCGGTCGACGGCGGCTTAGCAATGGGCCACTAGCTCTCCTTCACCGCGAAACATGTTCCGGGCTCCCGGAACTTGATGTACTCACGGGCACTCTGCCCAACGAAAGGAAATACCATGAATCGTGACGAAGCCTTCGAGACCTTCAAGGGCGCTGCCGTTGAAGTCCTCGCCGTCGACGCCGCCAAGGTAACGACCGAGGCGAGCTTCGCCGACGACCTCGACGCCGATTCCCTCGACCTCGTCGAGTTTGTGATGGCGTTGGAAGAGAAGTTCGACGTCGAAATTCCCGAGGAAGAACTTGCCGGCATCAAGACCGTGGGCGAGGCTTTCGAGATGGTGTGCAAAAAGGTTGGCATCTGAGGTCGGGTTCGACCTCCGTCGTTTTCACTCGCCGTGTTTGCTGAAGAATCGTTGAAGGAGACGTTGATGATCACTGACCGTCCACGCCGCCGGGTTGCCGTGACCGGCCTCGGAGTTATCGCTCACTGCGGGCTCGGGGTCGAGGCCTTCTGGTCTGGACTTCTCCATAGTGATCCCGGCCCGGTCAGTCGGCGTATCACCGAGTTCGATCCTGAGCTCTATTTCGACAACGCCAAGGAGACTCGGCGTTCCGATCGGTTCAGCCAGTTAGCCATTGCGGCGGCCGACGAGGCGATGAAAGACGCCGGTCCCGTCGGCGTTGATCCCGCCCGCTTCGGCGTGCTCATCGGGACAGGAATCGGCGGGCTCGCCACCCTGGAGGAGCAAATCATCATCCGCCACGAAAAGGGGGACCGACGGGTCTCTCCGTTCCTGGTGCCAATGATGATGGGCAACGCCGCCGCCGCCAGCGTGTCGATGCGGTTTGGATTGCAGGGCCCGTGCGAGACCACAGTGACGGCATGCGCCGCCGGTACGAACTCCATTGGCAACGCCGCCCGCCTCATACAGATGGGGTACTGCGACGCCATACTTGCCGGTGGCACAGAATCAGCGATGACCCCCACGGCGATGGCCGGATTCGGCAACATGACAGCGCTCTCCACCACGGGCTGGTCCCGGCCGTTCGACGTTCGCCGTGATGGATTCGTCATTGCCGAGGGGGCGGGAGTATTGGTCCTGGAGGAATGGGATCACGCCGTGGCCCGCGGTGCCCATATCTACGCCGAGCTGCTCGGCTCGGCGTCCACGGCGGACGCCCATCACATCACCGCACCATCTCCCGGAGGGGCCGGGGCCGTCCGGTGCATCGAGCTCGCTCTCGTCGATGCCGGTATTCGGTCCGCCGATGTTGGCTACGTAAACGCCCACGGCACCTCCACACCGCTGAACGATGCGGCGGAATCGGAAGCGATTGAGAAGGTCTTTGGATCGTCCACGCTGATCGTTACGTCCACCAAAGGCGTGACCGGCCACGCGCTCGGCGCCGCAGGGGCGTTGGAAGGCGTGGCGTTGGCATTGTCGATCGACCGAGGACTCATTCCCCCCACCCGGGGTACGGCGGCGGAATCACTCGATCCGGCCGTGACCTTCGACCTGGCGCTCGACTCACCCCGGGAATGGACCGCCGGCTACGCGATCTCCAACAGCTTCGGCTTCGGCGGCCACAATGGCACCATCGTGATGGGCCCCGCCCACTCGAATTAACGGTCGGCGAGGACGAAGAGGAGTTCGGCTTCGCTCGCCACTGCGCCGTTGACGAGTGCTCGGGCCGAGCCCTTGCCCGCCCGAGAGGACATTCTACCGAGCGTAACTTCGAGGGTCAGCGTGTCGCCGGGGCTCACCTGCCGACGAAACCGCACCCCGTCCACGCCGCCGAAGAGTGGGAGCTTCGTCGAATAGGCCGGCGACGCGAGGATGGCGCACGCCCCGGCCTGGGCCATCGATTCAACCATCAACACTCCCGGCAGGGTGGGTCGACCGGGAAAGTGACCGGCCC
>JAYVSS010000139.1:0-12016 GCA_043775075.1 Acidimicrobiia bacterium
GGCGCCAGTTATACCGGACGCAGCAAGGCGCTTCATTCGACCAAAGCCTCCCCGCGCGCCCGCGCCGACCACCGGTACGCCGATTACTAAGTCCGCGGCACCGGCGCTGATAGGAGCGAGCAGGGCCTGGGCGATTGTGGCGGTCCGCCCAAGGTCGGCGTCGATCAAGAGGTACACGGTCGCGTCCGGACTGAATTGCATCCCGTGAGCGATTGCTGCACCCTTGCCCTCATTGTGAGGTACCTGAACGACGACAACGCGACCGGCGAGGGCGACAGCCGACGATCGGAGGGCGACCTCAGCGGTGTCATCGGTGGAACCGTCATCAACAACAACAACTCGATCGATTTCCTCGACCCCGAGGAGCGACGCAATCGTCTCGTCGATCGAATCCGCTCGGTTCTTCGCCGGAACGATGGCCACGACCACGGGCGTTTGCGTCATGCGCTCGGAATCAATCGATCGGTGTCAGCGCCAAGGCCGTACTGCCCGACCAAGCCTCGACCGAGATCTTCGAGCGCGTACACCACTGCCACCCGGGCCGCCGTTGTGGTGGGCCCATCGACGGTTGAGAGCAACGACCCCAACGAAGAGTCGGTACGAACGAGTCGGACCACCGAACTCGTCGTGTCGCCAAGTACGAGCGTGGGAACCTTGGCCGCCGCCAGACCCCGCAAGAGGCCGGCGACGGCGACGGCGCGGTCCGCCGCTGTGGACGACCGGTCGATGAAGATCACCCTCGTCCCCAGCGGCACGATCTGCAGACGATCAACTCCATCGATCCCTCTGGTTTGCAGGAATCCGGCACTTACCAGCGGCTCCAATGGTTCGGTGGCCAGCGGCTGGGCAATCGCTCCAATGACGCGTTGGCGAAGGAGGAATCGAATCGTGTCACTTCGATTCGATGTTGCACCAACAGCGGCCCGCGCTCTTTCGAGAGCAGCCTTGCCGTCGACGCCCACAGCGTTAGCCACATCCATGATGCCGACGAGCCGCGCCCCCGATGCCCGCAAGGTCGCAACAAGATCCCTCAATCCGGCGTCACTCACCTGTCCGTCAGAGACGAATAGCACGGGGGTGGCGGCCAAACGGGCGCGAACCATTCTCGGCTCCGCCTCAGACGCAAACTTCTCCGCTTGGCCCTGTTCAGCACGTAATTTTTTGATCGACACAGCCCGATCCTGAAGCGTCTGGTCAAGTGACGAAATGCGTCGCTGCGATTGGGAAACGAGCCCTTGATCGACGACCGTCGCACCCACCGCGATACCGATCGCCAACGCCAAAAACACGGCCACGAGCGACACGATATGGAACCGAAGATTGATCATCAACGGCTCCGCGATAGTCCGCGTCGTGCGCCGCTCGGCGATAGTTCAAACCGAGCACTCATGAACTCAACCGTAGCGGCGGCCCTGACGCAGGCTGAGGACTGCACCGCCCCGCTCACCGCCGCCACTCGCGAATCGAGATCCATAGTGAGTCCCAAAACAGATGGAACGGAGGAGAGAGGCCAAGAACAAATACCAACGCGACCATCGCCGTAACCACCAGCAGAGTGATGTCGCGCTTGCGCGCACGCGGCTCGTAGAGCCGATTCACCCCTTTGGCATCCACCAAAATCGGCCCGACTTTCAGTCGCACGAGAAATGTCGACGCCATACCCGGGCGACCCTTGTCGAGAAAGTCTGCAAGGTTGACATGGGTACCAACGGCAACGATCAGTTCGGCTCCGAGTTCGAACGCCAGGAGCATGGCGATGTCCTCACTCGTTCCGGCCATGGCCCACGTAACAAACTCCAATCCTTCATGGCGCAGTCGGTCGCCGCCAGGCGCTTTTCCATTGGGGTAGGCGTGGACCACAAGTTCCGCGCCACAGCGAAGGCCGTGGCTAGAAATGGAGTCCATGTCGCCGATGATCACCGCCGGCTTGAGTCCGTTAGCGAGCACCGCGTCGGCGCCCCCGTCGACCGCGATGATTACCGGATTCATATCCGTGATGTATGCCCGTAGGGCTCGGAGGTCCGCTTTGAACTGATCCCCGCGCACGACAATAAGGACGTGGCGTCCACGAAAACTTGTCCGCAGCTGGGGAAGATCTGGCGAATCCAGGAGTAGGAATTGCTCGGCCTGCATGTATGCGAGCGTGTTCTCGGCAAATCGAGAAAGCTCGATGCTGATGGTCTCCTTGGCCGCCTCCACTTGGGCGTCGAGACTGCCCATGGTATGACGGGTTCCCGTGGCCAGGAGGTTTCCGTTGTGCCCCCGGAGATCTGAACCATCGAGAAAAATCGTTGTCCCGTCCACCACCCGACTAATGACGTCGGTGCCGACGGTGTCAAGCAACGGAATTCCCGCGGCGGCAAGGAGGAGCGGCCCAACATTTGGATAGCGACCGGTAATCGACGCAGCCGCATTCACCACCGCCCCAACTCTCGCCTCAACCAATCCTTCCGCAGCCACGCGATCGAGGTCAGCGTGATCAATCACGGCGATGTCGCCGGGTTCTAGTGACTTGGTGAGTTCCTTGGTTCGCGTGCCAACTCTCGCTTTACCGCGGACCGGACCGCGCAGTCGATCGTCCAGCGACGATGCCATCACGCCTTCTTGCGACGCCGAAGCGACGGCGGCGACGATCCGGACGGGTCTGAGATAGCGACGCGGGTCTTGCGCTTGCGTTCGCTGAGGGCTGGCGCAGGCGACATCGACGAGCGCGAACTACGTTGCGATCGCCGTGCCGCAAGTAAGTCTTTGGCGTGGCGAAGGGCGGCCGGACTGGCCGGATCGCCGGCCAGCATCCGCGCGACTTCAGCAACACGGTCGCGTTCCGAAAGCCGGTCGACGCGCGTCTCCGTCCGTTGGTTCCCCTCACCGTCGTCGACAAGCTGCTTTCGCACATGGATCTGGGAGTCAGCCGAGGCAGCGACCTGGGCCAGGTGGGTCACCACCAGGACCTGTCTGTTGGTTCCAAGCTCGGCCAACGCATCACCCACCGATAGAGCGGTCTCTCCGCCAATGCCGGCGTCGACTTCGTCGAAGACCAACACCGTCGGCGCTCGATGCGCCGACGCCTCAAGCAGGCTGAGTTGCAGAGCCAACATCACGCGGGCGAGCTCACCTCCGGACGCGACCTTCGACAGTGGAGCCAATTCGGTGCCCGGGTTGGCCGAGAACACGAATGTGACCTGGGAATCGACCGCCGCATGCGCGGCGGTGATTGCCACGTTGTCGGAACCTGCGTCAAGCACCACTTCGACGCCGAACCGAGCGTTCGGGAGAGCAAGGCGTCGGAGGTGTTGCTGCACTGTGCGCTCGAACGGTTCGGCCGCCGCCCGCCGCGCCGCCGCCACCCGATTGCGTTCGGTTCGTTCGTCCTGAGCCAGGTCGGCCAATTCGACCTCAAGCGCGGCGGCGCGCTCATCGTGGGAATGGAGGTCCGCTAGCCGGCGAGACGCATCGGTGTAGAAGGTCAGCACGGCCGCCAGGGTGTCGCCGTACTTTCGACGCATCTGGCGCAAGAGGTGTCGCCGTTGACGAATCTCACTAAGACGTTCGGGATTGTCGTCGATCTTGGCGAGGTGGACTCGCAGCTCCAAAGCCACGTCGTCGATCTCGCTCGTTGCGGCCTTCACTCGTTTCGCTTCGTCGTCGAAGACCGATTTCCCCGTCAGCTGCTGACCCACCACACCAAGCAACGTAAGCACTCCATCGTCGGCGCCGAGTACTTCGATCGCCGCCAGCAACGTGTCTCGGTGCACTTGCGAGTTCGCCAGAAGATCTTCTTCCGCCCGCAATTCTTCGTCCTCGTTGGCGCCGGCAATGGCCGCAGAATCGAGTTCATCCACTTGATAGGTGAGCAGATCAATCTCCCGGGCGCGGGCCCGCTCGTCCCCGCCCAACGAATCGCGATTGCTCAACCGTTGGCGGCGCTCGGAACGAATCTCACGGAGCCGAGCGCTGTCAACCCGGCCAAACGCATCGATCGCATCTCGTTGAGACGCAGCCAGGAGCAGGCGCTGGTGGCCGTGTTGCCCGTGGAGGTCGATGATGGTCGAGGCCAACTCACTAAGTGCACTTACCGATACTGGCCGGCCATCGATGTAGGCGCGCGACCGCCCAACGCGAGGAACCACGCGGGTCAACACCGTTTCCTCGTCAGCTACGAAGAACCGTCCGTCGACCCGTGCCTCGTCGGCCCCGGTACGGACCAAGATGGGGTCGGCTTTGCCTCCGAGCAACAATTCGATCGCTTCCACAACCAGGGTCTTGCCCGCTCCCGTCTCACCCGTAAGCGCCGTCATTCCCTGGTCGAGGAGAACTGCGGCGTCTTGAATGACCCCAAGGTTGGAAACCACCAGCTCAAGGAGCACGTCGACTCCGCTTCGACGAAGAGTGATTGATTAGTTCACCTAACAATGCGTTCGGTGCAGCCTCTGAGGCGAAGCGTTCACGACCGGGAGTTCCGGGACCCGGAAGGCCAAACTTCGCCTTGAGGATGCCGTGAAAGTCCCGTGGCCCGAAGGTCACAAGGCGAGCGGGATTGGTGTCGGCCGAACACGTCACCACCGAACCTTCCGGGAGCGGTCCCTCGTCGCGCCCATCGACGAAGAGCGTTGCCGTCCGCCCGTCAAGCACTTCCATTCGCACGCTTTCGGAGGCGTCGAGCACGAGCGAGCGATCGAACAGCATGTGTGGCGAAATCGGGACGACCACCAGCGCTCGCATCAGTGGAGACACGATTGGACCCCGAACGGAAAATGCGTAGGCCGTTGATCCCGTTGGGGTGGCCACGATTACCCCGTCGGCGGAGTAGTCGGCGAACGGTACACCGTTAAAGCTCACGGCGAGACGAACCGTATTCCCGGCGTTGCTTTTCTCCAGCACGGCATCGTTGAGCGCGGTGAACTGCCGAACCACCACGTCGTTGCTCGTTATCTGAATGGCCAGCATCATGCGCTCTTCGATGCCGTGTTCTCCTGACAGGACGCGACGAAGCACCTCAGGGAGGTCCGCCGGTTGCTCCGAGGCGAGGTAGCCAAGGTGACCAACGTTGACGCCGACCACCGGAACGTGGCGATGGCTGACCAGCGAAACGGTGCGCAACATCGTGCCGTCCCCACCGAGGCTGAACGCATAAGAAAGCCCGTCGGCAAAAACTGCGTCCGGAACCGCCCACGACTCAAGGCCCGCCACGACTGCGTCTGATTGTGGGACGCGCACCAATGCGCCCGCCCGTTCGGCGGCCTCCACAACGTTTCGCGCCAGAGTTTTCGCTTCACCCCGGGCGAGATGGGGCACGATCCCGATAACGGGAGGACCGGCCTTACGCGTCGCCATTGGACTGGGCTTCCTCGCTGCGGACCATCATGGCGTTATTCCTCGATGACGGCGAGCCATCGATCCGCGCGATAAGCCGGTCGATCGATTCCCTGACAACAAAGTCATGCCTGTCCGAACGCGCCGTGCCAGTGCGAAAATGGGCGAGAAATTCAACGTTTCCGTCGGCACCGGTAATCGGCGAGGTCATCACTCCCATCATGGCTGCTCCGAGGTCGGCGTAGGCCTCAACCACGGTCTGTAAGGCGCTGGCCCACGTTTGCGGATTGCGAATCACGCCGCGACCCTTGCTCACTTCGGCCCGACCCGCTTCAAACTGCGGCTTGACGAGGAGCACCATCGTCGCCCCGTTTGGTTCGGCGGCATCAACGAGCGACGGCGCGACCGTCACCAGCGAAATAAACGACAGATCACCAACAAGAATGGGTGGTCTCCTACCCGCCAGGACCTTGGCAAGTGCGTCTGTCCTGACGTTGCAGCGCTCGTGCACTTCGACGCGCCCGTCGCCACGAATCTTTTCGTGCAGCTGACCCACACCGACATCGACGGCAATCACTCTATCCGCGCCCCTCTGGAGGAGACAGTCAGTGAATCCGCCCGTCGACGCACCAGCGTCGAGTGCCATCATGTCGATAACATCAATATTGAAGTGGTCGAGGGCCGCTTCTAACTTCAGTCCGCCTCTGCTGACGAATCGCCGTGGTCCACCTGTCACCACAATGGCGTCGCCCGACTCCACGAGACGCGCCGCCTTGTCGGCCACCGCACCACCGACAAGAACTGTCTTTGCGTCGATCGCCGCCACCGCTTGAGTTCGGCTTACTGCCAGTCCACGTCGGACCATCTCGGCGTCAAGGCGTCTGCGCACGCTCCACGCTCCCACGAACCGGCCCGCTGAATGGTGATCGATAGCCAACCACACCAGACCGCGCCAAGACCTCGCTCACCCTGCCGACCGCGCCCGCGCCCGGCGTCAAGAACGGGACAATTCGGTCGCCACCAATGTGGCCAAGTCGTTGGCCACGATGTCCGGAGTCGGCTTCACCGGAAGATCGACGGCCGACGTAACGCCACTCAGCACTAAAGCAAACCGCCCGCCGAGTGTCTTGCCCATCAGGCCATCAGTCGACGGCCGGTCGCCAACCATTAGCAACGAGCGTCGTTGCTCCATCGACGGGTTTCCACCCATCCCGAGGCGGGCAAAGACCAAAGCCGCCGCCGACTCGTGAGGCTTCCCGGCATAGATCGCTACAGAAGAACTGGCATAGGCCACCGCCGCGACGATGGAGCCACCCCCCGGAAGTTCTCCGTCAGCAGTGGGGTAGGTCGGATCGTCGTTGGTACCGATCAAACGAGCTCCCCCACGCACCGCATAAAACGCCTGGGTGAGTCGTGAAAAGTCAAAGTCCCGGTGCCACCCGACAACCACAGCGTCGACTCCCGGCTCGTAGTCCCGCACACATCGAACTCCGCGCGCCGTGAGCGCCTCGGTGATGCCGGGACCACCGCACACCAAGACGGTTTCCCCCGGCTCGACCAAGAGGGCAGAGGCTTGGGCGGACGAACAGAGCTCCTCCGGTGCGCATCGCAAACCCATTCGCGCCATTTTGGCGATGTAGGCGCCAATCTCGGCCGAGCTGTTGTTGGTCAGAAAAATAACCTTTTCACCAGCGCCTCGAAGCCGATCTACGGCATCGATTGAACCGTCCACCGGCTCATCCCCCCGCCACACCACACCGTCGAGATCAAGGATCCAGGCCACGCCCGGGGACCCTATCCGGTGACGGATGGCCCGTCGAACGAAACTTTGGCCGCATGCATCGAAGCTGGCCCCGCCGGGCGAGCCGCTCCGTACACTATCGGCGTGCCCGTTTTCTCCCCGTTCATTGGTCTTCGGTATTCCGATCGTTCGTCCAGCCAGGACGTGGTCGCTCCCCCCTACGACGTTCTCTCCGATGACCAACGCCTCGCTCTCGAAGCCCGTCATCCCCACAACAGCGTTCGCATCGACTTCCCCCACGGCAAGACTGACCCCGAGGCGTACGAAGGTGTGGCGGCTCTCGTTCGTCGGTGGGAAGACTTAAACGTGCTGCTAGCCGATAGTGTGCCGACGTTCACCGTGTACCGGATGACGGCGGTTCTGGACGGACGAACAACCACGACGACCGGAGTGCTCGGTGCGCTCACGCTTGAGGAGCCCGGCTCAGGCGACATTTTGCCGCACGAGCAAACGACTCCCAAGGACAAGGCCGATCGGCTCTCACTGCTCCGATCGGCTCGGCTGAACACTTCACCAATCTGGGGTCTTTCTCTTTCATCTGGGCTGGGCGCATTGTGTGCCGAAATTACCCATCGTTCAGCCGATTTCGCGGCGACCGACGAAGGCGTGCTCCATGAGGCATGGATCGTCTCAGACAGGGCCGCGATGCAAGCGCTGTCGTCCACGGTTGCGTCCGGGCCGGTGGTGATTGCCGACGGACACCATCGACTCGAAACCGCCCTTGCTTACCAGCACGAGCGGCCGGCGGACGATGAGGGGGCGAAGGCCATCCTCGCCTATCTCGTGGAACTGGCCCCCGAAGAGCTCGAAATTCGAGCAATTCATCGACTCATCGACGCACCGGCGGGGGTCGACGTTCTCGACTTGCTCCGCCCCTTTTTCACTCTGACCCCGACCGATCCAGCGACTACGGCGACGATTGACCAGCTTCCTGGCCGGCACTCAATGGCGGTGATCATGCCTGCCGGAACGTGGCTGGCGACACCGAGAGCCGACGCGTTTGACCGGTCGGTGGAACTCGATACCGAGCGACTGGTAATCGCCCTCGCCTCCAACCCTGACATCGCCATCCGCTACCAGCACGACCCGAAGACCGTGATTGACGCGTTACACGAAGGCACCGCGTCGGCGGGGGTTTTTGTTCGGCCCGTGCGGATTGATCAAATTCGAAACGTGGCCCAGACACGGACTCGCATGCCACCAAAGGCAACCTTTTTCTTTCCGAAGCCCCGCACCGGTGTGGTATTTCGCCCACTCGACGTTGCCGCCAGGGTTTCACTCGTCGACCATTGACCGAACGGCCTCGAACAAGGGACCGAGAACCTTCCTTACCGACGCTCGCCGATTGATGGCAACGAGACCTGACACCACCACTTCAGTGCGGGAAACGGTCATCGCTCCGGAGCGAAAGAAACGCTGTCTGACCCGTCCGCATACCACGAGGTCGGCGCCGGCGACCGCAGCGGCGAATCGGGCGCTCTCGCCCCTCCACGTCAGGGGTACTTGTTCACGCACTGGAGTATCACCATCAAGAGACAAGACGCGAAGTACGGCGTCGCAGACCGGCCCAGTTGCGGTGCTGCGGGTCGTTGGGGGCGAACTCATTGAGCCCCGAAGGACAACCAAGTTGTTCATTCGGCTGGCGCTGTCTGAATTGGTTGTAGCGATTACAGGAGCCATGGTGGAGCCTTTCAAACACGAAAGAACTTCCGGGGAAGAAGGTCACACGGTACTTGGACCCGTATGACAATTTCCGCACTGTTCCGGCTACCGACCTCCTCAGTGCGCTGGCAGCAGCGAGAGGCTGTCGTGATCAACGGCCTGGCACAAATGTCGCGTCGCCATGGCCAAAAACATTTCGTCACCACGGTCCGTCTGGGGCGTCAGCATTGAAGCCACCACCCCCATGACCACACCGCCAAAGCAGAGCTTGCGGTATTGCGTCCAGCAGTCTGTCCAGACGTAATTACGTACGCCGTGGTCGACTAGCCGGTCAAACCAGCGCCGGACGAGACGTTCTTCGTGTACTCGACGGTCGACGTCGCGCAACGATGCCCCCAGAAAGTAAGCAACGTCGCCGATGCCCGGGCCAATCCCCGGAGTCTGCCAGTCCACGGGAACAACCCAAGGTTGCGCGTCCGGCCCGCCGAATAACATGTTGTCAATACGGAAATCACCGTGCACCAGCGTGTTCGGTCCTGTTCGATCGAGTACCCAAGCAGCGATTGACGCGCCGAACGTCTCAGCGGTCGCCCGCTCCACGTCGGTGAGACGAGCGCCGTGTCGGGCCAGGAACTGAGGCCACGCCATCGACCACATACCGGCAAGCTGCAGAGCACGGTCGCGATCTGCTGGCAGTGACATCCACTCGGCGAATGCGTCTAGCGACGACCCTCCCCAATGGGTGGCGTGCATACGGGCGGCCATATCCATCACGGCCTCAGCTTGAGCGGGGGAGCATCCAGATAGCTGATCCCCGACCACGGCCGGGCTCAGATCTTCGAGTAACAACAAGAACAACCCGTCTGCGGGGTCCCATTCTGCCGCCCAGCACCTTGCCACCCGGACGGGCAACGTCGGCGCCACATTTCGATAGAAGAGCACTTCACGCTCGTAGTTTCGCAATGCCACACCCGTGGCTCGACTCGTCGGATCTGCCGCGGCCATTTTCACCACCAACGTTGAAGGCGCCCCGAAAGGGGTCTCACTCCCCCAATCCAGTTGAAGTCGGTAGCTGTCACCAATAAGGCCGGTACCTATGCGTTTGGCGACAAAGCCACGCAGGTCACCACTGTTGATGCCATGGGTCTCGAACATTGCCGCCAGCCAATGAAAATCGATTTCGTCAGGTGATGTGGCCAGAGTCACCCGATGAACCTACAGGTGCGACAGGCGGTCCGCAGTATCTGCCATCTCAGCGTCGTGTAGGAGAACTCGGGCGAACCACTCCCTCGCGCTCGGCACGTCGCCGGCGCGCTCGTAGAGGTCTCCCAACGCATACCAGAGCCGTAGGTGATGCGACCGGGGACGTTTCGTTTGCAGCGGTGCCCGCTCTAATAACGCAATCGCGTCGCGCAATCGGCCCTGATCGGCGAGCGAACCGGCCATAACAATGCGCCCCTCAGCGACCAGCTCGGCCGATGGCGACGACGCCGCCAACTCGTCCCACAATTGGCTCACCAGATCGTGATGACGCAAACCACGATGACAGTCGGCAATCACGGGGTGTTGCTCTACCGACCCGGTGAGCTCGACGAAACGCTCCAACTGTCGGAGCGCCTCATTCCACTTCCCCTGTCGGTACAGGCAGAGGCCGGTCAGCTCCCGCACGGCCGCCACATCAGGCGTTTCCTCCGCCAATTTCCGAAGAACCACCAGGGCATCACCGTATCGCTCGCGCTCGAATGCCTTTGACGCCTCCATCAATGAGGCTTCCGCCTTTGGGGCCCGGCGGGGACCGACCGCCTTCGTGAGATCGCGCGCCACTTCGGGCGGAGCTGCCCGCTGCTTCGGGGCCCGTTCCAGCGTCACAGATGCTTCTGCCACTATTTCCGGGACAGGTTCCGCATCCCAACCGGCGGCTTGCCAAAGCTCAGTCTTCTTCGGAGGTACCGGCAGCACCTTTGGTGCCCGCCGAGGCCGTGGCGTCTCCCGAGCCTCACTCGACGGAGTGAACGACGCCGCCGGACGGCCATTGCGCTCATTCGGCCGACGGTCTCCACCAAATCCCCCTGTCCCTCGCCCTCCGTCGCCTCGCCGTACCCCCAACCGCCTACTGCGATCGTCTGTCGCCGGTCCCGGTCTCTCGCGGTTCCGTGCCGTACCCGAGTCATCGTGCAAGCGTCCTATCGACGACCCCGAACCCCGCTGGCCCACCATTCGTCCACTCGATGGTCCGAACCGACTACCCGGAATTCGCGGGGTCATCGGGCGACCGTCGCTCCGTACGGACTTATTGGGCCGATCTCGATACCGCACTTCGCCATTCGGCGCCGCACTACGGTCGATCCATTGACCGTTTCCCGAGTTAGGGGTTGGAGCGCGCCGGGTGCTCGAGTCGTTCACCCCGTACGAACGCGGCGAAGAGCGCTGGTCCCGCCCGCCATTGCCGGCGTTCCCCGATCCTCGAGGCCCGGCTCCCGGGTCCGCCGGCCGGGGCCGGCTTGGCGAACTTGGTCGACCTTCCGGACGCGGTCGGGGAGGACGAGGAGAAGACATAAGGGGGAACATGGTAGTCCCCTGGTTGGTCCCGCCAACGCCATGACACTCCGCAAAAGCAACAAGCCCCGCTGCCATTCGGCGCGGGGCTTGGTATAAAAAATCCGGCAGTGACCTACTCTCCCAGGGGCTCTCGCCCCAAGTACCATTGGCGCAGATGGGCTTAACTTCCGGGTTCGGAATGGGACC
Source organism: Acidimicrobiia bacterium (assembly GCA_043775075.1). Classification (GTDB taxonomy): domain Bacteria; phylum Actinomycetota; class Acidimicrobiia; order Acidimicrobiales; family JANYDT01; genus JANLQX01. The sequence continues at coordinate 11,522 of JAYVSS010000139.1, forward strand.
GGGTGTGACTCCATCGCTATAACCACCGGAAACCTTGCGCGATCGGTGATGATCCTTAAAAACTCAGTAGCAAACACGAACAATATGTAGTGAAATCCAAGCCCTCGGCCGATTAGTACCGGTCAGCTCAAGACTTCGCAGTCCTTACACATCCGGCCTATCAACGTGATCGTCTCTCACGGGCCTTACCAGCTTACGCTGTGGGAGATCTCATCTTGAGACGAGCTTCGCACTTAGATGCTTTCAGCGCTTATCCCTTCCGTAGGTGGCAAACCAGCCGTGCCCTTGGCAGGACAACTGGCACACCAGAGCTACGTCCGTCCCGGTCCTCTCGTACTAGGGACAGCCTCTCTCAAATCTCCTTCGACTGCAGCGGATAGGGACCGAACTGTCTCGCGACGTTCTGAACCCAGCTCGCGTACCGCTTTAATGGGCGAACAGCCCAACCCTTGGGACCTGCTTCAGCCCCAGGATGCGACGAGCCGACATCGAGGT
>JAYVSS010000140.1:0-7067 GCA_043775075.1 Acidimicrobiia bacterium
GGCCAACCCGGCCAACCCGGCCAACCCGGCCAACCCGGCCGACGATCTCGGTAGGCGCCGCGATCGTACGTATGCATATCTCAAACTGTGGGGCATTGACACCGACCTGACATTGCTCCCGATCGTGCGGGCACCGTCAACCATGCGCTCATCCGCCGACGTGTGCGGCCGGGCCGGAGCCACGGCCTTGGCGGCGCTCAAGGGCCAGGGTCTCTCGCAGCTTGAAGTGTTCGCTTTTGCTGATGCGTACGAACTGTGGGACGCCCTCACCGTCGAGGAGAACGACTTCATCCTCGACGGCGATCCCACGCCCACCGACCTTGTCCACTACGCCTGGAAATACGAACAGACGTTTGTATTCGAATGGGCCCTGAGCCTCGTCGCTCACCTTCGGTTACCCGATGCCCCCGTGAACAACGGGCGGGTAACCGAACTCCTGATGACCCGTGTGCTGACGATTTCCTTGGACACTCGGCCATCCGTTCGCACGCCCAAAGAAATAGCGGATTCAGCAGACGTGGCCTTCGCCCTTCAAGCCATCGCGTCGGTCCCGCTGACGCCCGGTGAATCCCCCTCCGCCGCAATGTTGCGCAGTGTCGTCGAAGAGCGCGCCGCAGCGTTTCGTTGGCTGCTGGCGTACTAGCAGGAAAGACTTCCATGCTCCTCCGTCGTGATGTGGCCGACGCAATTGCCGCCGGTCAGATCGATATGCAATTCCGCTTATGGCGCAAGCCCACGGTCAAGGCGGGCGGACGACTCCGCACAGTCGTAGGTGAACTCATGATTTTAGGCGTAGAGGAAATAGATCTCTCCGACCAGACGAGCGTGACCGCAGACGATGCTCGTCGCGCCGGGTTCGCGTCGGTCGAGGAAGTCCGGCTCAGCCTCGTGCCCCGTGCGGCCGGGCCACCGAAGCAGAAACAGGCGACAGCGCTATCGCGGACGGCCCGGCCCGACGAAACAAGTCGACCGTATCGAGTGACGTTGCGCTTTGAAGGCGCCGATTCCCGTATGGCGTTGCGAGAGGACATCGAGCCCACGGCAATCGCCAGCCTGATCGATCGACTCGACGCCATGGACGGGCGAAGCTCACGGGGCGCATGGACTCGACGCACTCTTGAACTCATCTCCATCTGGCCGGGCCGGCGAGCGCCGGAATTGGCAGAGATGGAGGGCCGAGAGACCGTGGCGTTCAAAAACGATGTTCGTAACCTGAAGGAACTTGGCCTCACCATCAGTTTGCCGGTGGGATACGAACTCTCTCCCCGGGGCCGGGCCGTGCTTAGAAGGCGAGCCGAGTAGACACAGCAAAATGAATCGGCCAGCTTGCTGGCCGTCAAGACGCTCGACGCGAGAAGGTTGACGTATCGGCGCGGGCTCTCGAGTTTCCTGAACTGCTCGGAGTGTCAGAACGGCATTGATTGAACGAGACTGAGAGCGATGAATCTGCTGCTTCCTCTTTTACTCGGCCGACACCAACAACATACGGCACCGTGTCGGATCATGTTCGGGCCGCACGAAACCAATCTGGGCTCAGGACGAACGTTGTCGGATCGCCACGTTGCCTACTACCAGCGGCGGACGGAGGGCGGGGCGGGAATCATCGTGATCGAGGAGGCTTCGGTCCACGACAGTGATTGGCCCTACGAGCGCGCTCCGCTGGCTCGCCTGTGCGGGCCCGGATGGCAGGCCGTCAGGGCGGCGACAGCACATTCGGGGGCCATCGTCCTGGCTGGACTCGGACACAGTGGGGGCCAAGGCACGAGTCATTGGAGCCAACGAGAACTGTGGGCTCCGTCGGCGGTGCCCGAGGTCGCCAGCCGGGAAGTCCCTAAGGTCATGGAGCAAGCCGACATCGATGCCGTGATCGAGGGCTTTGGGACGGCGACGGCACGAGCTATGGCATCGGGCTGTGATGGCGTCGAGGTCAACGCCGGACAGAACTCGCTCATTCGTCAATTCCTCAGTGGGCTTACGAATTTGCGAAGTGATACATACGGCACGGACCGGCTGAGCTTTCTACGTCAGGTCCTTCTATCAGTACGCGCGCATATCGGTGACGGGATTCTGGCTCTGCGGCTTAGCGCCGACGAGCTGGCGCCATGGGCCGGCATAGTCCCCACGGCCGGGGCCGATATTGCGGTCGCTGTAGCCGAAGAGATCGACCTGCTCACGATTGTCCGGGGATCGATTTACACCGTCGCTCTCACTCGACCAGACGGGCATGTGGCACCCGGCTTCGCCATCGATCTCGCCCGTCAAGTCCGGACGGCGGTGCATCTTGCCGCCGGTGACGCGAGCACCAGCGCGTTGGTGCCAGTGTTCGCTCAGGGATCGATCGTCGATTGGGGCCAGGCCGAATGGGCACTCACTGATGGAGCGGCCGACGGCGTCGAAATGACCCGCGCCCAATTGGCCGATGCCAACCTCGTGGCCAAACTTCAACGAGACGAACCGGAGCGCATCCGTCCGTGCATCCTCTGTAACCAACTGTGCAAGGTCCGAGACAATCGCAATCCCATCGTCAGTTGCGTGATGGATCCTCGTACCGGGCATGAACTTGAGGACGCCGCTGAACCCACCGTCGCGGCTACGCCCCATGGCCCTCTACCCCTAGGCGCACTTACTATTGTCGGTGCCGGGGTAGCGGGTCTGGAAACGGCCCGCATCGCCGCGTTGCGGGGATTCATCGTCCACGTCTACGAACAGCACGCAATCGTTGGTGGCACACTCGTGGCGGCCTCGCACGGGGCGGGCCGTGAACGACTCGCCCGTTCCGTCGATTGGCTCCACGCCGAGTGTGTGGCGCTAGGCGTAACCATCGAGACCGGCCGACCCATCACTCCCGACATGCTCGCTGAACTCCAGACTGCGGGACCGGTGGTGATCGCCACCGGGGGCCGGCACGGTACGCTCCCGTTCGAGGTCACCGAATCCGCCGACGTGCGCCACGGCGTTGATGTGCTGCGAGATGGCGCCACAACCTTGCCGGACGGTCCCATCGTGGTGTGGGACCCGATCGGTGGACCGATTGCCCTTTCTGTGGCGGAATTGATCGCCGCCGACGGACGCCACGATGGACACGTCACGCTCGTGACGCCGGACCTCTTGGTCGGCGAAAAGCTCAGCCTTTCCGGCGACCTCGCTCCGTCGCAGGTGCGCTTGCACGGCGCCGGGATTCGACTCATCAAGCAGTCCCTGGTACGGCGAGTCAGTGACGGCAAGGTGGAGCTGGAAGATCGCTTCTCGGGCGCCGCCGACGTGCTCGACGCTACCGTTTTCGTTGCCTGCGGACATCGCCTTCCTGACCACAATCTTGATCCCCAGGAGTTGCTGCCTCAGGCCGGTGATCGCGTCGCTCCCCGCACCATCCACGAAGCCATCCTGGACGCCCGGAGGGTGGCAATGGCTCTCCCCGCTCCTTTGGTCCTCGCTCGTTCGGTCCTCGCTCGTTCGGTCCCCCCGGCGGGGAGAGATAGCGGCGAAACTGCGACCAGACTGGCCACAAGATGAGTCGGTACCGCTATCTGTTTTCCCCGCTGCAGCTGGGACCGATCACGCTGCGTAATCGCGTCGTGTTTTCCGCCCACCTCACGAACTACGCCGCTGATGGACTGCCCACCGATCAGCACGCGGCGTACTACGCGGCGCGGGCCGCTGGCGGCGCGGGTCTCATCATCACCGAGGAGCACTCGACCCATCCCACTGATTGGCCCTACGAAAAACTGATTCATGGCTTCCATCGAGAGGTGATTCCCGGCTACCGCAAAATCACCGATGCGGTGCATCGTCATGGCACACCGATTTTCGCCCAGATCAACCATAACGGCGGCCAGGCGTCGTCAATGTATTCGCGCTTACCAGTGTGGGCGCCTTCACCGGTGGCCGACCCCCTATTCCGCGAAGTGCCGAAGGCGGTCACCGTCTGCGAGATCGCCGAGATCGTGGCTGGGTACGCACTGGTGGCCGGACACTGTGCCGAAGGCGGATTCGACGGCGTCGAATTGCAATGCTCGCATTCCTCGATCGTCCGGGGTTTCCTGAGTGGAGCAACCAATACGCGCACTGATCACTATGGCGGAACTCTGGAGAACAGGGCGCGCCTACTGATCGAGATCGTCGGCGCCGTGCGCGAGACGATCGGTTCGTCTCGTGCGCTCGGGGTACGCCTCTGTGGCGACGAGTTGATCGAAGGTGGCACGACCATCGACGAAGCGGTGGCCGTCGCCCGTTTGGTTGAGGCCACGGGCAAGGTCGACTACATCAATACGTCGATCGGCGTGGCCACCGCCACGCTGTTCATGATCGAAGCGTCGATGCATATTCCTCCCGGCTATGCGCTCTTCATCCCCAACGCCATCCGGCGAGAGGTGTCGTTGCCGGTGGTCGGTGTCGGTCGATTCAAAGACCCGCTGCAGGTGGAACGGGCCCTGGCCGAGGGACACTGCGATCTTGTTGGAGTGGTACGCGCGCAGATTGCGGATCCGGACTTTGTTCGCAAGGCGCAAAGCGGTGAGCACGATGACACCCGCCTGTGCCTCTCGTGCAATCAGGAGTGCGTCGGCCGAATGGGCCTCAATCGATGGCTGGGCTGTATCGAAAACCCGGCGACCGGCCGCGAGGCAGCGTTGGCTTTGGCTGCGGTGGACGACGACGCACGTGCGGCGGGTGCGGCGGGTGCGGCGGTGACACTGCGCTCGAAGCGTAAGTCCGTGCTCATCGTGGGCGCCGGCCCGGCCGGCTTGCAGGCAGCCATCTCCGCCGCTTCGCACGGCCATGATGTCGTCGTCTACGAACGTGGTCAGCAGGCCGGCGGTCAGGTCCGTTGGGCCGCCAGCGTGCCCAACCGGGCCGAGTTCGGCGACATGATCCGTAATCAACTCAACGAGCTCAAACGGCTCGACGTAAAGGTCGCTCTCGGGCACGACGTGGACGCGGGGTTCATCGCTGACCAAAATCCGGATGTAGTGATCATCGCTACTGGGTCGGTTCCCCAAAGACCGTATTGGGCGCCCAACGACGATGCTCGGATCGGCGATGTGCTCGACGTGCTCACCGGCACGTTCGTCACCGAACCGGGCGACCGGGTCACGATCGTTGACGAGCTCGGATTTCATCAGGCAACCTCCGTCGCTGAGGTGCTCGCCGACCGAGGGTGCGTGGTCGAGATCGTCACGCCCGGCATGGTGGTGGGCCAAGATCTCGGGATCACTTTGGACATGGAAGGCTTTCGTATCCGGGCGGCGGCCAAGGGCATCACGTGCACTCCGGACAGCGTGGTGATGGGCTGGGACGGCCAGTCAAAAGCGCTGAGCATTCTCCATCATGTAAGCGGACAGATGATCTTGCGAGAGACCGACCGAGTAGTACTCGCCGTTCCGAATCGCCCGAGCGATGCCCTCTACCTGGAGCTGCTCGCGGCTGCTCAAACCGGCCTTGCCGTTCATCGCGTCGGCGACGCCCTGGCGCCGCGGCGAGCACATTCTGCGGTCGTTGATGGCGACCGGCTTGGAGCCGCGCTGTGAAAGCAACGGACGAGACAATCGAACCATCCACGCCATCAGCGGTACTCGCCATTGTCGTCGTCCGCGATGGCGCGCTCCCGGCCGGGGCACAGGAAACTGTGGCCGAAGCGAATGGGAACGTCGTCGTGGTCGGCACCAACGCCGCCAGAGCGGCCAGCGATCTACTCAGTGCACATATGATCTGGACAGTTGAGACCACCGGCGGATTGCGCGAGATCGTTCGCTTGGTTGCGTCACTCGCTCACGTCTCCGCCTCCCATGGTCTCGTTCTGCCGGCGTCACCAGACGGACGCGATATGGCTCCGTTGCTCGCCCATCGGTTGGAGCGTCCGCTCCATGCCGCTGCCCTCTCCGTCCAAGCACACTCCGTCACGTGTGTGCGCACGGCCGGGCGCGTCGGTCGGGAATACGCCACCCCATCGCCGTTCGTGGCCACCCTGATTCCCGGGGTTCGAGGCATCACTCCGGTAAGCCAGCCGCCGAGGACCGTGACCATCGAAGCGCCGGCCCATCCCGCTGGGCTGACCGGTGATGATGCCGAGACGACATCCGACGTGCGCAGCGTACAAGTGCTGCCGCCGGATCCGTCCACTATGGACCTCACCGAAGCGCGATGCATCATGGGTGGCGGCCTCGGCGTGGGATCGAAAGAACGGTTCGATCAACTCGGACGCATCGGCACGGCGATCGGTGCGTCACTCGGAGGGACCCGGGTGGCCAGCGACGCCGGATGGATACCGTTCGAGCGTCAGATCGGCACCACCGGCGTCGCCGTAAAACCCGATGTGTACGTAGCGTTCGGAATTTCCGGAGCTACGCAACACACCAGCGGACTCGGCGACCCGAACCATGTCATAAGTGTGAACACGGATCCAAGCTGTCCGATGATGACTCTGTCGGACCTTGCCATCGTGACCGACGCCCACGCTGTCCTCGACGCCCTCGAACGCAAGCTCGCGCGGTAGCGAATCAAGGCGGGCGGCGGAGCATCGTCGCCTGACCGACCGCAATATCAGTGGATTATCGGCAAAGCGTTGCTCGCGAATTGGTCATCCAAACCCGAGTGCTCGCGAATGGTATTTCGCGTGATCACATGGCCTTCTATGTCGCTCCTTCAATAACTCCTTTCGGACTTGAACGAGCGTTGAAGGAAAAATCGGTCGGCACGGGCGAGAAATTCGACCGAGGTGTATGTTCCGGTCATTCGTGCGTTCGCGCGGATGATTAATCACTCGGGAGGAATGACATGAACTTCAAACGACGGAAGGGGTATGGCCACTCGCTGACTCTGGGGGTCGCGGCGTCGCTGATCGCCCTCACGGGGGCATCGGTCGCCGTGGCCGGCGGCGGTGGTGGGTCGTGGACCACTGCGGGCAACGGGCTGGCCAACTGGCACAACCAGCCCAGCGAATCGACCATCAACCCGGGCAACGTTCAGGACCTGGCCCCCAAGTGGGTCTATACGGCTGCTGGTGACGTCTCGGCCACGCCGTCCGTCGAGAACGGTGCCATCTATGTCCCTGACTGGGGTGGCAAGGTCAC
>JAYVSS010000141.1:0-3259 GCA_043775075.1 Acidimicrobiia bacterium
ACCCTCTTCCCCTTCGTTGATCATGCGCGTTGGAACGTTCGCCGAACTCGCTCTTTCGCGGGCTGCTAGGTCGGTTGGTGTGGGACTTTGTGATGTGGACCGAGTGCTCGGTTTGGCGTCGATCGACCGAACGAGGCGGCTCGGCGTCTCCGTCCTCGTGATGCCGCCACTGGTCGTGCTGCGTCCATCCTTGGCCATCGTTGCGTTGGGCGTAGTCGTCGTCGGACCTATCGCCCATCGGGCGCTTCTCGCTCGCCGCCTCCGCGCCCTACGGAATCAAGAGACCGCGCAAACGATTGAAATGGTCCGGTTGGCGCTTGAAAGTGGGGCTACGCCTTCGCTTGCCCTCCTCGCCGTCGCCCGGGTCGCCGGTCCCGCTTTAGGACCTCCGCTCGAAATCGCTGCGCACGAGCTACGCCACGGCGAATCGATCGACACCGTTCTCCGTGAACTCGCCCACCAGGTACCCGAGCTTCGTTCGCTGTGCGATGTACTCGTTGCCAGTTCTCGTCTCGGTCTTGGCGTGGGGGAGACGTTGCGGGGCCTGGCGGCCGAGGCTCGGGCGGCGCGCCGTCGCCTCGCTGAAGCCCACGCCCGACGTTTGCCCGTTGTCCTGCTCTTCCCCGTTGTCTGCCTCACCCTTCCCGCGTTCGTCGTCTTGACCGTGGTGCCGCTGTTACTCACCGGTCTTGGTTCGTTGCGGTTCTAACCCTCTGGAGAATCATATGTCAACATACTTTCAATTTCGGCGTCACTCGCGCCGAATCCCTCGCTCGGTTGAGTTCGGCCAGGCCTCGGTGGAATATGCGCTCGTCCTTTTGGGGGCCGCCCTCGTGGCGACACTGCTCATCAGCTGGGCGACAAAAACCAACCTGCTCGACGCTCTCTTTGATCACGTGTTGGGACTCATCAAGGGCAAGGCGAGCTGACGATGGCTGACGCGCCCAGTCGGTGGTGGCGACGCGCCGGGAAACGACGCCAGTGCGGGCAGGCGACGGTCGAGCTTGCACTTATCCTTCCCCTCGTCGCCATCATCGGCTGGGCGTTCATCGAAGTGGGTCTGCTGCTCCGAGACAACGTGCTCTGTGTACACGCTGCCCGGGAGGCCGCCCGCGCCCTGGCGGTAGGAGAGGACCCGGTGGCGGCGGCCCAGCGCCGGAGTGGTCTGGGTACAGAACTCGTTGTCACGTTCGACCGCGAGACGGGGACGGCAACGGTCGTACTTGCGCTTGGGCGACGGCTCCCGTTGTTCGGACGCCTGGCCCCCGGAGCCTCATTGCGCCAACAAGCCACGATGCGAATCGAAGCGTTCTCCGCTTCGCCGCCACTACAACGCGGCTTGTAGGAACTCGAAAGCCTTGGCCTTGCTGAGCGGCTCGTTCCCATTGCCGCACTTGGGCGATTGCACACATGACGGGCAGCCGTTGGCGCACGGACACGTTCCGAGCACATCTCTCGTCGCTGCGAGATGCGATGCTGCCGATGCATAGCCGAGTTCGGCCACACCGGAGCCGCCGGGGTAGGCGTCGTAGATCACTACTGTCGGTAATCCGGTTTGCGGGTGCGCTGCGGTGGACACTCCACCCACGTCCCAACGATCACAGATGGCGAACAACGGCAGCACCCCAATGCCGCAATGCTCCGCCGCGTGGAGCGCTCCGGGTAGTTCGTGGAAGCCGCTGTCAACGAGGCCCACCTCGGCCAAGATCGCGTCGGGTACCTCGTACCAAACGGCCCGGGTAACCAACGACGACGGGGCAACCTTGAGCTCTACAAGTTCCAGCATGGCGCCCGTAGAGATGCGAATGCGTTGAAAGCCGGTGATGGTCTCGGTGACTTCGACCGCGCCGACGTGCAAGGGCAGCGCGCCCACATGGGTGGATGCGTGCACCCCGAGAAAGTTCACGTCGGTGGTGGAACGGACGCGAGTGTATTCGTCGATGCTGACGGGTTCGGCCGACGCCACGAGGTCATCAAGATCGAGTGACAGGATGCGGTACTGCTGGCCCTGATGAAGATAAAGGGCGCCTGCGTGCACGCTGGACATTGCCCGCGACGCGTCGACCGTACCAACCATACGTTCGTTGTTCGAACCGTCAACAATCCGAACCTCACCACCACTGCTCGATCGCAGGGAGATACCAACAGCGGGCGAGCCACGCCCGGCCCACACGGCGCGTCCGTTAACGATACGGAGTTGATCAGCCATGACCAATCTCCGCACCCCGTCATCGAAGGCCTCGCTCACCGGAACGGCACCGAGGCGGTCAACGCGTTCTGATGGTCCCGCCCACGTCTCTGCCTCGTCCATGCGCAACGGCAGTTCATGAGCGGCACAGGCGAGATGGGGCACGAGGACAAACGGGTTCGCCGGGTTAACCACGGACGGCTCGGCCGGGCGCATGACCAACTCACGGGGGTGGTCGGCGTACCACTGGTCCAACGCATCGTCGCCAATAACGAGCACGGCGAGACTCTCATCGGACCTTCGTCCGGCCCGTCCGATTTGCTGACGAAACGACGCCACGGTGCCGGGGAATCCGTTGCAGATACATGCGTCGAGCCCACCGATGTCGACCCCCAATTCCAGCGCGCTGGTGGCGGCGACACCGAGCAGATCTCCACTCGTAAGTCCACGTTCTAATTCCCTGCGTTCCGCGGCGAGGAGTCCACCTCGGTACGAACGAATACGCGGACTCAATTCGTCATCCACTATCCGGGCCGCCCGAGCGGCGACTAATTCCGCCGTGCGTCGCCCGCCGGTGAATGCGATCGTGCGTCGACCCGCGGTCACCAGCCCGGCCAGCAAGTTGGCCGTTGTTGTATTCGGCGAAACCGGCACGCCATCGGCGGAAATCGGCGGTCGCCACACCGCCAGCAACCGACCGCCTGAAGGGGAGCCGTCGTCGGTCACCACAGACACATCGAGGCCGCACATTTCGGCGGCAAAGACTGCCGGGTCGCCGATCGTGGCGGAAGCGAAAATGAAGGTCGGCGAAGATCCGTAGTGGGCGCAGACCCGCCGCAACCGACGCAGGATCTGGGCCAGGTGGGTACCGAATATTCCTCGGTACGCGTGCAACTCGTCGATCACGACATAGCGGAGACGATGCAGAAATGTCGACCAGCGACCGTGAAAAGGAAGCAGACCCTGATGAAGCATCTCCGGATTCGTCAGCACCGCGGTGGCGTTCTTGCGCGCCCAGGTGCGGGCCTCGACGGCGGAATCGCCGTCGTACGTCACCGGCACCAGTCCGGG
>JAYVSS010000142.1:0-3698 GCA_043775075.1 Acidimicrobiia bacterium
ATCGGTGAGGCCGACGAGATCGCCGGAGCAGCGGTGTTCCTATCGTCACGCGCCGGAGCGTTCACCACCGGACAAACCATCGTCTGCGACGGCGGGGCCACGATCTAGCGGTCCGGGTGCTCGCCTGCGCCAGGACGTGAATGCGTCGCCGCTGATGGACCCTGTTCGCTATTGCGGGCCACAGGGGTCCGGCCGGATGCCGATCTCGTCGTTGGTCGCGTGCTCGATGGCCAGGCCGGCATCACGCCACGCGAGGAAGCCACCGATGAGGTCAGTGGCGTTCTTATAGCCGAGGGACTGGAGCGTGGCTGCTGCGAGGCTGGATGAAAAGCCCTCGTTGCACACCGCCACGAGGGTCTGTTCGATGGACGTGATTTGCGCCAACTTCAATGGGGCATCCTGGGCTACCCGCCATTCGAGGACCGTCCTGGGGACATGCAATGCACCGGGTATGCAGCCATAGAGCGCTCGGTCCGTTGGCGTGCGAGTATCCAGCACGATGGCATCTGAGCGTTGCGACAACTCAAGCGGCGACAAGCGCTTCAATCCGGACCGAGCGTCGTCGAGCAATTCGCTCAGGGTCTTGGGTGGAAGCACGCTCTGATCTTGCTACGGATCGCTGGGACCAAGCGAAGAGTGTTCTCAGGAATCTTCCCAACGCAATCGGAATTGTCTCAATCTGTTCTTAATATACGAACGTACGTTTGCTAAAGTGAGTGCATGGTTCACGTGGAGTCACTCGAAGAGGCGGCAGAGGAGGCAGAGGCGGCAGAGGCGCTTGTGTTGTGTGCCGGATCGTTCGTCGATGCCCACTGCCCGGATCATGTGGATCGCGGTCTGGCGGCCCTGAGCACAACTATTTCTCGATTGGAAGGTTTCCGGTTGCGCTTGTTGCGTGAGCGAGGGATCACGGATCGTTCGGCGTTGTCGGCCGAGTTCGGACTGTCCGGGGGCGAGGCGGCGCAGTTGGAGAAGATGGCTGATCGGCTCCCTACGTTGGTGTCGTTGCAAGACGCTGTCGAGTCCGGCGACGTGTCGATGTCGAAGGCCCGGATGGTGGCGGACGTCGTGAATCGTGATCGGGCTGAAGCGGCGGAGCGCGACGCCGCAAAACTTACGGCGATGGCGACCGAGCTGGCGCCAAATCAGTTGGCCCGTGAATTGGAGCGTTGGGGACGTAGCGTCGATGAAGAACGAGGAGTCGATACCAACGAGGATTTGCGGGCCAAGCGGTCGTTGGAAACACAGAAGCGCCATACCGGGATGACGGAGATCATCGCCGCGTTGGATCCCGAATCAGCTGAGGTGGTAGCTGGGGCGTTGGATGCCAGGGTCCAAGCGGAGTGGCGAGACGAGACGGCGGGGCAGCACCCGGAGCGGACTTCGGCGCAGCGTCGTGCAGACGCGTTGGTTGGCATCTGCCGGGATTGGCTCAACGGTTTCGGGGCGCACGCTCCGCAAGAATGGAACGCCGCCGTGTCGATCGCGGCCAAGTCGAACGCCGTCCCAATGACTTCGCGGTCCCGACCGCAGGTGAGCGTAATTATCAACCTTGATGATCTCGTCAACAGGACTGGGCACGGTGCCAGCGAACGCGGCGCGGCGCTCTCGGCCGAGGCGATTCGTCGCATCGCGTGTGACGCGGGGATTTCGGCGATTTTCACGAATAGTCAGTCGCAAATCGTTGATGTCGGCCGGGAACAACGAACATTCACCGGGGCGATTCGCAAAGTCCTGATACTTCGTGATCAAGGCTGCCGGTTCCCCAGTTGTAACGCTCCGCCGAGTTGGTCCGACGGTCATCACATCGAGCACTGGGCCACTGGTGGAACCACCACGACATCGAACGGGTGCTTGCTCTGTAGCCGCCACCACCACTATGTACATGAGGGCGGGTGGATGATCGTTGGCGATGCCAACAGCGAACTCACCTTCACTTCGCCGACCGGCACTGTGCTGCGTAGCAAACCCCCCGGGCTCACGACCCGAGCAGCGGCCTGACCTCAGTGCTCGCAGACCGCAAGTAGTTCCTTGACAACTGGATGACTGCCGTACGGCATGGAAGGATTCGGCGATGCTCAGACACCACGATTGCCCCCCGGAAGTATTCCAAACTGCGGCGAGCGCAATGGAGTACCGGCTGGCGGGGCACGAAGGGGCCATCGCATGACAACGCCCGTGGTGCCGGGCAACGAGTGGGCGCGAGGCTCAGCAAGTTCGGAGCTCACCGAGGCAGTCAATGATCTGTGTACTGATGATCAGCTCGGGGTCACCCTTGCGTGCGTGGTCATTCATCACGGGGCGGTGGTGGCCGAGCGATACTTTCCTGACACCACTCCGAACGTATTTCGCCCAGGCCCGCCGCCGGAGACCACCGCTGACACCACCTTGATTTCGTGGTCGATGGCCAAAAGCATGACCCATGCGCTCTTTGGGCTTTGCGTTGAGGATGGTCGTCTCTCCGTCCACGATCCCGTCGGTATCCCGTCGTGGGCGGGTACTGATAAGGAGACGATCACGCTGCAACACCTGCTCAACATGCGAAGTGGGCTTGGCTTCGTGGAAGACTATGTGGACGACCAGGTGAGCCATGTGATCGAAATGTTGTTTGGTCGCGGCGCCGACGACGTGGCCGCGTTCGCCGCCAATCTTCCGTTGATCCATGCCCCCGGCGCTCACTGGAACTACTCCAGCGGGGACACGAACATCATTGCTCGCCGCGTGGGTGAAGCCGTGGGCTCATCAAATATGTGCGCGTATATTCAGGAGCGGCTCTTCGACGCGATTGGGATGAGCAGTGCCACGGCAAAGTTTGATGCGGCGGGCACGTTCGTCGGTTCGTCATACGTATACGCCACGGCCTTGGATTTCGCCCGCTTCGGCCTTCTGTATCTGCACGATGGATGGTGGGGCGGGCGTCGTCTGTTGCCCGCCGGATGGGCTGATCATGCCCGCACGCCCACACCGGTCCCACCCACTGAGGCGCATGGGTACGGGGCTCATTGGTGGCTGTGGCCGTACGAACAATCATTGGCGTGCCACGGATACGAAGGACAACGGATCATCGTGCTCCCCGATCGTGACGCAGTGATCGTCCGGCTCGGAAAAACCAACGAGTCCCAGAACGAGTTTCTTCGCCATCGTCTGCACATGGTGATCCGAGCAATCCCCGCTTCGTGAGAACGTGGTCCTACGAACATGTCGTTCGTTACGATGGAGTCTGCGGGAATTGAGTCGATTTCCGAGGCTCGCGGGCCCGACTATTTCGGCGCGTTCGCCGGGGTAGTCGTCAGGGTGGTCGTCAGGGTGGTCGCCGCTATCATCCGGGGCCTCAAGGCGTCGGCGATTGCCGCGAAATGCGAACTCCTCGGCGAAGACATTCGCCACGCCAGCACGATCGTGCGCTTTGGTGCCGGTGATTGAAAACGTCTGATGGCGATCCCTGATCCGGGGCGGGCCTCAATAGCGAGGGTGCTCGCCGGGAGAAGAGTGACACCAAGGTCAGCGGCGACCATTTGCGTGAGGGTAGCAAGACTGGTGCTCGCAACATCCACAGTCGGTATGTGGGCCAGGCTGCACACGGCGAGCGCCTGATCGCGGAGGCAGTGGCCGTCATCGAGTAGCAGCACCCGTTCGGTGAGCAAATCATCGAGGCGCAGTAGGGCCCGCCTTGCTCCAAGATGGCGACGCGTCGACAT
>JAYVSS010000143.1:0-8135 GCA_043775075.1 Acidimicrobiia bacterium
CGGGGATCGGACCCGACGCAAGGCTTCCAACGGCACTCGCTGTGCAACCAGCACACGACCCGGAGCGAAGGGCCGGAGGGTGTACACCCCTCCGGCCCCTCTCGTTACGGGGTGACTTCGGAGTTGGACCCGAGGTTTGGACCCCCGGCACCTCCGTCTCCTTCCGTAGCGTTCTTGGGGGGCAGCATCGACGTACCGCGCGCCGGGCCAGCAGCAAGCTTGCCGTCGCGCCGGAGGCGGGAGATAACCGACGAGATTGAGTTGTAATCGGAAGTGTTGCCGATCGCCTTCGCCCGAGCCACAACGTCCGTCAGCGTGACTACGGAACCGTCTGCAACCATGTCCATGACGATTGCTGTGATCGACGGTGCAGTCGTCGACACGGACACACCGTGCAATCGGACAACGTTAGCCGCTTCCGGTTCCACGGCCCCTGTCGGGTTGAGCATGTGACGCACCATGTCAATGTCCCTGTCGAGTTGGTCGCGCTCGGAGACCATTGCGTCAAGAGCCTTCTGCAGGTGTTCACGTGCGGGCATCCCGACACGGTACCACGTCGAAAACGTCTTGCACGCGTGGAATTCGACAGGCGACGTATTCCCGACGTTTGTTGTCGAAACGCCGCTGACTCACGAGCCCCCGGTAGAATACGTGGCATGGCCGACAAGCGCCCGATACATCGCCGTCCCACTGCCGAGCAGATGGACGAACGGATAACGGCCCCGATCGATCCCGTCGAGTTCCTCGAAGGCGTCCTACAAGCCGGGCCGCACCCTAATGACGACGAGGCCAAGACCCGGCCGTCGAAGAAGGCCCCGGCTGAGTAGCCGGGGACTTCACCCTCTCAAGGTGCCTACCAGCCTAGACGTTCCGTGGGTTTGTCAACCCGCACATCGCCCGAAACTAGCGGTAGGGCGGCGTTACGCCAGGGATTCCGTTGGCAGGTCGAACCACCGCAACTGTTCGAACTCCGCGGATAGGGCCAGCGGGCGCTCCGGGATTGACGTCCATCCGAGCGCCGACTCAAGACGGGCCCGGGCGTCGGCCAGGTACTCGAGCAACGAACTTTCCGGTGCTCGGTCGTGATCGAGAGTGGGTCGAACGAGTTCCCCGGTGGCGTGGTCGTAGCGCAGCTGCGCGAGTCGCAACGGGGGTTCCACCGGACCGTTGCGGTGGCGCCACAGTCCACTCATCGGATCGAAGCGATATTCGGGGAGCAGCTTCCAACCGTCGGTGGCGACGAGGTCGACCGCCGCCACCAGATAGGCGAACACCGCTTCCGAGATGAAATAGTTGAAGCTGATGCGGGTCCAGCCAGGCTTGATGCCCTCGCAGCCAAAGGTGATCTCCTGCTCGAACGCATGTGATCGAGCAAGGTCAATGCCCAGCAGCCGATGTCCGTACGGTCCCGCGCAGGAACAACCGCCACGGGACTGAATCCCAAAGAGATCGCTGAGAAGGGCGACCACATAGTTGTGATGTAGATACCGACCCTCCGGCCTTCGGACCACGAACGACAGGATGGAAAGGCGATCAGTATCGGTGTTACCGAGCACCTGGAGCTGCGGGTTGGCCGCCCACGTTGCCCGCGCCCGCATCCAGTACCCGGCCTCGCGCTCGCGAATGGTGTCCACGCCCACGGCGGCTTTGAGCTGAAACACCAACCCCGCCCGGATGGACTCCACGATGGCGGGAGTTCCGCCTTCCTCGCGATGGACCGGATCGTCGATAAATCGGTGCTCGGCCGGGTTCACGTAGGCAACCGTCCCCCCGCCGACCACGTCGGGCACACGATTGCCGAGAAGTTCTCGCCGCACGACGAGCACGCCAGGCGTGCCCGGTCCTCCAATAAACTTATGTGGACTAAGAAAGACAGCATCTTTATACGCCAAAGGATGCTCAGGGCATTGCGGGAACATGTCAATATCGACGTACGGAGCGGCAGCAGCGAAATCCCAGAATGAAAGCGCTCCGTGTCGATGCAACAGGTCGGCGATCGCACAGGTGTTGGAGATGATCCCAGTCACGTTCGAGGCGGCGGAGAACGACCCAATTTTCAGGGTGCGGTCGGCAAACCGAGTCAATTCGGCGTCCAGATGCTCCAGATCAACGTGACCGTCAGCGTCTTCGGAGATCACCACGACATCGGCGATGGATTCGCGCCACGGAAGCTCATTTGAGTGATGTTCGAACGGGCCGACGAACACCACCGGCCGCTCCCCCGCCGGAATCAGGTCAAGGAAGTGGTACCGATCATCCAGATTGGCCGGAACTCGCAGGTTCAGAATCCCGATCAGCTTGTTAATCGCCCCGGTCGAGCCGGAGCCGGCGAAGATCACGCCCGTCTCGTCGTTTCCGTGGACAGCGTCATGAATGATCGACCGGGCGTCTTCGCGGAGTCGAGTGGTCTGCAGGCCGGTGCCGGAGGACTCAGTGTGAGTATTGGCGTACCGAGGGAGCACCTCTTCAACGATGAAGTCCTCGAGAAACGACAGGGCCCGACCCGAAGCGGTGTAGTCCGCATAGGTGATCCGGCGCGGACCATACGGTCCATCCATTACCTGGTCGTCACCAATGACCGACTCACGGATTTTACGCAAAAGAGGAAGTTCGGGGACTTCACGATCGAGGCTCATACAGAATATTCCGGAGAGTGATTACTGGAGTCCGAGCGCCTTGCGCTCTTCGTCGCTCAGTTTGGATAGCGCCGCAATCCGGGCCGTCTCAGCTGCGGCTTTCTCCTGGGCCGCTTTGTCCACGGCAGCGGCTGGAAGAGCGGACGAAGCAACTCCCGCCGCCAACGCTCGCAGCGCAATGTCGAGCCCCATCGTCAGCTCGCCCGCAAGGTACTCGGGCGCGCCACCACGGCTGGCGAGATCGATGATCGAGTCTTGAAGAGCATCAAGACCGGTCGCATTCGCATGTGCAACCAGTGCCACGTCGGTGAATCGGGCGTAGTCCGCCTCTTGCAGTTCACCGATGTTGACGTGATCGGCAAAATTCGCCCAAGAAATTGCTACTACGGCAGGCAAAGTCACCTCGGTCACGCTAGTGCTACCCGCCGCTAACACCGTGCCGCCGCAGTACGGTCAGTCGCGCCCCATCAAGCCGCCGAGCAGACCGCCGCCCAGAACGGACGCTGCGCCCCCCGAGGAATTTCCCGTGCCTACAGCGGCGCCGATCCAGCTGATCAATTCGTTGGGATTGCGGGTCTGGGTGTACACGATTCCCGGCCCGGTGAAGTCGAAGACGATCCCCTCGCCGCTCTTGAATGACTGCACCATGCCCCCGGTCACTTTGCGCAAACTCATAGCAACCGAGTCTTGGTAGGCAACCATATGACCGGTATCGACCGTGATCGACTCCCCCGCCGCCAGCTCCCATTTGTCCAGCGCACCGAAGCAACCAAGAACGAGCGGGCCCGAACCCGACGCGCGAACAACAAACCCGCCTTCGCTCCCGAAGAGGTTCTTGAACCCACCCCATTTTGTGTCCAGCGTGATGTCCATCGACGACGCCAGCCAGGAGCCCTTCTGAATCACATAGGAAAGGTCCGGGGTGACGTCGAACGTCACAAGATCGCCCGGAAGCCGAGGGGCGACATCGACCCAGCCACCTTGCGACGGGGCGTTGTAGATGGTCAAAAAGAACGACTCGCCGCCGAGGGCAGCACGCTTTAACGACTTGAACACACCGCCCTCGGCCTTGGCTTTAAGGTCCATGCCGGCCGACATTGCCATCATCGCTCCGGCTTCGACCTTTACCGATTCACCGCCACCGAGGGTGCAGCGGGCAATGCCGAACGAGGGGGTATGACGAGTTTCGACGCGCATTGCTGTCCTCCGACTGGAACATGGTTGGTAGGAGTTCTCAGACTAGTGAAGCGGCGGCAAGACCAAGCGTCACACTATGTACACGGGTACGCCGACGGGGAGCGTCTTCGCCATCTTGGTGATGCCGGCATTGCTGACGCGGACGCAGCCACTCGAGACCGCGGTTCCGAGTTTGCCCGGCTCATTCGTACCGTGAATGCCAAGGCGCCCATCGCCTCCCGCACCGAAGCTAAACACCACGTCGGAGAAGCACGAGAGACCGTATGCGTATGGTCCGTAGGCGCCGGCGGGCTTCTTCGTCTTGATCAGTTCGACCGTGAAACAGGCCCCCGTCGGGGTCGGCCTCGCAGCAACACCGACGCCGACCTTTTCTCGCTGGACGGCGCGGCCGGAGTTACAGACCGTCAGCTGTTTGCGGCCCAACTCGATGACGATCGTCCACGGGTGCTGATAGGTCTTGACGTCCTTCTTTCGGACGAATCCGGTCAGACCATTGGGGCGCGCCGGTACGTTGACGTGGAGCCATTCGCCATCGGTACCGATCACCGTGTACGTGGGTCGACCGCGTAGTTCCGTGCCGAAGGCGAGTGTGGCCACAACCTGGGAACTCTCGTTCGGCTCCGCCCACGCCCTCATCGGAGCGCCCCGTTTGCCATCGTTGAAATAGGCGACGTTGGTCAGCTGCGGATACCCGAGGCAGGCGTTGGTCACGCCGGGCGGAACAATTTTTACGGCCTGGGCGACGGCAATGTTGGGAAGGGCCAAGGAGGCGGCCGCCGCTAGGGCGAATGGGACGAGCAGTCGCCGGGATCGCCGCATCCGGGACGATGGTGTGGAACAGATACTGCGGGAAGAGTGAAACAACATTGGTGGCGGTCTCCTTCGATCAGGGAAGTCCCGATAAGCGGGCACAGTCTCGACGGTCCTCATGAGGAACCAGTGAGCAGGAAGCGAACGACTTGCGTAGAGAGCGTAGGCGAGGTGGCCATCGCCGATCGGCATCTCGTCAGTGACCTTCACCCGCCAGCGCTCCCAGCGTTTGTCGGCGAACGAGGCGGAGTCCTCAGTAGCCTTCGAGTCGATGGTCCGGAGCGTCGGTCTCCCATACCGTGGGCGGTAGAGCGATAGGAGCCAAGAGTTCGTGGCCCGACCGTTGTTCGAGGACCAGCCCGCGCACACGATCGAACGCGATGGCTGCCTCCCCCGAGATGACTTGGCGGACCCGGTTTCCTAGTACCTCGTTACGCCAGCCCTGGGCCAACCGGGATGTTAGGTCGCCTCGAAGGAAAGCGATGAGGTCGGACCGGGTGGCCAGAAGCGACGCCTCGACCTTCACATCGTGGCTCAGCTGACCGACCCACGCTGACACTAAGGTGAGCGCGGGGCGGAGACGACGGTCAAAATCGTCGGGTTCGGGCAGGCGCAAGTCCTCCATAGGGGCGCCCATGGCCTTCTGGACCAGGGCAATCAGTTCCTGCCCGCCGTTGGCCTTGAGATACCTGCTGTCCATGCCACGGATAGCGGTCAGTTCCGACACCGAGGTGGGGTGACCCTGGGCGACGGCGAGGACCGCCAGATCAGGAAGAATAAATCGGACCGGACGGTCTTCCCGCTGCGCTTTTCGCTCGCGCCACGCACAGATTTCCTGGGCAATAAGTCGGTCGCGGCCCCGCAAAACACGTCCATCTTTGATCCGCCACCAGGCGATCGCGCTGTCGCTCTGGCCGCGCACCCGGGTCCGAAGGATTTCGGCCTCCGACTCGACCCAGCCAACCCGACCACTTGCTTCGAGTTCACGTAACAGAAGCTGGCGAATTTCGAGGAGGTGGACAACGTCAGATGCGGCATACCGAATCTGGGCGTCGGTGAGTGGCCGTTTCGTCCAGTCGGTCAGTCGGTCGCCCTTGGAGAGTTTTGCCCCGACCAGCCGTTCCGCCAGCGTGAGAAGCGATGGGGTTGAGAATCCGACGCATCCCGCAGCCAGCTGGGTGTCGAACATGATTTTTGGGACGACTCCGCAGGCCAGGTCCAGTACCTCGAGGTCCTGGTCAGCGGCATGAAATACGGCCACGACGTCGCTTTCCAGCAGTCGACGCAGGGGCGCAACGTCGACGGCGAGGGGATCGACGATGGCGATCTGATCGCCCCATCCGATCTGCACGAGGGCCAGCTGCGGATAGTAGGTACGCTCCCGCAAGAACTCGGTGTCAATGGCGTACGCATCCTCGTGCAGCAACTCGTCGATGAGCGCCTCCAGACCCCGGGGCGTGTCTACCCAGGTGATTTGCCCGAGGTCCGGTGCTCCCGATTCGGGTGCGGCGTTGGAGGAAGGACGACGAATCACGCGGTGGGCCCGGTGTCCGGACCGCATTCGACAGCGAAACCCGCAGCCATCCAGGCCGATGTGCCGCCGAGAACATTTACCGCATCGATACCCTGCTGGCGCAGAAAGGCCGAGGCCTGGTGACTTCGACCACCAGCCGCACAAATCAGGTAAACCGGCTGGTCCGTGGGGAATTCTTTGACCCGAGATGGCACCGATTGCAGAGGAATAAGTACTCCGCCGCCAACGTGGGCTTCGAGATATTCATCGGGCTCACGGACATCAATGAGAACTCCACCGGCCCGCAGGACACTTCCGAGTTCGGCCACTTCGATCCCCGGCACTTGGTCGTTCATGACAGTGACACTACCTGGAGGTGCCACCGAGAGAGCCGGGTCCGGTTGTCGTCTCACCGTTCCTTGCCAGGTAGGTGGCGAGCTCGGTGACGTCGTCAAGGTCGACATACGAGCGGGCCGATGGTCCCTGGCCCCGTTCGATCATGAGGACGAGCCGCCCGTTGACGGCGTGTAGCTGTTCGAGGGCGCGGGCAATCGACCGTTCTCCCTGTTTGAAGTGTTCTTGCAGCGGCTCGGCGCTGGCCAACCGATACGCCGCGTACAGCGGTTGGGCGCGCCCGTCGACGATCGGCACGGCCGCCAACGTTTCGACAGGCTCATGCTGGAGGCGTTCTGCCAGCATGACCAGCTCGCTCGGATCTGGCTCGGGGTGGTCGCAGGCCATGACGACACCTATCCCGTCGTCACGTGGTCCCACCGAATCGGGAGCGCGGCCGAGGGCGATGAGCCCGTCGATGATTGCGCGCAACGGGCCAAGGTGGGCCACAGAGTCGGCAACGAGGGCGACGTCGTTCGGCCACGCTCGCAAAGCGAACGCCGAGGTTGGGGACAGCCCGACAATCGCGATTCGCTCGGCGCCCGCCAATCGCAGAGCCATAACCGCTCGGTCGAGGAGCGTTGAGCCGCCGATGACGATGGCCGCCTTCTCTCGTCCCATACGGCGGCTCTCCCCGCCGGCCAGAATGATGCCATCCACTGCATCACTCCGGGAAAGAGTCGAAGTCGGCCACCACTGCGCGATGATCGGAGAAGGCAAGGTGGACGATCTCAGTCGAGCTTGGGCGCATCTTCGAATCATCCGTGAGCATATGGTCGAACTGGATTTTCGGGTCCGGGCTGGGAAATGTAGGGGCGCGTACGATTGAGGTCCAGCGGGTGGCGCGTCGAACCACACCTGCGGGCATATTGAGATCGCCAAGGATGAGACGTGGTCCGGGAAGCTCCAGCAGTGCCTGCTGGACGAGGCGAAGCTGACGAACATTCCAACCGGGAACGAACGATAAATGGGTGGTGGCCACGGTGCGAAAGGGCGCCTTCCCCTCGGCGAAGACAGCGGCGATCGCTCGGCGCGGCTCGTCGGCCAGCAGCATCGGACGGCGCGTTCCGGGCATCAGAATCGGAGACTTCACCGGCGCATGCCGCAACTCGATGACGTGCCAAGATTGGACCGGAACGCGGCTGATCAGGGCAATCCCGTAGCTCGGTGTGAGGTGTTCGGTGGGCCCCAGGTCGTCCCCCGAATGCGGATTGGCATCACGTGCGGCCGTCCACCGTCCGCCCGGTTCTCCGATGATGGCCGGCACAAACCGGTAGAAAACCGGGCCCGACGCGGCGTCGGCCATAGCCGACGCGATGGCCTGCGTCTGATCCACATGACCGGATCGTGGTTGACCTCGATCGACCTCCTGCAGACCGACGATGTCGGCGTGCAGCCCGGTGACCGCGATGGTCATCCTCTCGGTATCGACGAGACCGTCTATCAGCGAGCGGCCGTGCAATAGATTGGCCGTGGCAACGCGCAAGACGACGCCGTCAGTTCGTGTCATTGAGGATGCGCAACACGGACTCATGTATGCGCCCGTTGGTCGACACCGCGCTTCCTCCGTCAGCACGCTTACTGCC
>JAYVSS010000144.1:0-5585 GCA_043775075.1 Acidimicrobiia bacterium
GGAGGGCAAAGAAGGCACCCAGGAGGAGTTTTTCCACACGTTCAACTTCTTGCACCAGTCCGGTCGTCAAATCGTTTTGTCGTCGGATCGACCGCCCAAGGCGATCGCCACGTTGGAAGACCGGTTACGGAGCCGCTTTGAGTGGGGTCTCATCACCGATGTGACGCCGCCAGATTTGGAGACGCGATTGGCGATCGTGCGAAAAAAGGCCGAGCGCGAGCGCATGACAGTGCCGATCGACGTTCTCACGTTCATCGCCACCCACATCAAGGACAACATCAGAGAGCTCGAAGGGGCGCTCAACCGAGTGTGTGCGTATGCCGGGCTAAATCGGGAGGTCTTGACCCTGAAGTTGGCTGAACAGGTCCTCTCCGACCTCCTCAGCGGCAACGAGCCACGGCCCATCACGGCCAAGGCCATTCTCGACGCCACGGCCGAGATGTACGGCTTCGCCATTGCTGACCTGATTGGGCAGTCCCGGCGCCGTCCGCTCGTTACCGCCCGCCAGGTCGGAATGTACGTGTTTCGCGAACTCACCGATTTCAGCTACCCGATGATCGGACGCGAATTCGGCGGACGTGATCACACCACGGTCATTCATGCGGTGGAAAAAATCACCCAACAGATGAAGGAACGCCACGCCATTTTTGATCAGGTGAACGAACTCATCCGGGTCATCAAACTGGGTGGACAGGGTCGAAAGCAATGAGTTCGACGGCGAACCCGACGGTGGACAACGCCGTGGACAACGCCGCGTATCTGGGGATTTCTTTTCCCTCGTCCCCAGGGTCGTCACCATGGCCCCTCGTCGCGGGGGATTCTGTGTACAAGGCGCGCGCCACAGCACCAATCCTGAGCAGGACAATTGTGGCTTATCCACAATCCACAGGACCTACAAGTACTACTAGTTCTTTTCTCTCTTCTTTACTGCTTAGAGAAGCGTTGCCACCCACAGCCCAGACGTCGGCCAACATGGTCGGCCTGGGAAGTTCCACCCCAAAGCGAGGTCTGCTGTGAAGTTCCGTTGCGAACGTGACGTGTTGGTTGAGGTATTTTCGGCGGCGGCGAGAGCCGTTGCGAGTCGTGCCGCCCTTCCGGTCCTGTCCGGCGTTCGAATTGGGGTGGATGCTTCGGTGCTTTCACTAGCGGGAAGCGACTTGGACCTCACGATCGAGTCCACGGCCACCGCCCAAGGCGAGCGAGACGGCGTGGCGGTTCTGCCGGCGAAGCTCGTTGCCGACATCCTGCGAGCGCTGGAACCGGGTGCGGTCACAATCGCCGTGGACGGCGAAAGTGCCGAAATTCGCGGCGGCCGCTCGATCTTTTCCGTTCGCACCCTGCCGGCGGCGGAGTTTCCCCGCCTCCCCAACGCCCAACCGGGTGGGGTCACGATCTCCTCGGCAGCCCTGGCCGACGCTGTCCGTCAAGTCGTACCGTCGGCGAGCACCGACGAATCCCGGCCGATTCTCACCGGCGTACTGCTCACCGCCGAAGCCGGCGGACTGCGTCTCGTGGCCACGGATTCGTACCGTTTGGCCGTTCGTGACCTTCCCGGAACCACGGTGCTGCAGGAGGGCCAGAGCGTCTTGGTTCCCAGCCGGGCCCTGGCTGAAGTGGCTCGCGCCCTCGGTTCAGGTACGGAGGTCACGTTGCACCTGGGTGACCGCGAGGCCACCTTTGCCGTTGGCTCGGTTCGGATCACGACCCGATTGATCGAAGGGCAGTACCCCCCGTATCGCAACCTCATCCCGGCGTCGCTGCCGAACACGTTGACCGTCTCCCGGCTGGCGCTGCTCGACGCCCTTCGCCGTGTCCGTCTTTTGGCCAAGGATGCCACCCCGGTGCGCCTCAAGCTGTCGGCTGCCGGGCTGGAACTCGTGGCGATCACCCAAGACATCGGGCAGGCGAACGAAGACGTGGAGGCCACCTATGTCGGGATCGACCTCACGGTGGCATTCAACCCCGAATTCCTCATGCGGGGCGTGGAGTCCGCCGAGGCCGACATGATCACGCTGCAGACCACCGATCATCAAAAGCCTGCGGTAATCCGGCCCGTGGGCAATAACGATTATCTCTATTTGTTAATGCCCGTCCGCGTCTCCTAGCTCGCCCGTTCGCCCTCCCAGTTCATGCGCCTTGATCGCGTCGAAGTCCGGGGCTTTCGCAGCTATGCCCACACGGAAATCGATCTTGCGCCCGGACTCACCGTGCTTCAGGGCCCCAACGGTTCGGGGAAAACCAACCTCCTCGAAGCGATCGGTTACCTCGCCACGCTGTCGTCGTTTCGGGGCGCGCCGAACGAGGCGCTGATGCGATCTTCAGCGTCGAGCGCCACCATCGGGCCGGAAAAAGCGGCCACCGTCGTTCGTGGCTTCGGGGTAATCGATGATCGTCGGATGGAGATCGAGACCGAAATCGCTCCCGGTCGACGCAATCGGACCTTGATCAACAAACAACCGATGTCTCGGGTGCGAGACGTCGGTGAGGCCTTGCAGGTGAGCGTTTTTAGCCCGGATGATCTGATTCTGGTCAAAGGCGGGCCCGCCGAACGTCGCCGGTACCTGGACGAACTCGGCGCTCGGGTGCATCCCCGCAACGACTCCTTACTGACCGAGTTCGAACGGGTCTTGAGACAGCGGAACGCCCTCCTGAAGCAATGTGCGGGGCGCCTGGACCCTACGGCGGCGCTGACCCTCGATGTGTGGGACACCAAACTCACCGTCACCGGAGAGCAGGTTGGCGTCCTCCGACTGGAGTTGGTTGAGCAGCTCGGTCCTGTCGTCGCCCAGGCCTACGCCGACATCGCCGACCGCCCCGCACCCATCACCATGGCGGTGCGATCGTCATGGTCGGGTTCTCTAGCCGATGCGCTGGCGGCGGGCCGCAACGATGACGTACGCCGGGGAGTGTCGCTCATCGGTCCGCACCGTGACGACATCGACGCGAGCATCGAAGGTCGGCCGGCGCGTACCCATGCGTCGCAGGGCGAACAGCGCACTCTGTCCCTCGCCTTCCGTCTCGCCGAACATCGCCTGGTGGCCCGAGCCGTCGGCCGGACCCCGCTGTTGCTGCTTGACGATGTGTTCTCCGAACTCGACCCGGCGCGTAGCGAGGCCTTGATTCGCCACCTTCCCGCTGGTCAGTCGCTCTTGGCGACCGCCGGGCACCTTCCTCACGCAGCGCGAGCTGAGGCGCTCTATCGAGTGCGTCGTGACCCCACGAACGGCTCGTGCCTCCTTGTGGATAAGTCTGGGGAAACTGTGGATAGCAAGCGCGCTGAGGATCGCGGTAGATACGACGGCGACCAGCAATGACCCGACCTAAGCATCCGGTGGGTGGCGATCGTCACACCTCCCTTCCCCCCGGTGTCCGGCCGATTGGCTCGTCGTTGGGCGAGTTGTCAAGTCGCTTTGGTCTGGCCGCGCCGACGACGTTGCACTCGGTGTTTGCCGGCTGGTCGGCGTTGGTGGGCGAGCCGTTAGCCGACCACGTTCGACCGACTTCATTGCGAGATGGCATGTTGCGGGTGACCGCCGACGAGGCGGCCTGGGCGACTCAGGTCAAGTACCTCGGACAGGACCTCGTCGATCGGATGAACGAGCGTTTGGGCGAAATTGTCGTCGTCCAAATCGTCGTCAGCGTGCAGGGTTCACGCCGACCCCGAAGTGGTTCTCCGACAGAGGAGAAACGCCCGGAAAAGCCGCAAAAACCCCCGGAAAAGGGCCGCTGAACCCACGGTTTTGTCGTACCCCCTCTGGTAAGATCACAACGCTGCAATTTCGGGCGATTCCGCATGGTTTGAAGGCTTTTTGCTCACCGCGTGAACTCGCATTCCCGCCGAATACTTCTCCGCAGCCCGTGTTGATCTTGAGGACGTTGATGACTGCAGAAAACACTAAGGGTTCGTCGGACTACGGGGCGAAGGACATCACCGTTCTTGATGGCCTTGAGCACGTTCGCAAACGCCCAGGTATGTACATCGGTTCCACCGGAATTACCGGTCTGCATCACCTCGTGTGGGAAGTGGTGGACAACTCGGTCGACGAAGCCATGGCCGGGTACGCCACCCGGATCGACATCACCCTGATTGCCGACGGGGGATGTCGAGTGGAGGACAACGGCCGGGGTTTGCCGGTCGATCCGATGAAGAGCGACGATCCGAAGATCGATGGCCGCTCGGCGGCGGAAATCGTTTTGTCCGTCCTCAATGCGGGTGGCAAATTCGGCGGCGAGGGCTACAAGGTCTCCGGTGGTCTGCACGGTGTGGGCGTCTCGGTGGTCAATGCTTTGGCCGCCCGCTTCATCGCGGTAATCGATAAAGGCGGCGTGCGGTACCAGTGCGAGTTCGAAAATGGCGGGGCGCTGAAAAGCAAGCTGGCCGAAATCGGCAAGTCACCGCGCGGTCGAACGGGTACCACGGTTACGTTCTGGCCGGACCCGCTCATCTTCGAGACCACGGAGTTTCGGGCCGAAACTCTGCTGGAGCGTTTCCGGATGATGGCGTTTCTTAACGCTGGACTGGAAATTCGCTTCGTCGACGAGCGTCCCGACCACGACCGAGACACTGACGGCCAGCCGGCCGAGCACGTGTTCAAGTTCGCCGATGGCCTTAAGGACTTCGTGAAGCATCTGAACGCGTCCAAAGAGCCGCTGTTCTCCAAGGTCCCGGCGTTCAAGGTCGTCGACGAAGACGGCGTCGGCGAGGCCGAGGTCGCGCTGCAATGGAATACCGGGTACTACGAGGGCCTCCACGGCTTTGCCAACGGCATTGCCACCATCGAGGGTGGCACGCATATCGAGGGGTTCAAAGCTGCGCTGACCACAGTGGTGAACAAATACGCCCGAGAGAAGGCGCTGATCAAGGAAAAAGACGACAACTTGGGCGGTGAAGATATCCGCGAGGGCCTCACCGCGATAATCAGCGTCAAGCTGCGCGATCCGCAGTTTGAGGGCCAAACCAAGGGCAAGCTCGGTAACACCAGCATGAAAACTCTGGTGCAAAAGGCCACCAACGATCGCCTGGCTCAATGGTTCGAGGAAAATCCCACCGAAGGCAACCGGGTGGTGAAAAAGGCCCAGCAGGCCCAGATTGCCCGCGTCGCCGCCCGCAAAGCGCGAGATGTCGCCCGCAAGTCGGCAACCTTTGGCGGAGGCTTGCCGGGCAAGCTGAAGGACTGCTCGTCGAAGAATCCAGCCGAATCCGAGCTGTTCATCGTGGAAGGAGACTCGGCTCTTGGTTCGGCCGCGGATGCTCGTGATCCGAAGACCCAGGCGATCCTGCCAATCCGCGGGAAAATCTTGAACGTCGAGCGCGCCCGCCTGGACAAGATGATGAAGAACACCGAAGTCCAGGCGCTCATTACCGCTATTGGTGGCGGTGTGGGCGAAGAGTTTGACGCGTCAAAAGCCCGCTATCACAAGATCATTGCTCTGTGTGATGCGGATGTGGACGGCGCCCATATCCGGACGCTGCTTCTCACCTTCTTCTACCGGCAGATGAAACCGATGGTGGAGGCCGGGTATTGCTACATCGCTCAGCCACCGCTGTTCTCCGTCGTGGTGGGGAAGGAAAAGCAATACCTGAA
>JAYVSS010000145.1:0-5483 GCA_043775075.1 Acidimicrobiia bacterium
TTTCACGCCGGCCCATTCCGGCGGGGCGGAGACGACGAGCGCCGATGAACCGAGGAGCAGGACGAGCCGATCGAGCCACGCCCATTCGGTGACCGAAAGGGTGACCTCCAGACGACCGTCGGAGCGCTCCCCCGTTGACTCAACCGGGTATCGGTCGCCGACCCAGCGCGCCGAGTTATCCAGCGCCAGGACCACGGTTCCGGACTCGGGACGCCGCTCAAATAGCCCCTCGCTCGGGACGATCTCGGGGCCGGTTCGGGGACCGGCCAGGAGTTCGGCCCGCTCGATCCGGTCAACCCGAAAGGTTCGTTCGTCACGCGCCCGATGACACCATGCGTGCACGTACCACTCGCCCACCGAACGAAACACCGTTACCGGCTCGATCACCCGGTCCTTCACATCGTCTCGCCCAAACGAGTAGTACCGGATGCTGACCGGGCACTTCGTTTCGACCGCTTGGCGTAGGAGCGTAAGCACGGCGGGATCCGTCGCTCCTAGATCGATATCAACCCCACCGTCAACCGGGGAGTCGCTGCCGCCGAGCGCGGCGGCCAACTTGGCGAGGCCCCGAGCCAACGGTCCGTTTGGGTCGGTTCCGGGGGCAGCGAGCAAGGTGGACGCCGCCGCGACCAGACCGAGGCCTTCGCCCGGCGTGAGGCGCAGGGGACGGCTGAAGTAGTCGGCGTATTCGACGTAAACCCGTCCATCTGCGACCGACGCCTCAATCAGTAAATCGGGCGTGTACGGATACAGACCACAGAGGTACAGCAACTGGATATCGCGCATCAGTTCGGGCGGGGTGCAACCGAACCGCTCACAGGTCTCCACGACGGACGGGCCGTCGTGGGCGACGATCCACGGCACCATGGCCAAGATGCGTTTGAGTCGATCTTCGGTGGCCATTCAGCACGACCATGTTTCAGCCAAGATGCGTTTGAGTCGATCTTCGGTGGCCATCAGAACTAGGCCGCCGCTCCCGCAAGGGTGTTGAGCCACGCAACCATGTCGGCTCGCAGGTCCGGCGGAGACATAACTTCGGCGTGATCCAAGAAACCGAGAACGAACGTTCGGAACGCCTCGACGTTGCGGACGGCGAGGGCCAGCTCCACGCTGCCGTCAGAGAGCGTTTGCACGACGGCCGAGGACCCGACGTGGCGAATGGCCCACGGGCTTTGCGCCGCGTCGATCCTGACAACGGCCACCACCTCGGCGTTGGCGTCGCCCATTTCCCACGGTCGAGAAAAGGCCGAGGATCGGGCTCGTCCGCTCGTCGGTGGTAACTGCTCGGCGGCGCCCGGATCAAGGGGACCCTCCATGCGGTCAAGGCGAAAAGACCGCTCGGCGGCCCGCCCGAGGTCAAAGGCAATCAGATACCAGTGGGCGCGCGAGAACGAGAGACGACGCGGCTGAACGTGGCGTAGTTCGCCGCGATAACCAAACGACACCGATGCCCCCGAGGCGATCAACCCGAACAATTCGGTCAATCGTTCGTCGGCTGGAAGAGTGGCCGTTATTGGACCTTGGCCTTCGTCCGCGGTCATCTGGTTTGCCTCGTCGTTCCGACCCGGTCTGCGCCGCCGCGATCGCTCTGCCCGAGCGGCGGCGTTGAGCTTCCACAGTCCTGATGCGGTGTCCAAACCTTCGATTTCGACGAGGCGCGACGCCAGGTGCAAGGCCGACAGCTCGTCGGGTTCAAGCCCCGGATCGCGCACGTAGTAATCATCGGCGTTCACCCGATAGGCCATCACCTCGTCGTTGCCCCGACGTTCGGTGATCGTTTCTAGCGGAAGGCCTAGCTCGCGGAGGGCATCCTTATCTCGCTCGAACTGTCGACGGAACGAGGCTCGGTCGTCTGGGTATCCGGCGATACGTTCGCGTAGTTCCTCGGCCCGCAGCGGACGTTCCGCGGACAGTAGGGCGGCGGTCAAGTTGATGAGACGCTCGATGCGACTCATGGCGCACCGGACACTACATAGGGAGATCCGGCACCGGACGAGCGACTCACGGCACCATGGTGGCAGCTAGCACGCCGGCGGCGGCGGCGAATGCGAAAAAGGCGCGGTCGGTGGCGGGTTTTCGCCCCATCGTGGTGATGTCTAGGCCAAGGTGGGCCAACAACGCCGCGACGTCCGGCACCTCCACCCGTTCCACCAGGACCGTCGCCGCCAATCGATCGAGGAGCGAAAGGTCAGTTTCGTCGTCGCTTGGCACACCAACGGCGAACGATGTACCGGGACGAACGTGCGACAGCGCGGTGATGCTGTGATGACTGAGTCCCTGGTGCCGGGCTCGATCGTCGCCGCTGCCCACTCGCAGGCAGGCGATCGCCCGTCCGTTGAGCGACGCAACGGCGTGAAGTATGGCGGTGACCTCGAGCGCGGTGTTTCCCAGTTCGGTCCCCGTGCCAACCACGCCCGGGCCCATACCAACAACGATGGCGTCGGCCTGGAGTCGCGACCGGGCAATGGTAAGCGCACTCGGCATATTGACAGCCTCGTGCGACCCGCCAAACGCGTGGCCGGCGGTCACAGTGCCACAAAGTAGGCCCTGCCTGGTGAGGTCGTGCACGAGGTCGCTGAGAGCGAGGGGCAACGCCGCACCGTCAGTCATCACGTAGGCCAGGCGTGCGTCCGAGCAGCTCGCGGCGAACGCCGCAGCCACCACTCCGACCTGGCTGTGAAGCGAACAGGCGATCACGGGTATTTGCTGCAGGTCGACTCCGATGCCCGGTCCATGCTCCTCAGCGGCCCCGGTATTGCGCTGCAACGAGGTGTATCGCAGTTTCATGATGTGTCCGCCGCCGGGAATACGAAGATCATCGTTGGCTTGATTCCAGTGGACGATGTGCCAACCGCCGGTGCCCAGGCCGAGTTCGACGGCGGTCGTGTTGCAAACCACACGGTCGCCTTCGCTCACCCGGCCGGTTAGGTCACTCAGGTTGTATGCGCGCTGAGTGGTTGACTCTCCGGGGAATTGGACGTCAACTTTTTGCAGCCCGGGCCGCTCGGCGGTGATCGCCGCAATGTCTCCGGAGCGAAAACTCGTCATGGCCCCGGTCTACAACGAGGCGATGAGCTTTTCGACCCGTTCATCCTTTGCTTTGAACGGGTCTTTGCACAACACGGTTCGTTGCGCCTGATCGTTCAGCTTGAGGTGCACCCAGTCCACCGTGAAGTCGCGCTTGCGTTCCTTCGCCCGCTTGATGAAGTCTCCCCGTAACTTTGCTCGCGTCGTCTGGGGAGGCTCTTCGACGGCAACATCGATCGCTTCGTCAGTACATATACGTTCGATCAGTCCGCGGTTCTGCATGCGGTAGTACAAGCCGCGTTCGCGATGCACGTCGTGGTACTGGAGATCGATCAGAGCCACTTTTGCGTGTCCGAGCGCAAGATCGTGCTTGGCCCGATAGGCCTCGATCAGTTTGTGCTTTATTACCCAATCGACCTCGCGATCGAGCAGAAGCGGATCTCGTTCGATGGTTTCCACACAATGCTTCCACATCGAAAGCGCGCGTAGTTCATCGTCTGGCAGACCCTTCTGATCAGCAAACTTCATTGCCCGAGCCAGGTACTCGCTCTGAATATCGAGCGCGCTCGCCTCACGCCCGTTCTGTAGACGGACGCGACGTTGGCAGGTGATGTCATGGCTGATTTCACGAATTGCCCGAATGGGATTCTCCAACGCCATGTCACGCAACACCACACTCGGGTCTTCAAGCATCCGCAACATGATTGCTGCTGCGCCAATCTTTAAGAAGGTCGAATATTCGCTCATGTTGGAATCGCCAACAATGACGTGGAGCCGTCGATATCGTTCGGCATCGGCGTGTGGTTCATCGCGGGTGTTGATGATCGGGCGGCTTCTCGTAGTGGCCGAGCTCACGCCTTCCCAGATGTGCTCCGCGCGCTGCGTCATGCAGTACACCGCACCGCGAGCTGTTTGCAGCACCTTGCCCGCACCGCAATAGATCGACCTCGACACGAGGAACGGGATCAGCACCTGTGCATAGGTGCTGAGTTCATCGTCTCGACTGGTGAGGTAGTTCTCGTGGCACCCGTAGCTATTGCCCGCCGAGTCCGTGTTGTTCTTGAACAGGTAGATGTCGCCCTTTATCCCCTCCTCGCGCAGACGGGCCTCCGCCGAGCCGAGGAGGCTCTCAAGAATTCGTTCTCCGGCTTTGTCGTGGGTGACCACGTCGAGAATCGAGTCACATTCCGGCGTGGCGTACTCCGGATGAGAACCGACGTCGAGGTACAGCCTCGCCCCGTTTTCCAAGAACACGTTGGAGCTTCGTCCCCAGGACACGACGCGACGAAACAGATAGCGGGCAACTTCATCCGGGCTGAGCCGACGTTGCCCGCGGAGGGTGCAGGTAACGCCGTACTCATTTTCGATACCGAAGATGCGCCGTTCCATGCGGACTTAGGCCGAGAGCAATGCGGTCAAAGCATCGCCTTCGAGGCGGCGAAACGCCCGTCGTGGTCCCTGTCGGTCGAGGACAGCGACCTCAAGTTCGCGTTCACCCAGAGTTCGATCGGTGCCCGCCAATGCTGCCACCGCACCGCGCAGAGCGGCGTCCACATGTTGCCCATCCACGTAGCTCCCTTTCATACGTTCACTTATCGTCTCGGCGTCGCCCCCCAAAACCGTGAAACGCTCCTGGTCCATGACCGTGCCGTCGTAAAGGATGTGAAAGAGGCGATCATCGTCGGCAACGAAGCCAACCTCGGCGACGAGGATCTCAACTTCAAGCGGCTTCATTTCATGGGTAAACACCTGACCCAGCATTTGCGCGTATGAGTTGGCCAGGCTTCGCGCCTCCACGTCTTCACGTGAATACGAATATCCCTTGAGGTCAGCGGCGCGTACTCCGGCGATCCGCAACTGGTCGAATTCGTTGTACCGACCGACCGCGGCAAAACCTACGCGGTCATATATTTCACTCACCTTGTGCAGCGAGCGTGAATGGTTCTCCGCCACGATGAGGACGCCGTCGGCGAACGTCAGCCCAATGAGCGATCGGCCACGCGCAATGCCCTTGCGGGCGTAATCGGCCCGGTCCTTCATGACCTGTTCGGGCGAGACGTAGTACGGCATGCTCATGGGGTCACCTCGTTTCGGCTGGCGCCGTGCAACAGCACGGCGAACCGTTCGGCGATTTCGTTGTCGGGAACATCGGCGTAACCGTTTTCGGTGATCGTTGCGCACGTCGGGTAGATGCCGCGCATCGCATCAGGTCCGCCGGTGGCCGAGTCTTCGTCGGCCGCCTCGAACAGAGCCCGTATGGCCAGGTCCACAGCGGCTCCACGCGTAAGATTGGGAGTCCACTGCTGTTTAATCAGCGACCTCGCATACGTTCCGCCCGAGCCGGTGCCGTAGAACTCCAGTTCCTCGTATCGGCCGCCGGTCACGTCGTAGTTGAAGATGCGACCCTGCTTCCGGCGCAGGTCGTACCCGGCAAAAATGGGAATCACCACCATGCC
>JAYVSS010000146.1:0-5038 GCA_043775075.1 Acidimicrobiia bacterium
TCGATCAGATCATCGACGCCATGCCGGTTGGCTACGACGGTCCTCCTCGGTAAGTCGCCACCACACCTTCAACGGAGCACCAGATATGTCGTCTCGAGCATCACGCAAAGCCGCCACCGGCAGCACGGCACCAGCAATTTCGCTGCCATCAGGCGAGAAAACGACATGGACTCTCAACGACGCTCGAGCGGGCGGGCCCGTCGTCCTCGTCTTTCTCCGTGGCTTCTCCTGACCGTTCTGCCGCCGGCACCTCGCGCAGTTGCGCGATTCGTTTGCAGAAATCACTGCCACGGGCGCATCACTAGTCGCCATTGCCCCACACTCCGTCGATGAGCTCACCGCCCATCTAGCGAAGAATACCTACCCCTTCCCTCTGGTGGCCGATACCGACGGCGCGGTGTTTGATGCCTACGACGTAACGAGTCGCATGGTGTCGCTCGGTCAACAGCCGGCGCTGTTCATCATCGATGGCGATGGGATCGTGCGCTTCGACGCCATCGGCGCGCAGCAGTGGGATCTGGTCGGGCCACGTGAGCTGACCGAACGATTACGCGCCCTCTGACAAATTAGGCGGTGGTGCTGGCCGTCGGCGCCAGGTCGCGCAGCGCCTGACGAAGGTCGAAGGGGGCGAGCGGCAAGATTGCCAGCGCTGCGGTCGTCACGCCGTTGTCTTGGTATTTTTGTATGTGCGCTTTGCATTGCGCGGCCGAGCCGTGAATGACAAGTTCATCGACAATGTCGTCCGGGATGGCAGCAAGTGCGGCCTTGCGATCTCCGGCCTTCCATGCCTCCCACATTCCTTGCAGCCGCGGACCGTTGCCAAGCCACTCGTGGAACGCCGCATAGACCGGCACGTTCAGGTACGCCGCTACAGCGAACCGGGCACCGGTGCGGACCGCATCGGTGTCTTCGCTCGGGCACACAAAAAGTCGGGCAACAATTTCCTTCGGACTTCCGTCGGCGGAAGCACCCTGGACAATCGCGTTGACCTTGCTCACGTCGTTGGCGCCAAGCCAGTTGATGATCGCTCCATCGCTCTCCCGCCCGGCCAAGCGGAGCATTCCTTCACGCAGCCCCGCAATCATGATCTTCGGGGGATGACTCACCTTGCGGCCGAGTTTGAATCCGTTGACGGTAAACGTCTCGTAGGCGTGATCAATCTTTTCGCCGGCGAACGCCGACTTGAGAAACTCAACGGTGTCCCGTACGCGCGCGTACGGCTTGTCAAACGGGATTCCGTTCCATTGCTCGACGATCACATTCGAGGAAGTTCCAACACCGAGCACGAACCGTCCCGGTGCCGCTTCGGCCAGGCTCGCCGCGGTTTGGGCGAGTAAAGCCGGACCTCGGGTGTATGCCGGAATGATTGCAGTACCGAGGCGCATCGTCGGTGCCCACTGCGATGCGAGCGCGAGGGGCGTGAACCCGTCGCTCCCGTTTGCCTCGGCCGACCAGAGGTCGTTGTAGCCGAGGGCCTCGAGCTCTCGAATCCACTCCTGCTGATCGGCGAGAGCGATGCCATCGAAGGGTACGGTCATGCCAAGGCGAGTCTCCACGGTGCGATCCTAGAACGCCGACAGTAATTGTGACCAACGTCACTTTGGTCGACGGGGCCGTTTTGTCATACCCCCTTCGTCACACTGTTTGCATGCGTACGAACCAGCTCGTCCTCCTCTCCGATGACCGGACCACGGACTTCTTGATCGACACCCCCACCCGCGAAGCCGGTCGCCGGGGCATTGCCGCCGCCCGCGAAGCGCTCCGTCTCGCCGCTGAGCGCCAGATCAGCGAACGTCACGCCGCGTAAGGTGCCCGCCGTTTCCCGGCGCCTAACAGCGTCAGGCGCTCAGACTGGTATCCGGGACCGCTTCCGTATCAGCGCCAGCTGGATTTTGGCTGGCAATATTCGTCGGGAGCAGCCGAGCGAAACCGGTCATCGCCTCGTCGGTCGGGTGCGGCGCCAATTCAGAATAGAAACGGAATTTGGGCGCCGCCCACAGCGCAAACGTCTCGGCGAAGTCGCCCGCGCCAACCTGCATGTCGCCGCAGCCACTACAGGTCCACCACGGCGTGCTCGGTGGGCGATTGCGCAGCGCCAAATATTGGGCCCGCAGTTGATCGTCGTTGTACGTCACGTCGGTCACATGGCCCAGCTCGTGGGCGATGTCGTGGGCGGTACCGGCGACCGGACGATTCAGCCGGACGTAAATCTCCACCCGTCGCTCCTGTACCAACGTCATTCCGAGCAGGCCAGAACGGGCCTTACGAAACGAAATTGTCCATCCGGGAAAAGCGTCCTGGGGACGAATGCGCAGCAGTGCGATCGCCTGCATTCCCCGCTCATATTCCGCCGCGTCGGCGGATTTCGCCGTCTCGATCATCAACGGTCGCACGAGTTGCACGGCACTGCCAATGTCGGATTTCACCGAAACGCGGGGTGCAGTGCGGGCTGCCATCGCCGTCCCGGCGCTCAACCCGACGGTCCCAGCAGCGACCAAGCAAGTCAATCCAGCAACCGCCGCAACCACGGCCGGAGTGCTTCGGCGGGAGGCTCGAAACTTGGAGATCGACGCAGGAATCACTGCTCACCACAGTACGTGGACTCATATCTGAAAAACCACTCAGTGTGGCGAAATGATTCGTTCGTCCCAGAGCGTGGTGGTCGTGGTGGTCGTGGTGGTCGTGGTGGTCTTCGTGGTCGTCGTGGTCGTCGTGGTCGTGGTGGTCGAGGTGGTCGAGGTGGTCGAGGTGGTCGTGGTGATCGTTGTCGTCCGGCCAAGCACCCTGATCGGCGCAATCACGCGTGTGGTCGATTCCGCAGCTTGGCGCGCCCGGACAAGGCCGTTTAGGTTCCGATCATGCTCTCTCCCACCGATGTTGTCATCGTCGAAGCCGTCCGCTCTCCCGTTGGCCGCCGTGGAGGTGGTCTGTCCACCATGCACCCCGCTGATCTCCTGGGCGCCGTGCAATTGGCCGCCGTTACCCGGGCCGGTATAGATCCGGCTTCGATCGACCAGATCGTTGGCGGCAATGTCACCCAAGTGGGCGAGCAGTCCTTCAACGTCACCCGCACGGCCTGGTTGGCCGCTGGCCTCCCACTGAGTGTCGCGGCAACCACGATCGACAGTCAATGTGGTTCGTCGCAGCAAGCTACGAGCTTCGCTGCCGGCCTGATCGCCTCGGGGGCGTGCGACATCGTGCTCGCCTGCGGGGTGGAATCAATGAGCCGAGTTCCGCTCGGATCCAGCGTCAAAAATGGCCCGGGCAAATCGATTCCCAAGAGCTACTACCGCCACTACGAGATGACCACGCAATTCGAAGGGGCCGAACGAATCGCCGCCAAGTGGGGCATCACTCGGGCTGATTCCGATGCCTTCGGCCTTGAGAGTCAGGTCCGGGCCGCGCGGGCCCGGTCCGAAGGGCGGTTTGAGCGTGAAATCGTCCCCATCGCGGCGCCGGTGCTGGACGCCGAAGGTAAAACAACCGGCGCAACCACCACAGTCAGCCTGGACGAAGGAATTCGGGAGTCGTCGCTCGAGAAGATGGCCACGCTCAAACCGGTGCTAGAAACCGGGATTCATACCGCCGCCACATCGTCGCAAATTTCCGATGGTGCCGCCGCAGTGTTGATGATGTCCGCCGCCAAGGCCGCATCCCTGGGACTGCGCCCGCGGGCCCGGATCGTCACGCACTGCCTTGTCGGGGTTGATCCTGTCCTGATGCTTACCGGGCCGATCGACGCCACCCGGCGGGTGCTTGATCGAACGGGAATGTCCATGAACGACATCGATACGGTGGAAATCAATGAAGCGTTCGCGTCCGTCGTCCTCGCGTGGGAGCGCGAGCTGCACCCAGACATGAGCCGCGTCAATCCCAACGGCGGAGCGATTGCGCTCGGGCACCCGGTGGGCTGTACCGGCGCCCGGTTAGTCACCAGCGCTCTCCATGAACTTGAGCGAGCGGACGCAACAACTGCGCTCATCACGATGTGCTGTGGCGGTGGGCTTGGAACCGGAACGATCATCCAACGCATCTAAGCGCAGGCCCAATAGGTCAGGTCGCCAGTTCGGGCTGGTCCTCGCCGTTGCGCTGGCGGCACTGGCCGGCGGGTGCGTTCGGGCCCGAACCCCCGTGGTTCTCGCCGAACCGGCGCCGACCACCGGACCCAGCGCCCCGCTCTCAGCCATCGGCGGTCCGGTTCGCCGAGGACCGCTCGAAGCGAACGCCACCGTGAAACGAAACGTGGACGGAGACACCATTGCGGTGTCGCTAACGGGGAGCGCAGATGCATCGCCCAACATCGAAAAAGTGCGGCTCATTGGTATTGACACCCCCGAGACAAAACGTCCCAACACACCGATCGAATGCTTTGGCAAGAAGGCTTCGGCCGCCACTGCGTCGCTCATCCCGCCGGGCACGCCGGTGCGGCTCGAACGCGATGTTGAAGAGCGCGATCGGTATGGGCGTTTGCTGGCGTATGTGTTTCGGGCCAACGACGGATTGTTCATCAATCACGAGTTGGTCCGCACAGGCTTCGCCGCAGCGTATACCTACCCCCCGAACGTTGCCTATGCGGACACGTTTCGAGAAGCAGCAGACGTCGCCCAGGCTGTCGGCGCCGGGTTGTGGGGCGAGTGTGGGGACCCCCATATTCCGGTGGCTTAGAAGGCGAGCCGATCGGTAGCCACAGCAAAATGAATCGGTCGGCTTCCTGGCCGCCAAGACGACCGACGCGAGAAACGTAGACCTATCGGCGTGGGCTCCAAGAGCAGGGCGAGAAACCGAGCAGTGCGGCGCTAGCTTGAACGGTCATGCAGGAGACGTTGGAACGGCTTGGCCTGTCTCAAGACACTCGTGCTGTCATCATTTCGTGCACCAACCTGGGTGAGCACCACTCCGCCACCAGCGCCGTTGCTGGCCTGCAAACGGCACACTCGGGCGTGTCTGCGGGATTGAAAGTTCCCTGCCCGTGGTCTCGCTATGCGGCCAGCCTTTATCGGGGGGCCGACGTTGGCGTACGTCTCACGCTCAATGCTGA
>JAYVSS010000147.1:0-18185 GCA_043775075.1 Acidimicrobiia bacterium
GGCGGCTACGGAGACCAAGCTCGAAGGCCTCCGTCAGCAAATTATCGACGGCTCCCTGGTGGTTCAGCGGTACCAGCCGTAGGGATCGCCGGTTCCTCCCCCGGCCGACATGCCAGGCTTTGGCCGTGAGTCAGGTGGTCTCGTTCGTTGGCATAACCAAGGTGTATCCGCCAGCGGTCCGGGCCGTGGATGATGTCACGTGCGAGATTGCGGCAGGTGAAATCCACGCGTTCGTTGGGGAAAACGGGGCGGGAAAGTCAACGTTGATGAAGGTCCTCAACGGTGAGGTGCGCCCCGACGCCGGAACCGTAGAAGTGTTCGGCCACCGGGCCGACTATCGGTCGGCCGCCGATGCCATGGGCGATGGCGTCGGGATGGTGCACCAGGAAATTCTGCTTATCGATCAGTTGACGGTGTGGGAAAACATCGTGCTGGGTGTGGAGCCGACAACGCGTTTCGGCTTGAT
This sequence comes from Acidimicrobiia bacterium, assembly GCA_043775075.1. Lineage (GTDB taxonomy): Bacteria > Actinomycetota > Acidimicrobiia > Acidimicrobiales > JANYDT01 > JANLQX01. The sequence goes on from JAYVSS010000147.1 coordinate 467, forward strand.
CGACCGATCCACCGCCCGCAGATCGGTGAGCGCCACGATCCGAGACGCCGGTCTGGATTTGGAGCCGGACTGGGTGGTAGGTGAACTTAGTGTCGGGGCCCGGCAGAAGGTCGAGATCGCCAAACTCCTCCATCGCAATGTACGCATATTAATTCTTGATGAGCCTACGGCGGTCCTAACGCCCCAAGAGATTCCCGCTCTGTTCGATGAGCTTCGTCAGCTCTGTCGGAATGGTCGAACGGTGTGTTTCATCTCCCATCACCTTGACGAGGTGATCGATCTGGCTGATCGGATCACCGTGCTTCGTGATGGAAAACTGGTGGCCACGATCGATGCTTCGGACACGACCGTGGCTGAGCTCGCCCGCCTCATGGTTGACCGAGATGTTGTCCTCACTGCGCAACGCCAACCTCTGGCCCGGGGCAACAAGGTGTTACGTATTGAAGGCCTTCGAACCGTCGGGTCGGGCTCGTTCGGGCCGCTCAACCTAACGGTATGCGCGCATGAGATAGTCGGCATTGCCGGGGTGGAAGGCAACGGTCAATCTGAATTGGTCGGTGCGATCGTCGGCGCCCTTCGCGGTGTCGCGAAGGTGATGGATGTGGCGGGAACCGACCTTCGCGACCTGTCGATTCTTGATCGCCGACGCCACCTCGCCTACGTGCCAGCCGAACGCAAGACCCAGGGCGGGGCGTTGACCGCCTCGATCGTGGACAACGTGGCGATGACCCATCACCGCCTAACGCCAGGGTTCTCCAGGTTCCGAGGGTGGCTCTTTGAACGCCGACGGGCGTCGGAGATGGCGGCGGAAATTCTGGATCGTTTCGCCGTCGTTGCCGGTTCCGTTGAAGCACCGTTGCAATCGCTTTCCGGGGGCAATCAACAGAAGGTGGTGTTGGGTCGCGAGATGACGTTTCCGCGGCCGCTGGTCATTCTCGATCAGCCGACACGCGGTGTGGATGTTGGATCGATCGAGGAAATTCATCGGCGGATTCTAAATATGCGCGCAGATGGTCGCGCGATCATTTTGGTATCCGCCGACCTCGACGAGTTGCTCCGATTGAGTGACCGGATACTCGTCCTGTTTCGCGGCCACCTCGTGCTCGACGTGGTCGCCGCCGACGCCACCATGGTGCAGATTGGTCGTGTCATGCTCGAGGGGCCCGAGCATCAATCGGACACGGGCGGGAGCCTGCGTTCATGATCGTTGACCGGAGCTGGCGCACAGCGGTCATCGGCGTCGCCGTTTCGCTCAGCCTCGGCGCCCTTCTCGCCGCCATCCTCGGGTACCCGGTGGCCGATTTGTTTGCTGCCCTCTGGCGTTCCTCGATGACCAAGCCAGGCAAGTTTGACGCCACCTTGGCCAACGGTGTGCCCCTGCTTCTTACTGCCCTGTCGGCGGCGATCGCGTTCGCCGCCGGCCCGGTGAACCTCGGACAGCCCGGGCAGGTGTTGATGGGGGCTCTGTTTGCCACCGTCGTTGGCCTTCACCTCCACGCTCCGGCGCTCGTGCAGGTCCCCGTGCTCCTCGCCTGCGCCGGGCTCGGTGGATCGCTGTGGGCGGGGATTGCTGCGCTCACCAAACGACGTTTTGGCATGGACGAATTCATCGTCACGCTGATGCTCAATGAAATCGGTCGGCTCTTCTGTGACTGGGCGATCTCGTCCCCGCTGCAAGACCGCGCAGCGGGTTCTGTGACCACCGAAGCGATCTTTCGAAGCGGCTGGATCACCCGATGGGGGAGCGTTGGATTTGGGCTGGGTGCCGCAGTAATATGTGCACTTATTGTTCATCGGTTCATCGTCGGATACGAGTGGCGGATGATGGGCCAAGCGCCGATGTTCGCCCGCCTAGGTGGCGTCGATACCACGACGAATACGATGTCGGTGATGTTGTTCACCGGCGCGCTGGCCGGATTTGCCGGTGGCATTCTGCTTCTGGCGGGGCCCCACCGTTTTTTGAAGGGTCTCGGCGGAAACTACGGCTGGGACGGCGTGATGATCGCCGTGGTGGCGGTCAACGCGGTGCTCGGCTGTGTGCTGTACGCCCTGCTCTTTTCGGCGTTGCAAACGGGATCGATCGGCATGGAACTAGCGGCCGATGTTCCGTCCGAATACGTCCAGATTCTCCAGGCCATCGTGGTCTTGGTCACGGTTGCGGTTCGCGGCTTTCTTGCCTCGCGGCTCGGCGCGTGGCAGGCGCATCGCCGGGCCCGGGTGCCGTCGGCGTCCGAACGACCGGAGCCCGACGCCCCCGCGGGCCGCTAGCCCCGAACTACGTGTCGGCTATCGGTGAAACGCGACCACACTGGTCCGGTGCCATCGCCTTCCCCCGTACTTGTGTGGTTTCGGCGCGACCTTCGCGTCGCTGATAATCCGGCGTTGCAGGCCGCCAACCGCCTCGCGCTAGATACCGGTGGGAGTGTCCTTCCGGTCTTTGTTCTCGATCCCCGATTGGGGGCGCCAAGTGGGCCCAACCGCCTGGCGTTTCTCTACGATGCTCTGCACTCGCTTCGATCAGCCGGTGTTCCGCTGATCATCCGGCTCGGGGATCCCGCTGGCGAAATTCCGTCGATCGCCGCCGAGTTGGGCGTGCAGACCGTGATGGCGGCAGCTGACTTCGGGCCCTACGGCCGAGCGCGAGATCAGGCCGTGAGTGATGCCCTAGTAGCCGACAACCGAATGTTGCATTTTGTGGACGCTCCGTACGCGGTGCCCCCGGGAACGGTACGAAAGGGCGACGGGACGCCGTTCAAAGTGTTCACGCCGTTCAAGCGGGTGTGGGAAACATCGGCCCGCGACATGGTGCCGGGCAACGCCATCGATCCGCACCTGATTCCCTGGTGGCGAGACACCGTGAGCGAAGTAATTCCCGATCGCCCAGCCGGTGCTAGCGATCGGCTGCCGGCGGCCAACGAAGCAGCCGCGCACCATCGCTTGCATCACTTCCTCCGCCACCACGTCGCCGATTACGACTCACTCCGCAACAACCCGGGGGCTGACGCCACGAGCCGACTTTCAGCGGACCTGAAGTTCGGTCTCCTTCATCCCCGACAGATTCTTGCGTTCTTGCGCGTTGGCGGCACAGGTCCTGAAGTGTTTCGTTCAGAACTCTGTTGGCGCGAGTTCTACGCCGACGTGTTGTGGCACCAGCCCCGCACCGCCCGCCATGCCCTTGTCAGGGCGATGGAGCACATGGAGGTTGATGAGGGTGCGCTCGCCGATGAACGGTTTGATGCGTGGTGCCTTGGCCGGACGGGGTATCCGTTCATCGATGCCGGTATGCGTCAACTAGTAGCTGAAGGGTGGATGCACAACCGGGTACGTATGGCGGTGGCGTCGTTCCTCGTGAAGGACCTTCACCTTGATTGGCGACGCGGGGCAGCCTGGTTCATGCGCCATCTGGTGGACGGTGATCTGGCGTCTAACCAGCATGGGTGGCAATGGACGGCGGGTACAGGCACCGATGCGTCCCCCTACTTCCGGGTCTTCAATCCCATCAGCCAAGGCAAGAAGTTCGATCCCGACGGCGTGTATGTGCGGCGCTACGTCCCGGAATTAGCCGGGTTGGCGAACAAGTTCTTGCACGAGCCGTGGCTGGCTGACTCCCCCCAGGAAGACCTCTTTGACGCTAGCGGCACCGCCACCAGATCGACTTATCCGCCGCCAATCGTCGACCACTCTGCCGAGCGGGTCGAGTCACTGCGTCGTTACAGCGCGGTCCGAGCCGGCGCCGCCACCACGGACTAGCCACCCGCCGGCTCACCACAGGTGAACGCAACTAGACCGTCCATCCTCACTACGCTCGCCTGACAGTGGGAAACGATGTGAAGTCTCCGAGCGGCAGCGGGGCGCCCACCGGCGGGCGCTCGGAGGACGCGCCCAGCGATCCCGCAATCGGTGACACAGGCCCGTCCGGGTCAGGAGAAACGACGAACGCGTCATCGTCGGAGTCCGGTGGCCCCCTCAACCATCGCCGGGCCACGGTTCTAAATGCCGTTGTCGCCGAACACATCAGCTCGGGCCAGCCGATTGGCTCCGGTCATCTGGCCGGGGTGGAGGGCCTCGATGTGTCCTCGGCGACCATCCGTAGCGAGATGAGCAGCCTCGAACGTGACGGATATCTGACCCATCCCCACACCTCGGCCGGACGTATTCCGACCGATCGGGGGTATCGCTACTTCGTCGATACCCTTCCGGCTTCGGGCCTGGCCGGACCGCGCGTTACCCAGGTTCAGCAGTTCTTCGACGGCGCACGAGGGGAGATCGAGCATCTACTCATTGAAACGTCGCGCCTGCTGTCGAACCTGACGAACTACGCCGCGGTGGTCGTCGCCCCGGGGGCCGAAGGGGCGTCGATTCGTTCGATTCAGCTCATCGCCCTGGGCCCTGGCCCGTCCCTCGCTGACGACGGTTCGGGCATCGTTGAATCCACGAATGCGCTGGTGATCGTGGTCTTGAACAATGGTGCAGTGGAAAAGACCCATGTCTTCTTTCGGGGGGTGGTGCCCGAGGCCCACTTCATGGCGGCGAGTGCTCATCTGGCCGGTCAGGTCGTCGGGCGAACCTTCGACGCCGGGTGGGCGTCATCGATTTTGCGGGCCGCCGACGACCGAGTGCAGGCGCTGTGCGAGGCGTCAATTCAGGCCCTCGGGCCGCTGGTGAGCGACCACGACGCCGAAGGTGTGTTCGTGGGCGGAGCCGCTCGTATGGCGGGCGCCTTCGATGCGGTTTCGACGATCCGACAAGTGCTGACCGTGCTGGAGGAGCAATACGTGGTCGTCAATTTGTTGCGCGAAGCCGTCGATCGCAGCCAACGGGTGTCGATCGGGGCCGAACATGGAGCGGACCAGGCGTTTGAATCTTTGCTTTCGTGCTCGGTGGTGGCGGCGCCGTTCCTCGTCGACGGTCAGCACATGGGCACGATTGGCATTCTCGGCCCCACTCGTATGGACTACGCCCGCGCCCGAGCAGCCGTCTCCGAAGTAAGTAGTCGACTCAGCGCACGGTTGACCGAACGCTAACGAGCCCATGGACGCCAACCGGTCCAGGAACGGCGAGAATAGAGAGCCCGTCCGGCGGCCGAACCCTACGCCGCCCAACCTGAAACGTTCGTTCGCATGCCCACTACAAATACCGACTTCTACGAACTGCTCGGCGTGGTCCGGGGCGCATCCGACGATGAGATCAAGAAGGCCTATCGCTCTCGGGCGAGAGAACTCCATCCCGACGCCAACCCCGATGACCCCCAAGCCGAGGAACGGTTCAAGCAGGTCGCGCTGGCCTACGAGGTTCTCAAGGACCCGGAAAAGCGCGCCCGGTATGACCAGTTCGGGATTGAAGGGCTGCGAGGGACGGGAGCCGGCGGGGGCGGTGGGGGAGATCCCTTCGGGTTCGGCGGCGGTGGCGGTCTGAACGACCTGTTCGACGCCTTCTTCGGTGGCGGCGGAAACCCGTTTGGCGGCGGTGGCCGGCGGGGACCGTCGGGCCCGCCACGAGGCGGCGACGCTGAAACGACATCATCGATCGCGTTCGAAGAAGCGGTGTTCGGGGTCACGACCGAAGTCACTCTCCGCCTTCCCGTCGGTTGCGATACGTGCAGTTCGACGGGCGCAGCAGCGGGCACCACATCCTCGCGATGCACACAGTGTGAAGGGACAGGCGAGGTTCGTCGGGTGCGCCAATCGCTGCTCGGCCAGATGGTCACGACGAGTGCCTGTGGGCGCTGTGGGGGCACCGGGCAAACGATCGAAACTCCCTGCCCCACGTGTCGGGGTGAAGGTCGGCGAACCGAACAGCGCACCTTCCCCGTGGGCGTTCCCGCAGGCGTTGACGACGGCACCACGCTGCGCCTCACGGGCCGCGGACCAGCCGGACCCCGAGGCGGGCCCAACGGTGATTTGTTCGTCCATCTGCGGGTGGCTCCGCACCTCCGGTTTGAGCGTTCCGGGGTGGACCTGGTCGAACAACTCGAAGTGTCCATGACCCAGGCCGCACTGGGAGTGCATCTGTCCTACGAAACCCTCGACGGGGCCGAAGACCTCGTAATCACTTCCGGCACGCAAACGGGGCGCATCTTTCGGCTCCGAGAACGGGGGGTGCCGGTCGTTAACGGTCGTGGTCGAGGCGATCTGCTCGTGCAGATTGTTGTTGCCGTGCCGACCCAGCTCACCAAGGAGCAGGACGAACTGCTGCGCACGCTCGCCGGTTTGCGAGGCGAAGAGGTCGCCGCGCCCGATCGAAGCTTGCTCGGCAAAATTCGCTCCAAGTTCCGATAGTGGTCGATCCCCCGCCCCATGAGGGTGGCGACGATGGGCAACTGAGCCCGAGCGACTACTCGGTGGGGCCCAATGTGGTCGTTGCCGCGGCCAGCCTCAACGGGCTCGGGCCAGATTGCGCAATCGGTCTCGATGAGGCCAACCACCATCACCTCGCCCGGGTCCTGCGAATTCGGCCGAATGAATCACTGACATTGACCGATGGTTGGGGGCAGTGGATCGAGGCGGTCGTGGCGTCGAACTTCTCCACCTCGGGCGTCGTCACAACGACCGGTCGGTTACGTCAGACGGCTGAGCCCCCAGATGTCGGGGTGGCGTTTGCTCTGACAAAAAGCGATAAGCCCGAGACCGTCGTCCAGAAATTGACCGAACTGGGCATTCGACGGATCGTGCCGATTCGAGCATCGCGTTCGATCGTGAAATGGGACGCCAATCGGGCCGATCACCATATTGCTCGGCTTGAGGCCGTGGCTCGTAGTGCGTTGGCGCAGTGCGGTGGGGCCTGGCTTCCCGTTATCGAGCCGGTCACAGACGTCGCTGTTCTGGCCCTTCGCGGCGGCGTCGTGCGCGCTGATCGAGGTGGCCGGGCCGTCAGCTCGGCCGATCGGCTGATCGCCGTGGGACCGGAAGGTGGCTGGAACGCCGAGGAGCGAGAGTTGTTAGTCGATGTGGTTGGGCTTCCTGGCGCCGTGCTTCGAGCCGAGACGGCGGCGATCGTGGCCGCGGCGTTGCTGGTTGCCGGAGTGTCGCGTCGCCCGTAAATACTGGGATTTGTCCCCGTACACGCTTGACTTGGACCTGGGCCAAATGACCCAAAAGGTCGATCTCGATCACATAATTTTCGCGGCCATCCACGAATGAGCGGCCAGGGTGCGCTACCCTCGAATAGGCACGCAGCGCGCGTAGCTCAGGGCTGAATCCCGGTTCGTTCCGGGTTGAATGCAATCTGACGACCACGTAGCGTGCTCTTTGCCCGTTAATTTTGTATTGCAAACTTCACGGTGACCGCCACCACCGCACGATACTTTCGAGGTACACCGATGGATGAAGAACTCGACATCGACGCCAACTACACGCGCCAGGTCGGACTTCGCTTGCGCGGAGTGCGGCGCTCGCAGCGCCTGTCACTGCATGACGTGGAAATTTCATCGTCAAAGGAATTCAAGGCTTCCGTCCTCGGCGCCTACGAACGGGGTGAGCGGGCTATTTCGGTACCCCGGCTGCAGCGTCTTGCCCGGTTTTATGGCGTCGCGGTCGATCAGTTGCTGCCCCCGATGGACCGATCGGCCGACGCTGGCCTCGGGCCGCGGGCAGACGGTGAGGGGCGTGCTCCACTACGGGGCATCACCATCGACCTCATTGCCCTTGAAGCGATGTCGAGCCAAGAGGCGTCGCTTTTGACCCGCTACGTGTCGTCGATTCGGGCACAGCGGTCCAATCCGGCCGGTTCGGCGATGACTATTCGTCGCGATGATCTCAATACGCTTGCTGCGCTTTTGGATTCTGACGCTGAGACCCTAAAAGTCCGGATGGCGGCATTCGGAGCCGAGCTCGTCCACTGAGGCCAGTCCCGCCGCCGCCTGTGGCGGGCGTCGACCGTTTCCTCGCCGGGTCAAACCAGAAGGGCGGCCAGCTTGCCGTTCCTCTGGGCGCCTATGTCCACGTGCCGTTTTGTCAGCATCGGTGCGACTACTGCTCGTTCTCGGTCTTCACTGACCGCCACGAACTGCACGCTCAGTACGTAAACGCTCTGGTCACCGAACTGCGGTTGGCCACCGACCAGGGCAGCCGGTTTGAGACGGTATTCGTCGGCGGAGGCACCCCGTCGATGCTCGCTCCGCCGTTGTTGGCGTCGATTCTTCGTGCCATACCGACGACGGATGGGGCCGAGGTCACGGTTGAATGCAATCCCGACGACGTGTCCGACGAGCTCCTTGAAGGGTTGCTCGATGCCGGTCTGACGAGGGTGTCATTAGGCGTTCAGTCCACCGTCGACCACGTGCTCGCCAACATTGGCCGTCGCCATAGCCGGGCTGCGGTCTCGAATGCGGTGGCGATCATCGCTCGCTCGGGAGTGCCCTCGTACAATGTTGATCTGATTTACGGGGCGTCGAATGAATCACTCACAGACTGGCGGACCACACTGGACGATGCGGTCGGTTTCGGCACCACCCATATCTCGGCCTATGCGCTCACCGTGGAGGGGGGAACAGCTCTCGCTGGCGATCCGTCGCGCCAGCCCGACGAAGATGATCAGGCGGACAAATACGAACTGGCTCACGAAGTTCTTGGCGTCGCTGGTTTTTCCAACTACGAGGTGTCGAACTGGGCGCAACCGGGTTTTGAGTGCGCCCACAATTGGCGGTACTGGACGCAGCGCAATTATCTCGGGTTCGGTTGTGCGGCCCATTCCCACCTGAACGGTCGGCGATGGTGGAACGTCCGTACCCCGGATCGGTACCTCGAGAAAATTTCGGCCGGAGCGTCCCCCGGGTCAGCGTCGGAGGAACTTTCCCCGGCCGACCGGGCGTTGGAGGCACGGCAACTGTTGCTGCGGACTCGTCTCGGCGTCCCTTCTGACGCGTTCGCGCCGGACGATTTCGGTGCGCTGCTCGCTGGTGGCCTGATCGTCGCAGAGGGGGATAGGGCCGTGCTCACTATGAAGGGTCGGCTCATGGCCAACGCGGTGTCCCACTACCTCCGGGCCCCGGCGACGATCTTGGAGGTCAGCGCGTGATCGAACGTCGGAGCTTCAGTCGATCCCATCGGGCCGAGGGCTCTGCGCGGTGACGAGGGCGGCGAGTTGCGCCCGCTTGGTCAGACCGAGCTTGGTAAAATATGCAAGACGTGGGTCTTCGCCGTTTCTGGCCCCCATGATCAGTCGGTTGGCAATCTCTCGATTGGAAAGACCGACGCGCCAAACGATTGGGGCCAGAGCAATGTCTCGGACTGGCGCGTAGCTTCGCGCTGGGAACATCAACGGACCGATGGCTCGAAGGTCGCCGACACCGGCGGAACAGTCGTCGAGAGCACTCGCCCCGTTCGACTCGTCATGACATGGGAGGACCCGGGAGCAGAGCCTCCGACAACACCGTCCAAGGTCACGTTCCTCATCGAACCGTCTGGAGAGATCGTGCGCTTGACCGTGACCCACGAAGACCTACCTGACCAAGCAAACCGCGACATCGCCGCACACGGGTGGTCGGCAGTCCTCTCGAACCTCAAGTCGTTTCTTGAGACCGGACACGTTCTACCGGGTACTCCCGGGGAAATGCCCTGATGCACCACTCGCCGCGGCTTCGGCGCTCAGCGACACCATTCAACGTTCCGTCATACTCTGACCGACCCACCACTATCACCCGAAGGAGCCGCCATGTCGCGCGTTCGTATCCACAACTTCTCGATCTCGCTCGACGGGTTTGCCACCGGTGAGGGGCAGGCCATAGACACGCCGTTTGGCCACGCCGGGCATCGGCTTCATGAGTGGTTGTTCGCCACTCGCTTCGCCCACCGCGAAATCCTCGGCGAGGCGGGCGGCACCGAGGGTGTCGATCACGTGATGGCCGATCGGCACGGACCCGGGATAGGTGCAGAGATCATGGGCGCGAACAAGTTCGGCCCTCCAGGCTGGCAGGACGACCCGGATTGGCGAGGGTGGTGGGGCGATAACCCGCCGTTCCGATCGCCGACGTACGTCCTGACCCACCGTCCGCGCCCGTTGATGGAGATGAAGGGTGGCACGACGTTCCACTTCCTTGACGCCACGCCAGCGGACGCACTCGAGGTGGCGCGCGATGCAGCCGCAGGCCAAGATGTCCGCATCGGAGGGGGCCCGACCATGGTGCGCGAGTTCCTCGCCGCCGGTCTCGTCGACCACCTGCACATCGTGCAGGTCCCGATCCTGCTCGGACGCGGTGTTCGGCTGTGGGACGGCCTGGAGGCCTTGGAACAGCAGTACAACGTTGAGGTCGTCTCGACGCCGAGCGGCGTCACCCACCTCACCTTCACCAGGTGACGAGGATCACTGCCCGTACGGCCACCATCGAAACCTTCCAGAAAGTCGCAAAGACGTGGGCGAGAGGCACCGAGCTAACACGGATGAACCCCACGCCCAACCACCGGTGGGTCGAACCCGTCAGCGTCGCTTCATTGCCCGCGCGCACCGGGATCTACGGCGGCAATACGGAGGAGGTCGACCATCCCGAATTCACCGGCGATGCGCCCGGGAAGCGTCGGTCGCCAGTTTGGTTGCGTTGAAAGGTACGACGTGGGATCGGCACGGAGGAGACCAAGAAACACTTCCGCCACGATGCGACCGCCGACGGGGCCAAGACGGAGCCCATCGGCGACGATCTCGGCCTCTTTGAGGACGTAATAGAAGATCGGCGTCGATCGGTCGAGGCGTTGACCCAACGGCGCGAGCTCAGCCAGATCCTGAGGACTGAGGACGCTTGCGCGCATCGCTCGAGCGATCGCCTGGCCCGACGGGATCTGCCACGTCAGGTGGCGCATCAGGGATCGTTGGGGAAGCGACGTCGGCAGGTCATGGCTGGCGATCACGCCGAGCGGAAGCGTGAACAACGGTGACGAAATCTTGGTGTCGATCTTCTTGTTCGGCTTGACCTGCCCGTCGCCGAAGTCAAAAAAGGTTTGCCATCCGACAAACCGCCGCGGGGGCGCGAGCGCCGCTGCGCATATCGTCGGGATCGGCCTGGCCTTCCTGCGTCGGCTTGAACGCCAGCGCGAACAACAGATTGCCATTGTCGCCGGCAAGGTTGGCCCGGTATGACGGACGAATCTTGGAATGACCGAAGCGATATGCCGCCCCCTGGAACTCCACCGGGATGGATGCTTGCTTCTCACGTGGTCGATAGAACTTTCCACCGCGCTTGAGCACATCATCCACCAGTTCCTGTCCGACGATTTGTGGCAGGAACTCGTGCACGATGATCCAGTGATAGTGCTGCAACACGATGGCCCGAGCTGCTTCGAACACGTCCGATGGATCGTTCACTCCGCTTGCTGATCGACGACCTGGCGCGCCATATCGAGCAGCTCGTCGCTGCGTCCTCGGATCCAATCGATCGCCATCAGATGACCTGCGTAGTACCCGAAAGCGTCGGCATCCCCGAATTCGGTCGCCTGCTCGAAGACCCGTAAAGCGGCTTGGGATGCCTCCTCGAACTGACCTGATCGGATGAGGAGCATCACGTCGATCCGTGACACGGCGATGAGGACCGACTGCGCCTGAAGGGCATCAGCGTGCGCACGCAGTTCGCGCAATGCGCGCACGGCGGCATCGTCTCCTGCGAGAAAAAGGCCGACGACGCGCCACATGGATCCATTGAGCGCAATAAACGCGTCGCCGAGCTGGGGGGCAAGGTCCAGAAGTTCGTTGGCGATCTCCTTACGACGTTGCCTGTCCTGCGGGCCGAGGAGGACATGGTGCAGGCTTAGGAGCGCGTGGGCCGTGGCCGTCGGGTCACCACACGATCGGACTGCGTCGACGGCAACGGATACGGCATCGGTGCGCCCCCGACGACGCAACCATCGTTCGCGTGCCGCCAGGACCTCAAGGCGAAGCTGCAGCGTCTTGTCGATTCCGTCAATGCGCGTGTGAGCCATTTCGACGAGCCGTTCGAGTTCGACGATCTCCTCGTGGGAACGGTGCTCGAACACGGCAAGTTCTCCTCGACCGAGAACGGCTTTGCTGTAGACGGCCGGGTCATCGGTCGCTTCGATGGCTTGATCGAATCGCCGTCGCGCACGAGCGACGTTGCCACCGGCCAGTTCTGCTCGACCTAGTTCGACCAGTAGGTCTTCGGGAACCCGACGCCCGGCGTCTTCAACCAGTTTGACAAGTTCGTGAAGCATCGGTGCGGTCGCCGCCGGACCGAATCGACTGACGTCGTCGTTCACGGCTCGCCGTGTCGACTGTACCGCCCGGTCCACAGACTCTCCGCCAAGGTGCTGTGCCGCAGACAATCTGAGCTTGGCGATGCGGGTCGTTCGATCGACTTCCGGTAGCCGTTCCCCTACGCCCTCGTCGAGAGCGTCAGCACAACGTTTTTGGAGTGCGCAGACGGCATCGTTACCGATCCCTTGGAGGAGGGTCTCACGCAGCAGTCCGTGAGCAAACACGCAATCACGCATACCCGTGATGAGCCCCCGTTGCGTCGCTCGGTTGAGGCTGCGTCGGACGCTTTCGGACGGCAGGTCGGACACTTTGGCAATCTCGTGAACCGTGGCTGTCGGCCCCATTACGGCACCGGCGGCGAGCACCGCCATATCCATCTCGTCGAGACCGTCGAGGCGATGTCGGAGCAGTCGGCCGACGCGATGCACCAAGGCTGTTGGTTCGAGGTGCAGTCCTCCCATCAGTGCCTCACCGATCAAGAGCGGATTTCCGCCGGTGAGCTGGGCCAGATCGAGCGCCGTCTCATCGGTTCGGCTCAGCGGATGCTTTGCCCCCATTTGCTCGACGACCAGGGCACGGATCGACTCGAGGACGAGGCCCTCGACGACGACGGAGTTGGCCGTGGCGAGCAGATCGAACAGCGCATCGCACTCATCTCCGGCAACGTGCCGAACGTCATTCACCGCACGCAACTGATTGCCATGGTGACGGAGGTGGTGCGAAGGCTCCGCGCCACGCAGCGAATCAGGCGCAGCGTCGATAGATCAGCAAGATGAACATCGTCGAGGACAAGGAGTACCGGCTGGTTCGACGCGGCGGAAACGACAGCGTCGACCACCGACCGATACAGTCCGAAGTGCTCGGGGGCGCTCGCTGTTTTTGTGCCTAATCCGCCTCCATCGAGGCGCGCTGCCGAAGCATGGCGCACGCATTCCACTCTGTCCAACCTCAAACGGTCCCGTTCTCTAGAGCAGATGTTCGATTGGCGGAATAGTAAGTGTGCTGAGTATTGTGCGATTGACTTTGCCCGATTCGGTTCGAGGAAGGGCGTCGAGCAGAACGAGTGCGCGGGGCGCGGCGTAGGCGGCGAAGGCGTTCCGCACGAACTCGCGCGCTTCGGCCAGGCGCGGCGCAGGTCCGGAGGGTACGACAAACAGCGTGACTCGACTACCCCAGGTGGAATCGGGTTGGCCGGCCACGGCGTACTCGCGGACATTTGGAAGCCCTACGAGCGCTCGTTCCACCGCATCGGGCCACACTTTTTCGCCACCGGTCACGATGACGTCGCCGGTACGGCCAAAGACCTGCAACGCGCCGTGGTTGTCGAATCGGCCCACATCACCAGTGGCAAAACGGCCGGACGAGTCTTTCGGGTCGAACCCGTCGGGATCGGCCGAGCCGGGTCCGTCGAGTCCTCGGTAGGCCCGCAGCAGCATCGGCCCATCGAGCAAGATCTCGCTGTCTTCAGCGATGGTCACGCCGACGCCCTGCAGGGGAATTCCGTCGTACACAACACCGGAGCCGGTCTCTGTCATTCCATATGTGCGCATACAGTTTACCGGGAGCTCCGCAGGCATCGCCGAACCACCAACGAGGATGGTTCGCCAGCCCGCGGCGTTCACTCGCGCCAGCGCCGTGACGACTAGCGATGTTCGGGTGTGGCCACATCGCCGGGCCTCGTTGGTGGCCACCGGATCGAAGGCCGGAACGACCGTTACCGGCGTGTCACTAGCAAGAGCGCGCATCACCACGGCCAAACCGCCGATGTGGGCGAGGGGGAGCGTGGCGAACCAGCGGTCGGTGTTCGGGTCGATGGCCAGGCGAGCATTCGTCGCAACTGCGGATGCGGCGATTGCCGTATGCGTCAACACCACGCCCTTCGGGTATCCGGTCGTGCCGGAGGTGGCGACGATCAACGCATCGTCGTCGAGGACGGGCACGCCACCGGGTCGCTGATGCGTTCCCGACGAATCGATGACGATCGACGGCGCCATGGTGTCGAGGAGGCGGTGGCGGGCGGTGGCGGCCAGCCGTTGATCAATGGGAAGCACGGCCTGCCCGTTGTCCCACGCCGCTCGCAGATGCCGGACGAACTCCGGACCGCCGGGAAGATCGAGGGCAACGAGTTGCCGCCGGACGGTCGTCATCCGACCGTCGTGACGACGGCAAGAACGAGGAGGGCGAGGTTGCGAACGATGGCGTCGGGTCCAATCGGACGACTCCGCAGCGAGCCGAAACACTGACAAACCGGGGTTCGTCCGTCGCGTAGCGTCCGAACAATTGCCGTGGTGAATGACAGCAGCAACACGATCGCCAAGGTCGCCCCGATCACCGCAGCGGAGCGTCGAAGCAGGCCGACGGCGAGCAACACGGCAATTGATGCTTCGAGGGCAGGGAGGAGTCGGGCCACGTACTTGGCCCACCGGCTCGGCACCCCGAGATCGCGAGCCGAGGTTTCGGCGGCCGCAAGGTCGTTGGCCTTGGCTAACGCAGCAGTGGCGAAAACCGCGCCCAGGGTGACCATTGCAACGACAACGAGCCCACGGTGCATTCGGTGCATACGGACTCCAACGGTAGGCGGGTTACGGTTGTTGGTCGTGGCCGGCCCACTCACTTCCCCCTCATCACCGTCACCGTCGGGTACCCCGGTGACGGCTGTTCCTCCATCCGGGCTGAAGGCGTGGGTGCTCGGGGCGCGGCCGCGTACGCTTCCCGCCGCCGTCGTCCCGGTTGTGGTCGGCACGGTCATCGCCCACGTGCAACGTCCTGCCGGAACGACGACCAGCGTCGTTCGCGCCGGCCTGGCGTTGGTCGTTTCGTTGGCCCTCCAGGTGGGCGTGAACTACGCCAACGACTACTCAGACGGTATCCGGGGCACCGACGATGCTCGGGTCGGACCCCTGCGTCTCGTTGGCTCGAAGGTCAAGTCGGCCAAAGCAGTGAAGGCGGCGGCGTTCGCCTCCTTCGGCGTGGCCGCCGCATGCGGACTGGTCTTGGCGTTGTTGACCAGTTGGTGGCTCATCGCCGTCGGGCTGGGGGCGATCGTCGCGGCTTGGGGTTACACCGGAGGACCCCGGCCGTACGGCTACGCCGGGCTAGGCGAAGTCTTCGTGTTTGTCTTCTTCGGTGTTGTGGCCGTGGCGGGGTCAGCGTTCGTGCAACACGAACGATTGTCCGTGGCCTGTTTCGTTGGATCGCTTCCGGTGGGGTTGCTGGCCACGGCGTTGCTGGTGACGAACAATCTCCGAGACATCCCGGGGGACTCGATAGTCGGAAAGCGCACGTTGGCGGTTCGCCTCGGCGATCGCCGCACCCGCCAGTTCTATCTTGCGCTGGTGGCGGGGTCCCTGGTGGGCGTGGTGGCACTGGCCGTCGTGCTTCGTCGTCCCTGGGTGCTCCTTGGTCTCGCCGGGGCGGTTGTGGCGATTGCGCCGATACGTGTTGTGCGCGCCGGGGCGCAGGGGCGTTCGCTTATTGCGGTGCTTGGTGCCACCGGGAAAGTGCAGCTGGCCGTGGGGGCGCTGGTTTCGATCGGCGCGCTGCTGTGACGATGGGCAGAGTTGGCGGTGCTGCGCTGATGAGCGGGGCGCAATCCGGTGAAGGCTGAGTGACCCGGCGCTCGACGTCTCGTCGCGGCGGCCATCCCGACGACGCGCTGCGCCGGCTGGCCCGATCGGGGCGCCCGACACTCGGCCAGACGGTTGATCCGGGACGGACCTCGAAGCCGCCG
Organism: Acidimicrobiia bacterium; assembly: GCA_043775075.1. GTDB lineage: Bacteria > Actinomycetota > Acidimicrobiia > Acidimicrobiales > JANYDT01 > JANLQX01. The sequence goes on from JAYVSS010000147.1 coordinate 16,392, forward strand.
TCAGCCACCCGCCAATTCAATACTGCGGCCATCGTTGTGCTCGCCCTCGCTACGGCTGGGGCGTTGGTGCCGTTTGCCGTCCCGCAGAACCGACTGGCGATGAGCGGGATGAAATCCGGGTCGATCCTTAAGGCATCGGGCGTTAAGCGTCTCAAGGTGAAGATCGTGGTGGGGCCGACCACGGCGCTGGCCGGACTCGATGTCCGTTTGGACGGACAGGTCGTGGCGATTGTGCGAAAAGCCGACTACGCCGTCTGGACACCGCCCCCGGCGCTGGCCGATGGACCCCACCAGCTTTCGGTGCGGTCCGGTTCATCGGTGCTGTGGCGGGGCCCGGCCCACCGCGAACTGCACTTCGTCGTCGACCGAGTCCGTCCCGATCTTTCGGTGCAGGCCCGACGCAACGTTGGCGGGAGTGCCCTCGTCATTGAGGGTTCGACGGAGGTGGGCGTTGAACTCCGGGTGAACGGAGTGGTCGTTCCGGTGGTCAAAGACGGACCGACCAAGGGGACGTTTCGGGCGGATTTTCGGCGGGCCCCGATCGGCACCGTCGAGATTGTTGCTACCGACGCCGCCCACAATCAACGCCGACGACTGGTGCGCACCCGACTGCAGAAACAGAAAATCCGTGCCGTCCACGTCACCCCGCGCGGTTGGCTCATCCGGTCGGTGCGTGACCCAACATTCCGCATGGCGGCCAATGGCCAAATCAATGCGGTGATGCTGACGCTCAAAGATGAAGAGGGCAACCTGGCCTACACATCTTCCGTGGCCAAAGCGGTGAGTCTGGGCGCCGGGTCCGGCGTGCTCGATCTCCGCCGTACCGTCGATGAACTGCACGCCAAGGGCATTCGTGTTGTTGGACGAGTGGTGGCGTTCCGTGACCCGCTCTACGTCGCCGATGCGGTCAAAGGCGGCCAGCTCGATCGCGTCGTCCGTACCGTGGCGGGAGAGCCGTTTGTCGGTTCGGACGGCGTGTTCGCCAACCCGGTGAACCCCGATGCCCAGCAGTACGTACTCGACATCGTCGCCGAGGTGGCGAACTCGGGAATTGACGACCTCATCCTCGATGACGTCCGGCGCCCTCGTGGGGATCGAAGCTCAATGCAACTCAGCGGACTTCCCCCGGGCCTCGCCGGGCTCGACGAATCGCTGGCCGCCTTTACTCGCCGAGCGGGGGCTCAGCTGCGCGGGCTCGATGTCGGTTTCGGGATCACGGTGCTCGGGGCGTCAATCGAGGATCCGAGCGCCTACGGGCAGAATTTGGCCCGGCTAGCTCCGATCGTTGACTACATTGCTCCGAAGCTCTTTCCGTCTCGATTCCCACTGGGTACGTTCGGGGTGGCGAACCCCGCGGCGTCGCCCCATGACATCGTGGCTGCGGCAATCAAGGCGGTCTTTCGGAAGATTTCCTCCACGGACGCAGCAATGTTGCCGTTCCTCCAGGACTTCTCGGAGGGCCGCCCGAATGGACCGGCCGATGTGCGCGCGCAGATTGACGCAGTCGACGAGCTAGGCGTGGCTCGGTGGGTGCTGGTGGACCCAAAAATGTCCTACAACACAGGGGGCATCCCGAAGACAGCGAAACCCATTCTTAAAACTCCGCAATAAACCCGCCGACGAGCGCGGCGAACTCCTGCGGCCGCTCGGCCGGGCAGCTATGCCCGGTGTCGACCAGTTGGCGGTGCGTGGCCAACGGAAGGCCTTCCGTGAGGCGTTCTCCTAGCGCCGTGAACTTGTGATCGTCGATGCCGGTCACGATCAACGTGGGGATCTCCAGTTCATGCAGCCGCG
>JAYVSS010000148.1:0-1509 GCA_043775075.1 Acidimicrobiia bacterium
CGCGCCGGGCGGTGGGGTCACGGCGTCGACATGCCATTGCAGCCACGGGCCGGGCTCGATGAGCTCCGGAGCGGTGCTCTCCACCGTGTACCAGCCCACTTCCGGCGCCGACGTTCGGTACACGGAACCGCCGAGCGCAACCGCCAACGCCTGGGCGCCGAAACACACCCCAAGGATCGGCACACTCCGCTCGTTGGCGTCTCGGAGCAACGCCACGTGCGGTTCGAACCACGCCGAAATCGCCGGGTCGTTTACGCTCGGAGACGCTCCCAAGCTGAGCACGGCATCGTATTCCTCGGTCGTCGGTGGCAGAGTTTGCTCCTTCGGTACCCGAACATCAAGGTCGAAACCCCGCTCGACGGCCCGGCGTCCAAGCAGCGCTGGGCCAGAGTCTGACTCGTGCTCAATGACCAGAAGCCGCATGAATACCAAGGTACTGGGCAAACCGAAGTTCGCTGGGGGAGAAGCCAACGGACCGGGCAAAACCACGCCTCCACGAGGGAAGCCGGGCGACTAACGTTTTCAACGGGTCGCTAGCTCATCGGGTTAGAGCAACAGACTTTTAATCTGTTGGTGCGGGGATCGAGACCCCGGCGGCCTACCGTAAACACAGGGTTTGCACACGATCCGATCAAATCGTGTGCGAATCCGTGTGCGAAACTTCGAGCTATGACGATCGTGCAACTCCCCTCAGGTGCGTGGCGGTGGCAAACCACATCCGGCCGCAAGGACGCTGCGGGGCGTTACATCCGGCTCGGTGGCACCGAACGGACCCGAGTCGACGCGCAACGTGCCCTCAAAGCGGCCGAGCGTCTCCGCAGACAAGAACGTGGGAACCGCACGGCGACGGACCCGACGATGTCTGACTGGCTCAACGAGTGGCTCGCAACCCGATCAGACCTCGCCCCACGCACCCGCCACGGCTACGGCCGCTACATCGCCCTTCACCTCGTCCCCGCGCTCGGTCATCTTCGTGTGTCGGAGGTGACCACCGCCTCGGTCAACGCTATGACGTCTGCGATGACCCGGCGCGGTTCGGCGAAAGCGACGACACGTCAGGCACGGGCGGTTCTGTCCGGCGCGATGCGGGCTGCCGTCGAGCGCAGAATCATCACGGTGAACCCGGTGCGGGAATCGAAAGCACCGAAAGGGCGGGCGAAACTGGAGAAGCGCCTCCCGACCGCCGCCGAGGTTCGGGCGTTGTGCGACGAGGCGGACCGCACCGGCTTTGGGCTGCTGGTCCACCTGGCCGTTGTCACTGGATGCCGGCGTGGTGAGCTGGTGGCGTTGCAATGGTCCGACGCCGACTTCGAGGAGGGCACGTTGACTGTCCGGAACGCTGCCACCACGGTCGACGGCACGCAACGCTTGAAGGACACGAAAACGTCGACGGTGCGCACCATCCCTATCCTGCCTGGCACCGTCGACCGGCTCCGTGCCGAACAGGCCCGCCAAATCTTTGACCTGGCACACACAGGGATCGTCGCCGAGGCCCGCTGGATTGTTGCG
>JAYVSS010000149.1:0-25907 GCA_043775075.1 Acidimicrobiia bacterium
GGAGAACGGGTGGATGTCGAATCCTTGGCCCACGCGGAGGTCGGGAAACGAGGAGTCGGTCATGTTTGGGCCCCGTCGAGTGGTTCGGGATAGCCCGCAAGTCGATCAACGAGCCACGCCAGATCTTCGTCGGTGGTGACTTTCCGAGCCAGCGGATCACCCAGAACGACGACAACGCGCCCGCCCGCGCTTTCGACTAACGCCGCGTCGTCGGTGGCATTGGCTCCCTCGACGAGTACGCGCCGCAGCACGTCCGCCTTGAACGCTTGCGGGGTCTGCACGGCGCGAAGGGTGGACCGATTAGGAGTCTGGATGATCGTGCCAGACGCGTCAATGACCTTTACGGTGTCGGTCACGGCCAACCCGGGGACGGCGCCATCGGCACCGTCGGCCAGAGCGCCGAGGAGGCGTTCGACAACCACCGGCGGAACGAGGGGACGGGCGGCGTCGTGCACCAGGACCACCGCGGCACTGGCCGGTACCTGGGACAGGCCGGCCCGGACAGATTCCGTGCGCGTGGCTCCACCCGCCACGACGATGCCAGCGAGCGGCTCAGGGTCGGCGGCCCGGTCGGCGGCGACCACGAGCACGACACGGTCCGCACATACCCGGCGCATGAGGCCCAACGAGTGATCGAGGACGCGCCGATCTCCGAGGGTCACAAATTGCTTGGGGACGTCTCCTCCAAACCGAGAGCCCGTGCCTGCGGCAACCACGATGGCCCAGACGTCGGAACGGTCGGCCATCATCGCATTGGCCTTGGGGTCAACATTTGATGGCTCGCCAGGCGATCGCCGGGCCCGCCACCGATGGTCGTTCAACGGCCCGCACGCTGAAGCGCACGATGGGCATGCGGGCGGTCCGACGTCCGGTCAGGCGAGGGCGTCGGAGAGCTTCTTCTCCGCCGTTTCTTCGTCGACATTCAGCGCGAAAGTAAGTTCAGACACGAGGATCTGACGAGCCTTCACCAACATGCGCTTCTCGCCCGCCGAGAGTCCCTTGTCCTTGTCCCGGATCGACAGGTTACGGACGACCTCCGCGACTTGGTAAATATCACCAGACTTGAGCTTTTCGACGTGGTTCTTGAACCGGCGGGACCAGTTCGTGGGCATACGTGCTTCCTTCTTGGAGAGCACGGCGAAGACTTCTTCGACTTCTTCGTCGTTAATGACGTCTCGAAGTCCGACCTTCTCGACGTTTTCCGCTGGAACTGACAGGGTCAGGTCGCCGTAGGCCACCTTGAGGACCAGATACTCCCGTTCCTCCCCATTAATCGTGCGCTTCTCCCGGCGCTCGATAATGGCGGCACCGTGGTGGGGATAGACGACCTTGTCGCCGACGTCGAACGTCGTCATGAAGCGGCTCCTGGTAGAGGACCTCGTGTGCCTCGAACAGCGAGAACACACGAACTAGCGGGTAGAGAGTCTACCGGACAGAGCCTCAATCACCGGACGCGTTGACGAAGACCGCAATTTTCGGGCGCTTTTCGGGGGCCCATCCCCATTCGTTGTGGCCCGGGTCACATGTTGATTGGTCGAAGGGTACAGTCTCGGACGTGGTTACTGCCGACGCCCTTCGATCAAACGAGTTCTTTGCTGGCTTCGATGACGAGGCGTTGTCCACCCTCAGCGTTGCGGCCCGAAAAACGACCCATCACCGGGGCGATTACGTCTTCAAAGAGACCGATCCCGCCACCGATTTGTTTCTCGTTATGTCGGGTCGAATCGCCATCGCCAACACTTCTCCAGACGGTCGCGAGTCCGTCCTCGCTCTAATGGGTCCCACCGACCTCTTCGGCGAGATGGCGCTCTTCGACGATGTCGGACGGTCCGCCGGGGCTCGGGCGTTGGAGTCCAGCGAGGTCGTTTCCGTGCCGTTCACGGTGCTGCGTGAGTTCCTCGAACACGATGCCAAGGTGCTGTGGAGCGTCATGGGACTGCTTGTTCGCCGCTTGCGCGCCGCCGATGAGGCCCTCGCCGACTCGGTGTTTCTCGACGTCACCGGCCGTACCGCCAAGCGGTTGCTGGAAATCGCTGGCGACAACGACGAATTCACCCTGCCGATCACCCAGGAAGAATTGGCCGGGATGATCGGGGCTTCGCGCGAGCGGGTGAATAAGGCGATTGCCGCCTTCGTCCGGTTGGGCTGGCTCGATCAGCGTGAGCGGATGTACCGCATCGTTGACCGGCGCAAGCTCACGATGCGCTCCAGCTGATCGGTTCCCGAATCGCCGTTTAACCAACGTTGGCGGCGTCCACAATACGAACGAGGCCATCTCGTATAGCCCTTGCTCGAACCTCACCGACACCGTCGACCTGCGTGAGCCCGCTGACCGTTGCCTTGACCAGGTTCGGCAGGCCACCGAAATGCTCGGCCACCTTGGCAATCATGGCGTCCGGCAGGCGAGGAATACGGGCGAGCACCCGGTACCCCTTGGGCACGAGCATGGTCTTGCTCTTGGCGGCGTTTCGCTCGCTCAACCACACGGCGTCGATGACCTCGTCCACGTCCAGGAGGTTTTCGGTGGTGAGTCCCGCCAGCCGATCGATGCCGGGCAGTTGGTAATCCCGACCGAGGAACGCTCGCTCGCGATCCATGCCTTCCAACAGTTCGCCGAGCTGCAACTCCAGCAACCTTCCATCGGCCCCCAGCTCAATGGTGAATCCCTGGACTTCTTCGCCGAGTCGACGGACCATTTCGACGCGCTGCAATGCGATCGCCAATTCCTTGACCGTAACGTGACCATCAAGTTCGTGATTCGTAAGTATACTTAGGACTGTATCGAGGCGATTGCGGTAGCGCTCCAGCGTGGCCAAGGCCTGGGCTGACCGATCGAGAATGTCCCCGATCGATTCAATCTGATGACGGGTATCGCGTCGATACACGGTGATCACGGACATCTCTTCGGATGCGGCAACGACGGGCACGTCGATGGACCGAGCGACCCGTTCGGCCGTGCGATGGCGGGTACCCGTCTCGGCGGTGGGAGTGCGCGGATCAGGCAGCAGGTGAACATTGGCGCGGGCGATGCGCGAGGCGTCCGCCGACAGGATGATGGCGCCGTCCATCTTGGCCAACTCGGAGAGACGCTGGGGGGAGTATTCAGCGTCGAGAAGAAACCCGCCTGAGCAGATCGCCAGCACGTCCGGTCCGTCGCCAACGACGACAAGTGCGCCGGTTTTGGCCCGAAGAATACGATCCAGCCCATCGCGCAGCGGCTGACCGGGCGAGACGAGGCGAACCGCGCTTTGCAGAAGCGGAGATGATCGCAGAACCATGAAGCTCCCAACCTAAGCGGTCCGCTGAACCGAGAATCGGTTTCGGCCCCGACCACCCAGGAAGTAATATGTGCACGTGGTAGTTGAACACGAGGATATGACGGAGCGAGGCATTGCTCGCCGGTGCCCTCAGTAATCGTCTCGCTCAGCTGAGTCCGCGGTGTCGTCGTAGTTGTCGGTCGATTTCCCCGTCGCCCCCGACCGCCCCCATGGCTTCGAATACCAGGACTCCTCGACCCCGCCGTTTCCGCCACCCCGTCCTCCGCCGCCACCGTTTCCGCCACCGCCGCCACCGTTGCCACCTCCGAACCGAACCTTTCGGGCCACGATCGGAATACCCAGCGCGCTTACCGCTGAGGCAATGTCAGTCACTTTGATAAGACGCAAACCCGACGGAGCATCGCCGACGGATGCGGGCACGATCGCCGTGGTGAAGCCGAGGCGAGCCGCTTCCTGGAGACGTCGAGCGAGGTGGGCAACCGAGCGGACCTCACCCCCGAGACCGATTTCGCCCACGGCGATGGTGGTGGAGTCGATCGCCTTGCTGGCACTTGCCGATGCGATGGCGAGAGCTACAGCAAGGTCCGCCGCGGGTTCATTGAGGCGGACGCCACCGGCGGCTGAGGCAAAAACGTCGCACGAGCCAAGCCGTATGCGCGCATGCTGATCGAGGACGGCGAGGAGGAGCGCCAGCCGACCCCCATCGACTCCCTGCGCGCTGCGCCGAGGCATGTTCATGTTCGATTCGGTGACGAGCGCCTGCGTTTCCACGAGAAGTGGACGGGCCCCTTCCATGGCGCACGTGACGACGGACCCGGCGACACCACCTCGGCGGTCGCCAAGGAACCGAGTACTCGGATCGGCCACCCCGACGAGACCCTCCTCGGCCATTTCGAATAGCCCGAGTTCGCCCGTTGCCCCGAATCGATGCTTCACCGCCCGCAGGAGCCGCATGGCGTGGTAGCGATCACCCTCGAACGACAGGACGGTGTCAACAATGTGCTCGAGGACCCGCGGGCCGGCCAGCGATCCCTCCTTCGTGACATGACCCACCAGGATCACGGCGATCCCCCGTTGCTTGGCCACCCGCACGAGCGCATGGGCGCACTCGCGCACCTGGGTGACACTGCCCGGGGCAGAACTCAACTGGGGGTCCACCATCGTTTGAATCGAGTCGATCACCACGATGCTCGGTTCCACGTCTGCGAGGTGACCGAGAACTTCCGGGAGCATCGTGGTGGCGGCGAGCCACAATTCTTTCGGCAGGGCGCCAAGCCGTTCGGCTCGAAGACGGACCTGCTGCAACGATTCCTCACCGCTCACGAGAAGCGACCGGGCGCCTCCGTTGGCCATCGACGCCAACACCTGGAGGAGAAGGGTGGACTTCCCGATGCCCGGCTCGCCGCCGAGGACGGTCACCGAGCCGGGAACCAGGCCGCCGCCGAGCACTCGATCGACCTCGGCGTCTCCGGTGGACCGGGCGGTCCACTCGTTGAGGCTGACCTCGCCGATCGGGCGAGCGGCTTCGGACGGGCGAACGGCCCCACCGCCGGCCACTGACCCGAGAGGTACCTCAAGCTCTTCGTGGAGCGAATTCCACGCACCGCATGAGGCGCATCGGCCGGCCCACTTCGGTGCGGGGGCACCGCACTCGGCGCAACGGAAGACCGTTTTCCCCCGCAGCGCCCGGGGTGCGACCTTGGTCATTGGGTGGTCCGCTGAGCACGGTCGACGGATGGGGCGGGAGGACACGGACCGAGCATCTCCCCACCGTAGGGGAAGGGGTATGACATTTTCGGAGGATGCCGGTTCGCTTGCTCCGTCCGGCGCTCGCTTAAGCCACCGTCGAGTCGGTGGCCGTACGTCGAGCGCGGACGACCTTGCGGTAACTCGGACTGCCCTCGGGAGGCCAATACGAACGCAGGCCGAGCTCAGCACCATCGACATCGATGCTTCCGGGCGTGGGCAATACAATGGCGACCTGGCCGGCGCAGGGGACACCGTCGATCTTTATGAGCGACGGCGGGACGGCCTCCCCGGCCAGCTTCGGCTGGCTCACGGTCACCCGTTGCCACTGACGGCCGACCGTTATCGCCACCCGATGCACGGTGGTGCCACACGGCTCCCGGTACTCGACGATTGCTTTGGTGGGAGCGGCAACGGCTCGAAGGAGCACCGCCGCCCGTGCGAGGAGGGGCTCCGTGGAGGGATCGACCGGAACGTCCTGGCGAATGCCCGCCTGGGCCGATCGGGTGGTGATGCGGGCAAAGCGATGGCCGTCAGCCGCGCCGTCCGAGGCCACGGCGGCCAGAGTGCCGGGGTCGACGGTCCAGGACTCAGGCGATACGGTCGCCGGCCCCAGCTCGAACGAGCCATTGATGAGTCCCGCGTCGCCGAATGTGGCGTCGTCCAGGTCAACTTGGCCCGACGCCACGCTGACGCCGACCCGCATCGTGCATCGCTCCCCCTTGACCGGCTGCACTGTGGCGACGAATTCTGTCCACACGGGCCCCACGGCGAACGGCGACTCGGCGATTTCATCACCTGCAGCACACGCTGTCTGCGCCCGGATCACGCCCCGCGCCGCGGCCGCAGTCGTTGCCCTCGCCGGACTCGTTGTATCGGCCGACGTGCCACGAATCCATACCGAGAACCGGTACGGCCGTCCGCGCACCGGCGTGAGCAGTACATCCTGACTCACGGTGCCGCGGCGAAGCCGCCCAACTCGGGCCAGGTTGTGCGCTCGGGAGTCGCCGGTGGTGGTGAAGTTCGTTACCGACGCCGTCCACGCGCCGACGTTCGCGGGCTGCTCGAACGAAGCATCCTGGAGGAGTTCGGTGGGCTCCAGCGGCGGGCTTGGAATTTCCGCCGGGTTCATACTGAAGAGGATCGCCGTTGCCGCGACTGCGCCAATGGCCGTGAGCACACCGATCATCAGCGGAACGCGCTTCGTCATCGTCGCCATGGCCCACCGGCAACGGTCATCAGCGGAACGCGTTTCACCTTGCATCCTTTCGGCTCCGGAGTGCGACGAAGAGCACCAACGTGGCTAAGGCCGCGGCGGCGCCGCCAATCGTCGCCCATTGGGCTTGTTGGCCCGACGCCCGAATGGGGGTCGCCTGACCCGCGGGAAGGGTCCATGCCGCACGGGTGCCGACGAGATCGGACATGACCTTGATCGCCAGCACGTCATTTATGTGCGCGGCGTTCGTCTGGCGGAGTACTTCGGTTTCGCTCAGGCCAAAGGCGCCGGACCCGGTGAGGGCGGCGATCTTGGCGTCGCCGAAGGCATCGAGGCCACGGCGGAAATCGCCCGGACCCCGAAGGGTGACCGTGGTGGAAATCGGTGACCGGGTTCGAGTCAAAGTGAGCTGACCAAACGGACCGTCGGTGGCTGAAAGTTGGGCGAGGAGTTCGTTGCCCTCATCCACCGTGGTGAAACGGTGGCGGAGGGAAAATGTGGACCCGTTCGTTCGACGCTGTAACCCCGGACCCTCCCAACCCGCCTGTCGTAGGTCGGCAATGTCGATGCGCTCCGCGGTCTGCTCCACCGGACCGGCGAATGTCGTCGACGCATCTCGATCGAGCAACGCGTCTACGGCGATGTGCCCGGCCCCGAACGAATCGGAGGTAATCGTTACGGAAACATCGACCTTGCAGCCGCTGAGCAGGAGCAACCCGAAAACGAGCGCAAGGACGGTCCCGCCAAGACGTGGCCCGGAACCGGGAGATTGGAGACGGAGCCGTAAACCGTTTCCCACGACCCGCCAAAGTAGTGGGTGAACGGCCCCCGCCACGGGAAGCGGGCCACAGACGCGAGCGAGGGCCCCAACGAAGCGGGGCCCTCGCCAAGACAGCTACTGCCCGCAAGCGGGCGAACTATTAGTCCGACGGCGTGGCCACCGGCTCATCGGCTCCCGATGCGTCGTCGGGGACGACAATGTCGGTGGAAGTAAAGACAATCTCACCATCGAGAGCATCCACCAGAATCGCCTGGCCGGTGTGGAAGTCCTTATTGAGGAGCTTTTCCGACAACGGATCCTCGATGAGACGCTGGATTGCCCGTCGAAGCGGTCGAGCTCCAAGGGTCGGGTCGTAGCCTTGGCGGGCCAGTTCCAACCGCGCATCGGAGGTGAGTTCCACCGTGATGCCCTGCAGAGCCAACTGCGTGGACAGACGACGGACCATAAAGTCCACCATCTGGACGACTTCGCTCATGGCCAACTCGTGGAACACGATCGTGTCGTCGATACGGTTCAGGAATTCCGGCCGGAAGTGCGCCTTGAGGGCGACCATGACCTTTTCCTTCATTTTCTCGTACGTGACCGCTTCGCTCGACTTCGAGAAACCGAGGTTCCCCTTGCGGAGCTCGGCCGTACCGAGGTTCGACGTCATGATGATGACGGTGTTCTTGAAGTCCACTGACCGACCTTGGGAGTCGGTCAGGCGACCATCTTCGAGGATCTGAAGAAGCGTGTTGAACACGTCCGGGTGAGCCTTTTCCACTTCGTCGAACAGCACGACGGAGAACGGGCGACGGCGAACAGCTTCAGTGAGCTGGCCACCTTCGTCGTACCCGACGTATCCCGGGGGGGAGCCGACGAGACGAGAAACGGTGTGCTTCTCCTGGTACTCGCTCATGTCCAAACGAATCATGGACTGTTCGTCGCCAAAGAGGAACTGAGCCAGCGTGCGGGCTAACTCGGTCTTGCCGACACCGGTGGGGCCGAGGAAGATGAACGAACCGCTCGGGCGATTCGGGTCCTTCAGACCGGCCCGGGTCCGGCGGACGGCACGCGAAACGGCCACCACGGCGTCCTCCTGACCGATCACTCGCTTATGGAGTTCTTCCTCCATACGCAGGAGCTTCTCGGTCTCGGCTTCGGTGAGCTTGGCCACCGGAATGCCGGTCCACATGGCGAGCACTTCGGCGATGGCCTCTTCGTCGACTTCGTCGAAGAGGTCGACGCCAGCGGCCTTCCACTCGACTTCTTTTGCTCCCTTGCGCTCGAGGAGTTCTTTCTCCTGATCACGGAGGTTGGCCGCAGCTTCGAACTGCTGGTTCTCAATCGCTGCTTCCTTGTCCTTTCGGACCTTGGCGATTTCGTTCTCCAGTTCGCGGTAGTCCGGCGGGGTCTTCATCCGCTTGATACGCAGGCGGGCGCCCGCTTCGTCGATCAAGTCAATCGCCTTGTCCGGGAGCTGGCGATCAGCGATGTACCGATCGGCCATGTTCGCCGCAGCCACCAGGGCCTGGTCGGTGATGGTGACGCGGTGATGGGTTTCGTAGCGCTCGCGCAGGCCCTTGAGGATCTCGATGGCATGAGCGACCGACGGCTGCTCGACCTTGATGGGCTGGAATCGGCGCTCCAAAGCAGCGTCTTTCTCCAGGTGTTTGCGGTATTCCTCGGTGGTCGTGGCGCCGATCGTCTGGAGTTCGCCGCGGGCCAACATCGGCTTGAGGATGCTGGCGGCGTCTATTGCGCCCTCCGCGGCACCGGCACCGACGAGAGTGTGGATTTCGTCGATGAACAAGATGATGTCGCCACGGGTCTTTATTTCTTTGAGGACCTTCTTCAGGCGCTCTTCGAAATCACCGCGATATCGCGAACCAGCCACGAGGGCACCGAGGTCAAGCGTGTACACCTGCTTGTCCTTGATCGTGTCTGGCACGTCGTTGGCGACGATGCGCTGCGACAGGCCTTCCACGATGGCGGTCTTGCCCACTCCCGGCTCACCGATGAGCACCGGGTTGTTCTTGGTGCGACGAGACAGCACCTGCATGATGCGCTCGATTTCCTTCTCGCGCCCAATGACCGGGTCCAGCTTGCCCTCGCGAGCGAGGGTGGTCAGGTTGCGGCCGAACTGATCGAGCACGAGCGAGCCCTGAGGGGCGTCGGGCTGACCGGCGGAAGCGCCGACACCAGCGGCGGCGGGCTGGCCCTTGGAGGCGTCGCCCCCCTGGCCCGAGCCCTGATACCCGGAGAGCTGCTGAATGACTTGCTGACGAACCCGTGACAGGTCGGCCCCGAGCTTGACCAACACCTGGGCGGCCACTCCTTCGCCCTCACGAATGAGGCCGAGGAGAATGTGCTCCGTTCCGATGTAGTTATGGCCGAGCTGCAGCGCTTCGCGCAGTGACAGTTCGAGAACCTTTTTGGCCCGAGGAGTGAAGGGAATATGGCCAGATGGCGAATTCCCTCCCTGGCCGATGATTTCCTCCACTTGGGCCCGAACGGCCTCAAGGGAGATACCGAGCGACTCCAAAGACTTGGCGGCAACGCCTTCGCCTTCATGGATCAGCCCGAGAAGAATGTGCTCGGTCCCGATGTAGTTGTGGTTGAGCAGGCGCGCTTCTTCTTGCGCCAACACGACCACTCGTCGGGCCCGATCAGTAAAACGTTCGAACAACGGAGCCTCCTCGAGACCGTTGGGGGTACCTCCGAGTGTACTGGCGCGCCGTTCCTTACGGACCGACTGCTGTTCACCAAGAAGCTTGAATGAACCTTTCAACGCCGCAGAGCGGCACAACGTTCCAATCTTCGGCAGATCCCATCTCTGTCGTTGGTCACATCGGCATTGGTGGGACCGACCTGAGGGGGCCATTTGGTCTGTTCTTCCGGTTCGGCATCGCTATTTTTCGGGTCAGCTCACTCGTTCATCACTGTCGTGCCGTAGCCTTGAGCGTGTGAGCAAATCTGCGCTCCCTCTCCACCTTCCTCTGTTAGAGGAAGACCTGCACCGAGTCGAGGAGGAACTCCGCGCCTCGGTGGTGACTGAGGACCCCTTCCTCACCGAGGTTGCGCGCAATCTCATTGTCGCCGGTGGGAAACGGCTGCGTCCGGTGCTCTCGTTGGCTTCGGCGTACGCCGGCGCCGGAATTGCCCACCACGACACCGTTCGCGGTGCGGTGGCTGTCGAACTCGTGCACCTCGGCTCGCTCTACCACGACGACGTGATGGACGAGGCAGCGACCCGTCGGGGCACGCCCACTGCCAATGCGCGGTTTGGAAACTTCATTGCCATCGTGGCCGGGGACTTCTGCCTGGCGGTTTCCGCCCAGATCGCTGCGGCGTTGGGCGTCGAGGTGTCGGGCCTCCTCGGGTACACGATCGGCGAGTTGTGCAAGGGCCAGGTGGCGGAGTTCCAATCGTTGTTCAAGCTCGATCGCAGTGAGGAGGCGTACTTCCGCTCGATCGATGGCAAAACTGCGTCGCTTATGGCCGCCGCTTCTCGGGTCGGTGCGATCACCAGCGGGCTCCCGTCGACGCAGGTCGAGGCGTTGACTGTGTACGGACAGCGCATTGGCATGGTGTTCCAGATCGCTGACGACATCTTGGACGTGGTGGCCACGGATGAACAGCTCGGCAAGCCGGCGGGTAACGATCTGGTCGAAGGCGTGTACACGTTGCCGGTGCTCCGGGCGTTACGCGATCCGCACATCGGGGAGGAGCTGGCCCGTCTGCTCGGGTCGCCAGTCGACCGCTTGGGCGTTGATCAACTGCGCAAACTGGTGCGATCGTCCGATGGAATCGATCAGGCCATCGGTGTCGCCCGGAAATTCGCCGACGAAGCCCGCTCCTGTCTCGACGGAGTGCCCCCGTCAGCCACGCGCGCCGAAATGGCCAACCTCGGCCACGCATTGCTCGACCGCCTCGCCGTCTAGCACCGGCGCCAGCGTTGTCGGGTGGCTGAGCGGGTCAAAAACGGCGGCCCTGCCACCCAAGACCTTTGTGGCACCCAGAGAGCTAGGCCGTCTTCTTTGTCTTCTTTGTGTTCTTTGTCGCTGGAGCTTTGACCGTTGTCGGGCTGCCGACAACCGAGCCGCCGCTCACGGTGACTACCGGGCTGGCGCCGACCGCGACGGCCACGGCGACGATCGTGGTGTTCGGGTTCTTCTTGGGCGCCGTGGTTGCCGGCGCTTTCGTCGTCTTCACCTTGGTGGACTCGGCCGGCGTTGGCGCCGCCGTAGATGCGGCGTTGACCTCGGTGAGGGCGCCGTTCGGTAGGGCCCCCACGGCGGCAACGGGGCCACCGGCATCGCCGGTCAAGGCCTCTCCGGGCCCCACGTCGCCGGTGATCAGCGCCCCCTGCGGCGCCCCGAGGCCTTCGGTGACGACCTGAGCGTTGAAGTAGTTCGACTTGAGAGCGAACGACCGCATAAAATCGGTCCCGGAGACGGTGACAGAGCCTCGTTCGTAGCTCAGCACCACTTTGGTGGCCCGCCCGCCATCGGGACCCCACCCGTCTCGGGCGCTGACTTTGGCGTCCACGAGCGAACCGAGCTTGGCGCTCTTCCCGACGCTGGTGCCGGCCAGGCGGCGCTCCCACGCCCGGTTCGGGTTGGCTTCGATGGCGTCGCCTGCATCGGGCACTGCGGGAAACTCACCACCCGCCGTGAACCCGCCGGTGGAAGCGGAGAACTCGGTGCGTATGACCGCGCCGTTTTTCGGATTAACGCGAATCTCGCCGGCCGTTTCGGCAATCGCCCGGTCGGTGCGGGCGTCTTCGAGGGACGAAAAACCCTTGTCCGACACGAGGCCCCGACCGCCGTAGACCTGACACGAAATGGTGTCGCACGTGTTGGAAAAGCCCGATCGCTTCTCGGCCGCGGCGTAGGACCGGGCGGCGACCGCCTGGGCCTTGACGGCCTCCATGCCCTTGTCTCCCCAGCTCGCCGAAATCTCTCTCGGGACGACCCCGCGAAGGTAGGCCTCCATGCCAACGAGGTTTACGCCACGTTGCAGCTTGCCATCGGTGATGGCCAAGAAATCACCGCGGTACACCCGACGTTGCTTGCCTTCGCACACCTGCAACATGGCGTCTGGATCGTCGGGCCCAGCCGCGCTATCGAGCGGACCCGTACTCACGGTGACGGTGCGGTGAGGGAGCGCAGTGCGCACAGTCCACGGACCGGCGCAGGTGGGGGCGTCGCTGATTTCCCATGCGCCGTTGGCCAACCGCACGCGCACCGCTGCGCCCCTACCCGCGGTTAGGGGGGGATCAAGTACGGCGGTCGACAGGTTCGGAACCGTTGACGTCGTCAGAGCCGGCCCGGCGGTGGGCACGGTCACGGCCGCGCCGACAACGGGATCGGGCGCCAACGTGGGCGAAGCGAGCGGTACGACTCCGGCGGCGTCGGCGAGGAAGGCCGGAGGCACAACAAAGCCGGGGTCGTTGTCGAGTCGAAGGTACAGCCGGCCCTTCGGTTGAAACAGCATCAACGGCTTGGCGTCGAGGTTGGTGATGCGCACGCCGAGGGCCGACGTGGGCGACAGACCGCCAGCGATGGTGCCGCCGTAATAGTGATCGAGGATTTGGCGGCTGCTCCATCCCTGCAGGGTGGCGTACCCGTACGCTCCCCACTGGCCGAGCCCACGCCCGTGGCCGAAGCCCTTGCCGGTAATGACCAGTGTTCGCTTGGGGGCAACCGTTGTCGTGGGGGCGACAGGCGCGGTATCGGCGGCCTGTGCGCTTGTGGGCGGTTGAGGCACCCCGGCCTCCGGGGCCAATGGCACCACCGACCCCGAAGGGTCGGTTTGGGCTGACGCTCTCGCGGTCGAAATAGTCAGCGCGCCTATTGCCAGGGCGCAGACTACTCGTCGACTTCGAGGCGTCACGAGGGGGAAGTCCCGCAAACGCACGCACCCATTGTGGCGCGTTCTGTCCGCTCGCCGAGTTGTCGGTCGTTACTTGGGGGCGTGAGCAGGGGAAATGACCGACTCCGGGGCGATCACATCACCACTTCCCTTCCCTGCACCGGCATCGGCGAACACCTCGGGGCGAAGGGTGGGGAACAGGATGACATCACGAATGGTGTGCATGTTGGTCAGCAACATCACGAGGCGGTCGATGCCGATACCGAGGCCACCGGTCGGGGCGAGGCCGTATTCAAGGGCGCGTACATAATCGTGATCCATGACCATGGCTTCGTCGTCGTAGTCGGATTGGCGAACCTGGTCCTCGAAGCGGGCTTTCTGCTCGGCGGCGTCGACCAATTCGGAGTACCCGTTGCACAATTCGCGGCCGGCGACGATGCCTTCGAAGCGCTCCGTCATGTTCGGAATCGAGCGATGGTCGCGAGCCAGGGGCGACACTTCCTTGGGGTAGTCGCACACGAAAACCGGACCCCATAGCGTGTGTTCGACGGTCTTTTCGTAGAGCTCAAGAAGAAGCTTGCCCACGCCGTATCCCGGCTTTACTTCAACCCCGTGTTTGATGCAAAGCGCGCGTAACTCTTCAATAGGTGTCCCGATCGAGACTTCGACGCCGATTGCCGCACTCGTAAGCTCACTTAGCGTCTGACGAGGCCACGGGACAGTGAAATCGAGTTCACGGTCTCCGTACTGAACCACCGTTGTTCCGTGCAGCTTTTCGCACAGGTAAGCGATCACGTTTTCGGTGAGCTGCATCTGGTCCTCATAGTCCCAGTACGCGGCGTAGATCTCGAGCATGGTGAACTCAGGATTGTGGCGGGGCGAGATGCCTTCGTTGCGGAACACGCGACCAATCTCGAACACGCGTTCGAATCCACCAACAACGAGTCGCTTCAGGTACAGCTCGGGTGCTATGCGTAGGAACAGGCCGAGGTCGAGGGCATTGTGATGGGTGGTGAAGGGCTTGGCCAACGCTCCGCCGGGCAACGTCTGCAGCAGCGGGGTCTCTACCTCCATGAAACCGTGCTCGTCCTCGAACCATCGACGCATGAGCGAGATGATGCGGGAGCGATTACGGAGGGTGTCGCGTGACTCCTCGTTGACCACGAGATCGACGTAGCGCTGGCGGTAGCGGGTGTCGGTGTCGGTGAGTCCGTGCCACTTGTCGGGGAACTGTCGCTGGGCTTCGGCGAGGATCTGCCATGAGGTGACCTTGATGGATAGCTCGCCCTTTTTCGTGCGCATCACGAAGCCGGATACGCCGATCCAGTCGCCGAGGCTGAGCGAGGTGAAGGCGTCGAAGTTCGGCGTCACGTCGGCCGGGGCAAAAAGCTGGATCCGGCCACTCGAGTCCTGCAGCTGACCGAAGGCGAGTTTGCCCTGGCCCCGCCGGAGCATGAGTCGCCCGGCGACTGTCACTTCATGCGTGGTCTCGGAAGCGTCGGCAACGACTCCGTCGCCCCCAAATTCCTCGATCACCTGGGCCGCAAGGTGGGTCGGAGCAAAACGGTAGGGAATGGAGGTGCCAGACATATGGGGCGCCGAGTCTGTCACCTGGGTCTGGGGGTGGGCGGCTCGATTGTGTTGCGAGCATCGAAGCGGAGCGGAGAAGCGCAGCGCCGCGGGGCCGAGTCTGTCACCTGGGTCTGGGGGTGGGCGGCTCGATTGTGTTGCCAAAAGCGACTGCCCTGCCACCCAACAACGCCAGGCCACCCAATACCGTCACCGGGTTTGCGTAACCTCAGGATGTGCTTTTGGTGATCGACGTTGGCAATACCCAAACGGTGATCGGGGCGTATCCGAGCGATGCGTCGGGAGTTACCAACAATTCTGAGCTCGCCGACCACTGGCGGATTGCCACGAACGCTGAACGCACCCCCGATGAACTGGCCATGCTCCTGCTCCAATTCTTCTCCACCCGTAGCGAGAACTTCGACAGCGCGCATATTAATGGCGTGGCCATCTGCTCGGGCGTTCCTCGGGCGACGGCTCACCTGCGGCGAATGTGTGAGCGGTACCTGAACATGACCGCGTTGGTGTTGGAACCAGGCATCAAGACCGGCATGCCGATTTTGTACGACAACCCGAAGGAGGTCGGCCCAGACCGTATCGCCAACGCCGTTGGAGCAATGGATCGCTACGGCGCCCCAGCGATCGTTGTTGATTTCGGCACGGCAACCACGTTCGACGTGATCTCGCCCAAGGGCCAGTACCTCGGTGGCGCAATTGTGCCGGGGGTCGAGATTTCGTTGGAAGCTCTTTTCCAACGGGCGGCAGCGTTGCGGCGCGTTGAGCTGGTGGAGCCGCGCAACGTGATCGGGAAGTCGACCGCCGAGTCGTTGCAATCGGGCGCGCTTTTTGGCTTCTCGTCCATGATCGACGGGATGTGCGAAAGGATCGAGGCGGAAATCGGACCGGCCACGGCAATCTCCACCGGCGGCCTCGGCGCGGTGATCGCCCCCTATTGCCGCAAGGTAACGCACAACGATCCGTGGGTCACCCTTCACGGCCTGCGTCTCATCTACGAAAAGAACCTCGCCCCATAGCCTGGCGAAAATCGGGCGGGCATTTCAAAGACCAATCAACGACTAACTGTCCAGAGAACGACATCGCAACTTAGTCATCGTGTCGTCAATCAGTCATTGAGTTGGACGTTGGTCTTTGAAACCCGCAGAAACGTCGCTTTTAGCGCGACACGCATTCGCCCAAGCCCTTGTCCCGGGCTTGTTGGCGGAGATTGTTCAGCTTGGCTTTGCCCTCGTCGGCGCTGATCCTCCCGTTCAATACTCCGGTCACCACCGACGACGATTTCGCAAAAAGCTCGCTCACCTGCTGGCGAATGTCTGCCGGGCCGTTGAGACGATCGATCTGGGCCAGCAAATTGTCTGTATGTTCGGCAGCTGCGGCCTGCAGTTCAACGGCTTGAGCCCCAGCGCCGAGCTCGTCTCCGATGCTCCACGCCAGGCGCGCCTCGGACTTCGCCATCTTGCATTTCAAGTTGACGGCCTTGACAAATAGCGATGTCGCAGCATCGTTGCGGGCCTCGGCCGTGCAGCCCGAAGCACTAACAGCGATCATGAACATGGCGACGGCGAGGAGACGCGGGGTCCCCGGTATTGGAGTTTTGCGCACCTTCTTCATATCGTCAGCTTCGCTCAAACCTGCCCTACCGAACGTGGCGACAGCACCGAAGCCCACGAGCGTCGACGCTTGTCCGTTGGCAAGCATGGCGAGTGCATCGGCGAACCCTTGGCGCTTCGACATCGACGTGCCGCTCATGGATGTTGTCGTGGCGCCGACAAATCGGTCGGTCTCTTCCTGTCCGGTCGAGCCTGGGCGACACCGTTGTGCTGGGGCCCGGCGGCGTTGCGCTTTCCCTAGCTGACAGTCAAAGCGACGTCGCCGCAGGGCACGGCGAACGGTCGGATTGAGAGGCCGGGACACTCTCCGGAGGTTGAGCCCGAGTACGTGATGCTGTACGAAGCGTAACCATTGGGAAGCGATGTCGCTTTCAGCGTTTGCGTGTTTGTTGCCAGACCAGACAACGAAGCGCTTCCGCAATCGAGGGTCAACGGGCTCGATGCCATTCCGCCGAAATGTCCGGCCGGTCCGATGCCGGCGATGCCAGGCACGCGGGCCTTCATGAATAACGGCAGTGGCAGGTCCCATTGCTGCTCACCGTTGGCGCATGGCTCAGCCACCCCAGCACCCGTCGATGCGCTCGACCGTGCGTTCGTACTGTCTTTTGCGTTTCATGGAACGAGAGCGAGTGAATTCCGCCATGGACAAGCAGAGCGGAACGGCCTATTCTGCGGTTTCGTGCCCGCAGTTGGCGGGCTTGTCAGGAGGCGTCCATGTTTAAGTCGCGAATCATTCGTGTCATCGCTGGTGCCGGTGTGCTCGTATCGTCGCTGGCGATCGCCACCGTCAGCCAAGCCGTTCCCGCTCCCGTTCCGGTCGGAACGAAAGTTCAGGCCGCCGAGGCGGGCGCCTGCGCGACGTTGTATAGCGTCGCAACCAACGTGGGCCCTGATCCTCTCGGCCCGTGCCAGTGGGACATGCGGGCGATAGGTGCGACCCCGATCGGCTCGTACGCCGTGAACCGCGGCCGCGGTGTGCGTGTTGGTGTCATGGATACCGGCATAGATCTCACCCACGGCGATGTGATGCCTAACGTCGACCTTGCGATGTCGTGCGTGTTTCTCTACGCCGACACCCCGACGGCCGCCCTAGCCGAGCAGGTGACACGCGGGGACTGCTCGAACAAGGCCGCCCTTCAGGACCTCAATGGGCACGGCACCCACACTGCCGGCACTATCGGGTCGCCTATCAATGGCATCGGGATCGCCGGCGTGGCACCAGAAGCGACGCTCGTCGTGTTGAAAGCAGGAACTGCGGACGGATACTTCTTCACGCAGTCGGTCGTTGATGCCCTTATCTATGCCGGCGATCAGCGCCTCGATGTGGTGAACATGAGCTTCTTCGCTGACCCGTGGCTGTTCAATTGTCGCAATGACGCCGAGCAGAAGGCCATCGTGCAGGCGATCACCAAGGCCGCGAAGTATGCCGAGCAACGCGGGGTCGTCCTCGTCGCTGCGGCCGGGAACGAGGGCATTGACTTGAACCATCCGACTACGGACGAGATCAGCCCTGACTTTCCTCCCGACGCCGCCGTCTCGCGCCCTGTCAGGAACAACTGCGTCGTCCTACCGACTGAGATAGCTGGCGTCGTCGTCGTCACCTCAACTGGCGCCCAGAACTTATTGTCGTGGTTCTCGTCCTACGGCAACCTCACCGACGTGACGGCGCCCGGCGGATCACGGTTTCAGACGCCGACGTTCAACTCGTCTCGCGGCCGAGTGCTCGCCCCGTACTCGTCAACGGCGCCCGATCTTGGATTCCAAGCATCGATCAGGCGCCTCGTGGTGGATAACCGCGGCAACTACTACGCGTGGCTCAACGGCACCTCGATGGCCGCCCCGCATGCCGCCGGCGTCGCCGCGTTGATCCGGGCCGCCCATCCGGGAATGTCGCAAGGCGCAGTCGTGGCGGCGTTGCGCAGCGGTGCGACGCCGCTCGCGTGTCCGACTGCGCTCGACCCGGGCGTGGCCTTGTTCGATGCACCCATCCAGGTGTGCACGGGTGGTGCGGGGAACAACAACTTCTACGGCAAAGGTCTCGTAAACGCCCTAGCAGCAGTGTCCTGACCTTCCCCGGGCGGGCAGCGCGCCGAAGTTGCACGCACAAAGCAACCATCGGCCGCTTCCGCTTACACCGGCATCCCGGATGACAGTTTGCCGTGGCTGGCTGGTCATGCACAGGGCTTAAATTCTCAGCGATCCGCCCGGTGACTCCGGATAGGACCTCCAAGGGTTTCTCGCGTCCGATCGGGCCTCGCGGGCCAGGGGCTTCCCGACGTCTACCGCCGGGCCCTGCGTAGTCAGTCTTCGTGCAAGCGGTTGTCTTTGGAGAGCGGGTGGGTCAAGCAACACGCACGGATCTTGACGACGAAGTTTCTCCCTGGAGCAGGGGGCGGAGACCCCAAGAGACTGGAGTTTTCTCTCTCCCTGTTCACCTTTTGCGCGCATGCCAGGCAGGCGACCTAAGCGCACGTAGCATCGGCCGCGTATGTTGCGCGAATGTCGCGCAGCATGCGAAACCATACGCATTTCAACGCACATATACGCACGTGTGTTCGATTAGGAAAGGAGGAGCCTCCGACCGTTCCTGCTGGTCAGAAGCTCTATTTTGGATCTAAAAGTGGCGTCCACGGCAGGAATTGAACCTGCGACCTACCGCTTAGGAGGCGGTTGCTCTATCCCCTGAGCTACGTGGACCGAATCAGCAATCAGGAGCCTACGGGACCCGCGACCCCCGTAGGACCTACGACGTGGGAGCGGTCGCCCCGCCCCGGTGGTGTCCGTTCCGATAACGCCGCATGCCGCAAACTGACGTGCGCCCGAAACGGCAAAGCCGGTGTGCCCAATTTAGGAGCGGAGCTTTGGCCTTTTAATAAGCGTACGAAGCATCTCTCGTGCCGCGCGCGCGCTATTGCGCGGGGAACCTGACACTTTGGAGAGCCCGGTTCGCGCCACCGTACATCGTATGGGTGCGTACTGAATGGTGAGTCCGAGCGCGAGCGCATGCACCACGGTTTGGAACGGGAGCGAAAACTGGCGGTCCTCGTAATGCAATCGACGGAGGGTAGCCATCGAGATGACGCGCACCGAACTGGTGTCCTTGACCCAGTGTCGGTAGCGAAGGAAGAGCACCCCGGAAAACAGCAGGTTGCCAAGGCGCTGATGCCAGAACAGTTGGGTGTCTCGCACGCCAAACACCAAGTCGGCGTTCGGGTCAACAGAGCGGAGCAGGTCCCCGATGGTCGCCATGACGTACTTGTTCCCACCGTCGAGGAACAGCACCCGACCGACGAATTCGTCGGCTTCGAGCGCGGCGATACCGGCCAGAACGGGACCGTCGTAGCCGCTCGACGTGGCGCGAACGATCGTCGCCCCATGTGCGGCTGCACGCGCATCGGTATCGTCGGACGATGCCGGATCGAGGCAGACGAGCACCCTCGTGACCCCGATGCCGCCGAGATCGTCCAGAACGCGTCCGATACTTTCGGCTTCGTTTCGGCACGGAACAATCGCCGCCAGCTCGCTCGTTTTCGCTGTGTCGTCGGCGTTGACATTGGGCGACGGTCGAACCATGCGTCCATTCTCCCTGGTGATCCGCCATCGTGAGTTGCGCGTTCCGGCTGGCTCCGCTGTTTGGGTGGCTCGGCGGTCAAGAATGACAGCCCAAGCACCCAGGAACGTCCTGCTGCCCAAAAGCTGGTCTTGGCGTGCCAAAACGGCCCCAGCGCCAGAACCAGGGTGCGGGACCCTGCCGTAACGTGGGTGGGTGTCCGAGTGCCTTCCTTTCCCGGCCGAGCTCGGTCGAGGCGTCATCGTCAACGGCGACGCTCTCGCTCCCGCCCCGTGGACCGGCGCCCCAGAGATCCATGTGCGAGATGCCTCCGCCGTGGACGCACTGCACGACGCCTGGCTGACCCGCACGCCGGTCGTGGTGCGGCTGCACATTGACCCCGCCACGTTCCGGGCTCCGGCCAACTATCCGGTGGAGCCGTGGAAGGTCTCGCCGTCGTTTGACCCGGTCGACGACAGGCTCCACTTCCTCGTCTGGGCCAACAATTACGACGCCCGCAACGGAGACCTGATCTGGTGGTGGAGTCGCAAGGCCGAGCGGCTGGGGGCCGAGCCGTGCAAGGACAGGGCCGCGGGCGACGTGATCGTCAACGGCACGCCCGTATGGATCGACGGCGGACCGCGCCAACCGCTAAGTACACAGACAATCCACCGCGAGACGATTGATCTACAGAGACTGACGCTGGCGCCGCGACCGAGCGCCCCGATGCCAGATATTGTCCTTGCCCCCGACCAATTGGCGGCGGTCTCTCACCGCACCGGCCCAGCGCGCATCATTGCTCCAGCCGGCTCCGGAAAGACACGTGTGCTTACCGAACGGCTTCGGTATCTCCTTGGTCAGCAACGGGTTGAGTCCGAGTCCGTCGTGACCATTGCCTACAACAAAAAGGCCCAGGAGGAATTGGCGGATCGCACAAGAGCCTTCCGCCCCCGGGTGCTCACGCTCAATGCGCTCGGTTGGGAACTGCTCGGTCGGCCGGTGGTGGCCGAAGAACGCGAAGTGCGGCGCATCATCGAACGACTCGTGCCCACACCGAAGCGCCGCAGCAATACCGATCCCATCGGGCCGTACCTCGAAGGCCTATCGCGTATCCGCATGGGCCTCATTGATCCGTACGATGCTGAACAAGAACGCGACGATGTCCCCGGCTTGGCCGACGCGTTCGCCCCGTTCCGAAGTCAGCTCAAAGAACGTCAACTGGTCGACTTCGATGAGCAGATCTATGGAGCAATTGAGCGTCTTATGGCCGACGGTGAGTTTCGCCGCGAGGTGCAAACAAGGTTTCGCCACCTCCTCGTCGATGAGTTCCAGGACCTCACTCCCGCCCATGTGCTCATGGTCCGTCTCCTGAGCGCACCCGAGCTCGACGTGTTTGGCGTGGGCGACGACGATCAGGTCATCTATGGCCATGCCGGGGCGGACCCGGCGTTTCTCGTGAACTTCGCCGAGCTGTTTCCGGGCGCCGTATCGCACCCGCTCACCGTGAACTACCGATGCCCGGTGGCGGTCGTCGACGGTGCCCGTCATCTGCTGTCGTACAACCACAACCGTGTGGCCAAGGAAATCCACGCCGGTCCGGATGCCGCCCCAGAACCAAGCGCGCTTACGATTCGCTCGCACGCCGCAGAGTTGGGGGGAGAGTGTGTCCTGGGCACGGTCCGGGTATGGATCGCCGAAGGTCGCGCGCCGACCGACATCGCCGTTCTCGCCCGGGTCAATTCGTTGCTGCTCGCTCCCCAGGTTGCTCTGACCACGGCAGGAATTCCGGTGGCCACCACGCTCGATGCTCGCGTGCTCGATCGCACCGGTGCCCGCGCCGCTCTGGCCTACCTTCGAATCGCCACGGCGGAAGAAGGCTTTTCACGAGACGATGTGCTGGAGGTCATGCGCCGGCCGTCGCGCGGGTTGCCGATATGGATTGAGAAGTGGTTTCGTACGCCCACATTGCAATTGCACGAACTGCGGTCGATCGGCTCACGACTCGATGATCCCAAAGTCACCGTGAAACTCGACGGTCTCACCGATGACATCGAAGCGCTGATTCGAGCCGCTCCGCGCAGCACGTCGAGGCAACTGCTGAAGATCGTGAAGGACCGTGTCGGTCTCGGTCAGGCCATGGGGCTTCTCGACGCGTCCAGTGCGGCGGGCTCGCACCTGGATGATCTCGAAGCTCTGGAACAGGTGGCGGACCTCCATCCGGATCCGACCGGGTTCGAACCGTGGCTGCGCTCCGTACTGAGTTTGCCGAGTGATGTGGCCGGCGTGACGCTCTCCACGATCCATCGGGTGAAGGGCCGCGAATGGCCGATGGTCGCTCTCTTCGGAGTGAGCGATGGCATCGTGCCTCATCGCCTGGCCGACGACATCGAGGAGGAGCGACGCGTGCTCCACGTGGGTATCACCCGCGCCCACGTGGAGGCCGTGGTTCTCGCGGACACGTCTCGCCCCTCCCCGTTCCTGGCCGAGCTAGATGGACGGGCACCGCACACCAAAGCCGCACCGAAACGGACTGGGATCACCGCGACGCCCACGAACTCAACGCGCACGACGACCGGACCGGCGAATGCGAAACCAGCGTTTACGGGCGACCCTACGGTGCTCGAATCGCTTCGTTCGTGGCGTACTCAACGGGCGAAGGCGGACAAAGTCCCGCCCTACGTCATCCTTCACGATCGCCACCTCCAAGCCCTGGCCGACGCACAACCGAAGACCCTCCGAGAACTGGCCACGATCGAAGGCATGGGCCCGACCCGCCTCGAACGCTACGCCGACGAACTCCTCGCCCTGCTCCAGTAGACGTCAGCTGGTGGTCCGCTAAGAATCGGGGCAACCGTCGGGTAGCAACGCCACGGGGGACCGGGCAGCGGCCCGATGCGGGCATGTCAGCTACGTGGTCCGAGGTCGTCCACTGTCAGGTGTCCGTCTT
Organism: Acidimicrobiia bacterium; assembly: GCA_043775075.1. Classification (GTDB taxonomy): domain Bacteria; phylum Actinomycetota; class Acidimicrobiia; order Acidimicrobiales; family JANYDT01; genus JANLQX01. The sequence continues at coordinate 22,572 of JAYVSS010000149.1, forward strand.
TCGGCACCGGGCCGCCGGGAGCGTGAAGCGCGATGAGCACTTTGGCCAGAAAGGCTTCGAGCACCGCCATTTCGTCCGCATCGATGTGGTCGGCGAAGAATGCCCGCACTCCGCCAACGTGGGTCGGCATGGCGTCGATGAGCAACCGCCGACCCTTGGGGCGCAGCACGCAGATCAGCCCTCGCCGGTCGCCCTCGGCCTTGGTGCGAGCGACGAGGCCGCGGGCCTCAAGACGGTCAATACAGTGTGTGAGACGGCTGCGCGAGATCATCACAAACTCGGCGAGCGACGACATTCTGATGCCTTCAACGGGAGCCTCGGCGATGACCACGAGCGCCGAGTAGTCAGCGATCGAAAGGCCGTGACGTTCCGTCAACTCGGCATCGAGGCGAATAAGGAGTTGCGTGGACGTGCGCAGCTGATTGCGCCACAACGCTTGCTCGCGCGATCCCGCCCACGGTTGCCCACCAAGCGTGGTCAGGCCGTGTAACAAGCCCTCATCATTTGTGTGGTCAACGCGGTGAAATTCTGCGGTTTCGTTCGAAGCTGTGTCCCCCTCAATTGGCACTCCGCAAGTTTACCGGTCGATACGCTGACTGGCGATGAAGAGCGCCCCGCCCGAAGGTCAATTCCGCGAATCCCGTTCCGAGATTTGGGCCTACGTGATCTCCGCCGTGGTCCTGGTGGGCGGTGGGATGATCTTTCGAACACCCATTCTCAATTGGATCTGCGGTCCGGCGATCGTGATTACCTGTGTGGTCTTTCTCGGGCCGATGTTCGCCGGTCGCACCGACGACGATCAGACCAGGACCGGGACCACGACCGGGTCCAAGCGGGCCAAAGCGTGAGTTGGGCGGCGCACGAACTTGAGTCGTACGTCATCCAGAAACACCTCAAAACCAAGGCAAGCTATCTCGCCATTTTGATTGGTTGCCTGGGGCCCGACATGATGACGAAGCTGCCCGTATACGGCCTTAAAATCGGCGGACATCAGCTGATAAAGGCCTCATTTCCGGCGAAATATCACCGCGGTTGGCCGGGAGTTGGACCCACGCATTCGTTGTTCTTTGGTGTTCTTGTGGGCATTCTTGTGCTGTGGTTGGCCAAGAATCGGGCGTGGGCGATCGGGCTATTGGTCGGCGTCTGGTCGCACGTGTTGACCGACGTGTTCGACTCGGTCGGCACGATGATGTTCTTTCCGTTCACCACCCAGCACTACTCCACGGGGCTCTGGGCCTACGCCTCACAGGCCGGTCGCTACGGCGATGCCGCGGCGTATTACTCAAGTTTTGGCGGGGTCTGGGACCTTTTCTGGCTGGTCATGGTGATCCGCGGGCGAGATGTGCTCACCAAGCAGTACTTCTTCACCAAGGTGGTCGCCGACGACCCGGCGTGGGGATGGTTGCGACGGAAGTTTCGCATGAGCGATCGGGCCATGTTGGCCACCTATCGTGCGTTCTTCATCTACGGCGGCAGCCGCATCTTCGGCTGGTTCTTTTGGGCCCGATTCTTCAACCCGAAGCGGGGAGAGCAGAAAATGAGCCTGGTGCTCAAAGGCCCATCATGGGTAAAGCACGTCTCGTTTCCCGCCGCCAACTGGGGCGAGTTCGCGCTCAATACGGTGCGGGGAGTCGTCGGTCTGAGTGCTTTGTTTGCCGTACTCTGGTTTGTCCTCGTCAAACGACTCTGGGCCGAAGCTGTCTAACAGCTCGGGGCCTGGGGTCGATCGCTTTACCCACCACGCCCGCACCGAGGCAGCGGCGACAGGCACGACCTGCAATCCGGTAAAGCACACAGCGCACATAGATCCACCGTAGCGGAATAGGTGGTGTTTTCTGACCCCCTCGGGGGAAGATCGGTGCGCAAGTTGAGCGCAAGTTGGACTCCGTGAAACCTGAGCGACACGCCTCAGGCGAGGAATCCGATCGGATCGAAGCGCTTCCCGAGAGAGACGGCGGGATCGGCACCGAGGACCTGCTCCAACACCGTGGAGTACACCCGGCGAAAGTCGGTGGTGAAGCGGAGGTCACCGTCGTCGAGGTTGGTCAGGCTCGGATACTCGGCGTGCACGCCACCGCGCACGCCGTGGCCAGCGACGATCACCGGGCCTGCCGTACCGTGGTCGGTCCCCAGCGAAAGGTTGGGAGCGACGCGGCGACCAAACTCGGAATACGCCACCACCACAACGTCGTTGGCGCGCGGATCGCTAGCGATCGATGCGAGAAAACGTGAGATGCCTCGGTCGACGACTCCGAGGAGGTCGGCGTGGTTTGCCAGTTCGTTCGCGTGCGTATCAAATCCCCCCAGCGACACGGCAAAGACGCGCGTCGGAAGGTTGGCTTTGATGAGCAACGCCACTTCGTCGAATTGCCGATCAAGGGCCGAGATCTTCTGGTCGGTCTGAGCGGCCCCTTCGAGGTTTACTCCGGCGGCGCCAACTGAGCCTCCCTTGAGGGCCGGGCCGACTTGGGCACCCACCCGCAGAAGATCGGCGCCGGTCGACGCCACGCGCGCGCCCCAGCCGCCGAGTTCCGGGGGAATGGTTCGGACCGCTTCGGTATAGGCATTCGTTAGTGCCGCCCCTCCTGGCAGGGTGAAGCTGCCGTTGGGAATGGCCCCCGCTCCACCGTTGGTTCCGGTCAACGCACGCGGGACTGACGGACCGATGGACAGCATGCGAATCGGATCCGGACCGGTGGCGTCGTGCCAGCGGCCAAGCCAACCGGTGAGTTCCACGCGGTCGGGAACCCCTGACTGCCAGATGTCCATGGACCGAAAGTGGCTGCGGTTCGGCGATGGATACCCCACTCCCGGCACCACGCCGATTTTGCCCTGGTCGAAGAGCGCTTTGACGCCGACGAGCGATGGATGGAACCCGAAGCGGTCCTCGATCCGAAGCGCCACGCCGGGGGCAATGCCCGTGGCCCCTCGTACCGCAGCGTAAGTGGCATCGGTGGTGGGGACGATCGTGTTGAGTCCGTCGTTGCCACCGTAGAGCGTGAGCACGACCAGAATTCCCTGTCCCGGTTTGCGCGTTGGCGCCTGGGCCCGCACACTCGCCGCGCCGGCGGCGCGGGGCCGCAGCGCCACAGAGGGAACTATGGCGGCCGCCGTGGCCAGGCCGAGGCCGCCGAGGAGCTCGCGGCGGGTGAGCGACCGACCGTCGGGCAGGGTGGCAACGACGTTCGACGGCAGGTTCGTGTTGTTCGTGGGGCGTGACTGATTCATGACGGGCTCGATTCGGAGAGGCAGTGCGCGACTACGCGAGGACATATTCAGGGCTCGTAAGTGCGATTACTAACTGGATTTTCGGGCTCGGCGCGCTCTTCAGGCCAG
>JAYVSS010000150.1:0-3594 GCA_043775075.1 Acidimicrobiia bacterium
CGATGGACGCCATCTGGATCGTTTGCAGCGCAATTTGTTCGGCGGTGGCCACCGCTCCGCAGCCGATCACCACCGACCGGCGTTGTCGCAACGGATGACCAACCGCCCATTCCAATGCGCGCATACCACCGAGGGATACGCCGACCACGGTGTGCCAAACGTCGATCCCCAGGGCGTCGGCCATCGCCGCTTCGGCTGAGACCATGTCTCGGGTGGTCGTCACCGGCCATCGCGATCCCCAGGGACGGCCATCGGGCGCAAGTTGGGCGGGACCCGTTGTTCCCTGGCACCCGCCGAGGGCATTGGGCACGACGACGTAGAACTGATCGGTATCGATTCCCTTCCCCGGGCCGATGACCCCGCTCCACCAGCCCGGCTCGGGATGCCCCGGGCCCGCCGGCCCGGCTGCATGGCTGTCTCCGGTGAACCCATGCAGGATGAGCACGGCGTTGCTGCGGTCGGCGTTCAGCGATCCGTAGGTCTCAAAACACACCACCACGTTGGGTAACGTGGCCCCGAATTCGAGCGAAAGATCGCCAATCTCGACGAACTGGCGATCCCCGGCATCATCGCCGGGTCGCCACACTTTTCGCCACGGACCGACGACGCTCGATCCGTCCGTGGGCGCGTCGTGACCATCGAGGCCATCAAGTCGTTCTACGGCGGAATGTTCGTGTGCGGTGTCCTCGCCGGGATATTGATGCGACTGGTCCGACACGTATTCCTTAGCTCGCAGCTGCGGCGAAACCGGCTTCGAGATCAGCAATGAGATCGGCCAGCGACTCAAGCCCGACCGACAGGCGAATCAGACCGGGAGTGACCCCGGTGACAGCCTGTTCGGCCGGAGTGAGTTGGCTGTGCGTGGTCGTGGCCGGCTGAATGACGAGGGAGCGGAGATCGCCAACATTGGCGAGGTGGCTGAACAACGTCAGCGCGTTGACGAATCGCTTGCCGGCTTCAATGCCACCTTTCAGCTCAAAGTTCACGATCGCCCCGGCGCCGTTCGGGAGGTAGGTCTTCGCCTTGTCCGCCCACGGCGAACTCGCCAATCCGGGATAGCGAACCAGCTCAACATCGGAACGAGCTTCTAGGTAGTTGGCAATCGCCAGCGCGTTCTCGCAATGGCGATCCATACGTACGCTTAAGGTCTCAGCACCCTGTAGAAGCAGGAATGCGTTGAATGGCGAGATCGCCGCGCCATAGTCGCGCAGACCCTGCACGCGGGCCTTGATGATGTACGCCGGCGCACCGATTGCTTCCCAATACTTCAGACCGTGGTAGCTCGGATCAGCTTCGGTGAGCATCGGGAACCGGCCGCTTGCTCCCCAGTCGAACTTGCCACCGTCAACGATGATGCCGCCGATTGAGGTTCCGTGACCGCCGATGAACTTCGTGAGCGAATGCACAATAATGTCCGCGCCGTGCTCCAACGGGCGACAGAGGTACGGCGTGGCTAGGGTGCCATCAACGATGAGCGGGATACCGACTTCATGCGCCACATCAGAGACACCTTTGATATCGAGCACGTCGCCCTTCGGGTTTCCGATTATCTCGCCGTAGAGCGCCTTGGTATTGGGGCGAATGAGCTTGCGCCAGGCGTCGAGATCGTCGGGATCGTCGACGAAATCGACGGTGATCCCGAGCTTCGGAAGGTTGTAGTGAAACAGGTTGTAGGTGCCACCGTAGAGACTCGCCGAAGCGACGATATGGTCACCGGCCTCGGCGATGTTCAGGATGGCGAGCGTCTCGGCCGCCTGGCCCGACGCCAATGCGAGCGCCGCCACGCCGCCTTCGAGTGAGGCAATGCGCTGTTCCAACACGTCCTGGGTCGGGTTCATGATCCGGGTGTAGATGTTGCCTGCCTCGGCCAATCCGAACAGGGCGGCGGCGTGATCCACGTCGCGAAAGGCATAGCTGGTGGTCTGGTAGATCGGGGTCGCCCGAGCGCCCGTGGTGGGGTCAGGCATTGCACCGGCGTGGATTTGGCGGGTTTCAAATCCGAAGGTGGTGGGATCAAGCGACATAGGAACTCCTCAAGGGTTGGTGGCAGGGAAAAGTCGGGAGAATACGGAAGCGGTAGGGAAATGAGCGCACGCTGAACACCACACTGCTCCTTTCATCGCACGGGCATTGGCACCTGGCGAAAGCTCGCTGGTTGCCGCGACGTCACTGGGCCCGTTCCCTCAGTCGCTCTGGATGATCCAATCATTCAAACGACGGATACCCGACCTGTCAAGTCGGTTTTCGTCCGGGTACGATCCCAGGTCGTGGCGAATCCCTGGCTTTCTCGCACCCCGCTCCACTTTGCTCATCAGGGCGGCGCCCTCGAAGCACCTTCGTCCACCTTGTTCGCCATGCGTCAGGCCGTTGATAGCCACGGCGCCGACGCTCTCGAACTCGATGTGCACCGCTCCGCCGATGGGCACCTCGTGGTCTGTCACGACGAGAGCATCGATCGGACGACCCCTCATACCGGAAGAATCGGCCAATTCACTCTCAAAGAGTTGCAAACGTTCGATAATGCCTTTTGGTGGGCCCCCGGATACGAGGCCACGACCGAGCTCTCCGCTTCGGAGTATCTGTTTCGTGGCCGGGCTCTCGACGACTCGGCGTTTGGGATCGCCACCGTGGAGGGCGTCCTCCGGGAGTTTCCGGAAACCTTTCTCAACTTCGACATCAAAGAAGTTGGTTCCATGCGCTACGAAAGTCAGCTCGCTGATCTTCTGCGCGCATACGGCAGACAATCCGACGTGATCGTGGCGTCGTTTCATGACGACGCCTTACGGGTGTTTCACAACTACGCACCGGAGATTCACGTGTCACTCGGTCCGACCGACACAGTTCTGTTCTACGACGCAGCAGTGAACGGCGCTCGGATGCCGCGCTTCGATGCCACGCAGGTAGCGCTGCAAATCCCTCCCAGCTTCGACGGCACCCAAATCATTGATGCGTCGTTCGTGACCGCAGCTCATGACGCCAACCTTGCCGTGCACGCCTGGACCATCGACGACCCCGAGGAAATGCATCAACTTCTGGACTGGAACGTGGACGGCGTCATGACGGATCGACCGAGCGTCTTGGACTCCGTGCTGCGCCTTCGGCGTACCTAGCGCGGGACTGTTCGATTGAGCGACGACTCCTCGGGAGGGAATTCACTTCGCAGCACGACTTCGCCCGTGAGATCGTCAATCACCACCAATACGTCGGTAGACACCCGGCGGGCGATTGTCGTCACGGGCGCGACCGTCGGGAGATTCGCCCGCAGAATCACGGCCGTCCTACGCTCCCCGTCGACTCGAGGAAAGCGGACCACCCATACCGAGCGGACGTCTCGTGTGCTCTTTGTCGGCCCGGTCGAAATTCTCCGGGTGGTCTCCAGCGCATAGGCGGCAAAGAACACTTCGGGCGTCGGCGCCGCGGTTCCGGGGAGGAGCTCCTTACGGGCGACCCGAACCATCGACGCCTTGGCGTGAACAAAGCGGACCGATGACAGGGCCGGCTCGAAGCGAATCGACCCACCGGCAAACGACCTGGCCGTCTCCAGCCGTAAGGGGGACGGCGCGGCGCTTGTTGCTCTCGTGGCGGCGGTGGTGG
>JAYVSS010000151.1:0-3580 GCA_043775075.1 Acidimicrobiia bacterium
TTGCATTCGAGCCGGATCGTCGTAAGTCCGGCCTGACCGGATGGGAACGACACCGACGAAGCCTGAGCGGTGAGCGTGAGCGGCGTTTCGTTTTCGACGATGCGCAGCCCTCGGCCGAGCGTTGCGCATTCCTCGTCGCGCCATTGACGAGCGACCGGGCCGGGAACGTCGCCGGTCACCGCGCCCAATTGCTGGCGAATCTTCAGACTGGGAATCTCCGCAAGGTCAACCACATACAGAACGTTGGTGACATCTCTCCCCACCACTAAACGGGTTGCGGTATTGGTGGTGAAGTTGCCCAGCGGGTGGGCGCTCGCTGTCCCCGGCGTGAGAGCAGCGGAAAAGGCCGCGAAACTGACGGCGGCGATCGCCACGAAACGCGCACGCGCACGCCTTGAGCGACTCGTTCGGGTTCGATTCACAACTGCCCCTTGAGTTTGATAGTTAACGCTACGCGCGCCGGGTTTTGTGATGCAGAGAACCACTGGTTCGCCGATGCCGCGTCGAGCTCGGTCCGGGCGTCGTCATCAAACCCGGCCGCGGCGAGTACTGCCGCGGCGTGCCACCGCACCGATGCAACTGCCGGCTTCGTGGCCACTGCACGCCGGGCGAATGGAACGGCATCGGCCACCTTGCCCGCTTGAAACAGCGACCACGCCATCGCGTCGTTGGTGAAGATCGTTTGGCGCGACGCGTAGGCCTTCTTCGCAGCGGCGACGGCCGGTGCGGCGGAACTGGGCCCACGATCGGCGAGTAACACCGCCAACTCGGAATCAACGACGGCGCCGTTGCTGCGGAACAGGGCGATACTGGCGTCAACCAACTGGTTGGCAGCGAGTTCGCCTTTCGTATCGTGTGCGGCCCGTGCTACATCGGCGCGCTGGCCGAGCGCCCCCGGAAGGGGGACTCTCTCCGTCAACGAGTCAAGCACGGTGATCGACTGTTCCCACCGCTGATCGCCCGCTTCCACCCGGGCAATGCCCATGGCCGCCGTGGCCGAAAAGGGATGAATACGGCGGGCCTCGTCGAAGGCTTTCCGGGCGGCCGAACCCTTTCCGCGTTCCAGAAGAATGTCTCCGAGGTACGCCAACGCCACCGCACGGTCTACGGAACCCGTAGGTGCCGACGAGACAGCGGAACGCATCGCTGCTTCGGCCCCGACGATATCGCCATTGAGCTGGCGGAGGTAGGAGAGCCGGGAAAGCGAAGCAACACCGGGACGCTGGTCAACGAGACTATCTACCAACGCTGCAGCTTCGTCGTAGCGGCCGAGTTCGATGGTTGCATCGACCAATGCAACTTTGGCATCAAAGCTGTTTGGTTGGAGCGCTAACGCATTTTTCGAAAGAGCAGCGGCAACTGCGAACTCATGGCGAGCGAGGGCCAGGCCCGCTTGAGCGGACAACAACTCTGGTGACTTCGGAAGCAACGCAGCCGCTCGTTTGAATGCGGCGGTGGCAGCCGGGTAGTACGAGGGGTCGGCAGTCTCATACGCCCGCCGAACATACGCTGAACCGAGGTCCTTCCATGCCGCGCCATTCTTAGGAGTTTCTTCAGTCTTGCGGCGAAGCCCGTCGAGCCTGCGCTCCAACACCGCATCCTGGTCCTTGGCGGCGACGGCTGAGTTGGCACTGGCGGCCGAGCCCGTCGCCAGCAGGGCCGTAAGTACACATGCGGCAAAACCGCGGCGTAGTGCCCGACGACCGATGAGACGGCTTACGGAATGAAACGTCAACCTCTCATCGGTCGTCATGGCGATACTTAACGCTTTTCGGCGGGATCGACACCCGGCTGCGGGTACGTGTAGTACCCGTCGTTCGGCGGGGCGACGAACGGGAAACGGTTCAGGAATTCGCGGTCGTTGAAATCGACCCCGTCGCCCAATTTGTTATTGGGGAACACATTGGATTCCGGCGAGAAGGCCGTCCCTCCGGCGACAGCTTGCAAAGCAGCATCAATGACGTCGTCGTTCAGTGTGCGGCCGTTCGGGAATCCCGACTTGGCGATCGAGGTATTTAATCGTAACTGCTCCGAAGGCTTCACGTTTTTCGGCTTGTTGAGTCCCGGAATACCCGTAAGGAAGATCGTGGCGAGATCCTCACGACCACCCAGTCCGAGCCCGGCTTTGACTTCCGTAGGCACCTTGACGCCGGGATAAAGCACAGGAATCAACTTGCCGAGTTCGGGCTCCAAGACGCCTTTGGCGAACTGAAGGTCCTTGTCCGGCGAGGAGCTGTTGAACAAGTCCTTGGCCCCAACCGGCACGATGACCTCGTTCACCAACGGCTGTCCGAGACGGGCAACCTGCTTCCACGTGTCCGCGGCACCCGAGGCACCCGGAACCCGACGTGATGTCGTGGACCACACGCCGATCACCGGATCAGTATTCGTGAGTCTGTTTGAGGGAACCTGCAGCACAATCGAGTGCACGTTGAATCCGGCAAGGTAGTCACGGCCCTGAGCGGTCGGCAACGGAATGAGGTGAGCCTTGTTCAGCGGGCGTAAACCGCCAAGGTCGAAGATCGCTCCGAGGTCGGCAAAGAACGGATCGTCGCGCGGGCCGGCAAACACTTTGACCGAGTTACCATCCACGGTGGCGATGGCGGCGTCAGCCAATGCCCGGTAGTTGGGCATCGACCGCGGGCCAACGTTGGCCGGCGCTGCCACCAGGTTCGTTCCGATGACTTTTGATTTACCATCCTTCACTTCCGTCACCGTGTACGTCTGGCGTACATTGAGATCCGGATCATCGAGTGATGTCACCTGATTGGTGTTGTAAAGGAATGTATTGGGATTGGAATAGGTCGTCTTGAACCGGAATTGGTATTTGACGTCGGCCACGGCGTCGCCGTTGTTGTCGACATTGAACTCGTAGAGAACGTCATCACCGAAGCGATGGAAGTTCGGACCGCCAGCGGCGGTTTCGAACGGATTCACATTCATCACGAGCGTGGTTGTCGACGCATTGTCGGGACTCACAAACGCATAAACGTCGGTGAGGTCGGCCACCGGATCTTCGCTGATGGCCGGTGCTTCACGGTGACTCGAGGCCTTCACCTGCGATGTCATGGAGAGGGCCATTCCAGCGGCAAGACCGATTGCTGGAATGGTTTTGAAGAGGCTTCTTCGCTGAACCATTGGGTACTTCCTTTTCTTTGGGTTTGCACTGGGTGGTGCGATGCGTCCGAAAGTGGACGCGTTTGAAGAAGCACCGGAGGCACTTCCCCACTCGTGCGTGACGGTCAGTTAGGCGACCGTCACCGCATCAAGACTTGGTGATCGTCGGCCGGGCCACCGCAACGACAATCCAATCCGTTCCGCGTGGAGCAACGACAACATCCATCGGCACGGGGGCCGTGATCGAAACGACCCGGGCCCATTGCAGGGCAGTGCCACCGAATGCTTCGATGATCGGTTGCGGCTCGTCGAGCGCTTCGAGATCTGAGACAACGCCGAGGACCGGATCCCCAGTCGTCCGACACAACTTGTTGGCCAGCCCGATCACGCCGACGAGCCCGCCGGCGAATTCGTGCGCGGGCGTTGCGTCACACGCCTGTCGGCTGCGGGTCCACGCGCCAAC
>JAYVSS010000152.1:0-5083 GCA_043775075.1 Acidimicrobiia bacterium
CACCCCTCCTCCGCAGCGAAAAACCGCACCGAACGGGCCCCCTGCTGACGCTCACGCACTCCAACCCCGTCACGATCCAACTCGAACCGGGTCACCGTCGCTGCAAAGTCCTCGGGCGTCTGCGCCGCCGCCAAAGGCAACAATTCCGCTGCCTCATCCACGTCCACAATTCGTGCCAACACGCACAGATGCTCAGTGGAGACCTCCCCGCGCTCCAGCGCCGCCGCCGCACCCACCACCTTCTCAACCACCTCCGCCGCCCTGGTCTGCTCACGCGCCCGCCGCCCAGAAGACCCAGTGGCACGAGCGAACGCCGCCGCTGTGTCCCGCCCACGCGTCCCCAAGCCAGCAATCAAGGCCGCCGACGCTGCATCCACCATCCGACGAATCCGTTCCAACTCCCGCAACCCACCATCAATATCGGCCCGCGCCCAGCCCACTGGCGCCACCACCGGCACCGAAACACTCGACCAAACGCCTGCTCCTCGCATACCCACCACGATAGACGGCGACCGATACTATGTCAAACACATGTTGGTGGCATACGAACGTATATTCCCCATCGTTTCACATAGGCTCCCGCCAGTGGGAAAACCTAGCGAAGCCCCTGTGACAAATTCGTACCGTGGCATTTCATGCCCATGCCGCTTCCGCTCTTCGTCCATTGCGAACACCAGGGCTCCGTACATTGGAGGGGCGGACGCCAACGACGGGCAGCGACGGGCAGCGACGGGCTGCGACGGGCTGCGACTCTCAAAGTGAGGCGGAAGTTCACCGCAACACGACCGATCCCACCCGGTCCTGGCTGTGAGACCGGGGACGCGCTCGACCCGAACCAGCTCACCGGCGTCTTGGCGGGCCAGTCCAACACCTCGAATTCCAAAAGGTTCAACGAGGGAGGAGAGATGTTCTCCTTGGCGAGTCGGGTCCGGCGCTGGATCACGCCACGCGTAACGGCCATCGCCACTAGAACGGTGGGCATGGTCATCGAATTCCTCACCTTCAATATCGAACAGTCAGAACGAGCGGAATGGCTTGCAGTCGAGGAGGCAACCTGGAGTCGCTACCTGGAGAAGCGCCCCGGATTCATCCGCAAAGAGATGTGGACCAACCGTGAGAATCCTCTCGAAGTCCACGCGGTGATCTGGTGGACGGATTGGGAAACCTGGCAGACCGTTCCCGAGGAAGACATAGTCGAAGTGGACGCCGCCATGGGTACGTGGTTTCGAATCCACACCTCGATGCGAATCTTTGACGTGATCCGCGACTGCTAGGCGAGCCGTCTATGGGATCGGCGCAGATCCCATAGATTGGCGTTCATGTTGAGCACGATGCAGGACTATCCGCTGACCGTCACGTCTATCCTCCGCCGCGGCTTGGCCATCTACGGCCGCTCAACCGTAAGCACACTGACGAACTACAACGCCGACACGGGCGACCTAACTATGCGACGCGCCACGTATGCCGACATCGGGGCCAACGCCGCTCGGCTCGCCAATGCGCTGCGGAAGCTCGGCATCTCGGGCGATGAGCGGGTCGGCACGTTTTGCTGGAACCACTCTGAGCATCTTGAGGCCTACCTGGCGATCCCGTCGATGGGCGCGGTACTTCACACGCTCAACATTCGCCTGTTCCCCGAGCAGCTGACCTACGTGATCAACCACGCCGACGATCGCGTCATCATCATCGACGCGTCGCTCATTCCGCTGCTTCGCAAGGTCGCTGGCACCCTGCCGAACGTGAAGCATTTCCTTGTCGTCGGCGACGCCGATCACACCACGCTGACCGAAGCATTTCCGGGCGCCACAACAAGCGACTACCACCAAGCACTTGGCGCGGAGGAAACTTCGTTTCATTGGGTCGAGCCCGATGAGCGAAGCGCCGCCGCCATGTGTTACACCTCCGGCACTACCGGCAACCCGAAAGGTGTTGCCTACAGTCATAGGTCCACATACCTTCACTCACTGGCCTCGCTGGCGGCGCCGATGCTTGGCCTCGATGAAGCGGACAAGCTGCTGGTGATCGTGCCGATGTTTCACGCCAACGCGTGGGGCGCTCCGTATTCCGGGTTCTTCACCGGCGCTGACTTCGTATTCCCCGTGCAGTACCTCCAGGCCGCCCCGCTGACCCAACTGGTCAAACAGGAGCGGCCGAGCGTCACCATGGCTGTCCCCACAATCTGGAATGACATCTGGAACTACGGCGAGCGCAACACCATCGATCTGTCGTCGTTGCGCAGCGTGACGGCGGGCGGCTCAGCCGTTCCCCGCATTCTCATGCAGCGGTTCTTGGACAAGTACGGCCTACAGATCATGCAGGGCTGGGGGATGACGGAGACGTCGCCACTCGGTTCGCTCGCCCGACCACACAAAAACGCCACGCCCGACCAGTTCATGGACTACCACGACCTCGCCGGTCGGGTGCTTCCGGGCATCGAGATGCGTATCGTCACCGAGGCCGACGACGGCACCCCCACTGTGGCGCTGCAGGACGGAACCACCATCGGTGAGATCGAAGTGCGGGGTCCTTGGGTTACCGGTTCGTACTACCTCGACGCCACCCCGGAGAAGTTCCGCGACGGTTGGCTGCGCACCGGGGACATGGGCACCCTCGATGATCTCGGATATCTCCGCATCACCGATCGCACCAAGGACGTCATCAAGTCGGGCGGCGAATGGGTTTCGTCGATCGATTTGGAAAACGTGATCATGGCCCATCCGGACATCCTCGAAGCCGCCGTTATTGGCATCCCCGACGCCAAGTGGGACGAACGTCCTTTGGCCTGCCTCGTGGTCCGGGAAGGCGTCGAGGCCGGGCCCGCTCTCATCGAAAGCGTGAGATCGTTCCTCGGTGAGCGGGTGGCGAAGTGGTGGATTCCGGAGCGCTGGTCCTTCATCCCTGTCGTTCCGAAGACCAGCGTGGGCAAGTTCGACAAGAAGGTATTGCGCGCCCAGCACGCCGACAACGCTCTCGAGGTCCACGGGGCATAACCCGGACCCGCCTCATTGGGTGCCCGGACATTCTTGGGTGGCCAGACCGTCATTATTGACCGCTACGCCGCCCAATACAGCCGAGCCACCCGATAACAGCCAAGCCGCCCAATACAGCTGAGCCACCCGATAACAGCCGAGCTACCCGATACTGCCGGCCGACCTGGAACGTCGGTTAGCCGGCGGCGCGCAGTCGACGAACCAACACCGAAACTCGCTCGGGGATTTGCGTCGGCATAGAAGAGGCATTCGGGCCCGACGTTTGCGCTTCCGCCCAGATGGACCGGGCGATCGCGTCTTCCTTCGTGCGCGGACGGCCGAGAGCAAACGGTGTCGACACCGTGGACGGTTCACGAATGACCACCTCGCCTTCGGTATTTTCCTGCACCGGAAGGAAGCCGGCGTCTCGCAAACCGGCGATCAACTTCACCGGTGTCAACGAAGACACCGCCACCGTCGGCGCAACGATGCGGAGCTTGCATTTCGCCGCCTTTTTGGTTCGCACGACCTGAACCAGCAAGGCCGGATCGTCGCAACGTACATACGACGCGGCCGACCCCACGCGCAACGTGCCGTGCCGGCGAGCCACATCTTCGATGAGGTAGCCGAGGGCCTGCGGGACGGTGGGTCGGGCGTGTTCGGTGAGGAACACCACGATGTCCGCCGCCGTGCGTCCGATATCAAACGCTCGACGCAGCGACCCTTCGGTGATGCGATAGACCGTCGCCGCGCCCGACGACGACAACTCCCCGATCAAGGCCAACTCCGACGACACCGAACCGTCGAGCTCCGCCGGAGCAATCGCCGTGCCGTCGCCCTGGATAGTGAAGATCGATACGACGGGCGGAAACACCGGCTCGGCCGCACTGGACACCGCTTCCTCGTCGCCGAACAACACAGCCTTCGCCAACGGAGTCAGCGCACCGTCTCGGAGCAGTCCAAGAATCGCCAGTTCCGCCATCAATTCATCTGTGTACATAGTGGCGTCGCCGACCGACGCCCAACGTCCAGGGCCGTGCCAATACGCGCGCTTACCAACGTCGTCGATGTTTGGAACGCCTTCTTCCTCGACGGAAGCAAGGGCCTCGACAATCCGAACACGACGCCATACTTCATCGATGTCGGTGTACCAGGAGGGCGAAAGTGGGGCGTCGGTCTTCGACGAGCGGGCGCCGACGACCACCCGTGACACCGGCACTGAACTGTGCTGCCACGCCCGTACGACCGCCAGCCATCGCGTGAGCGGGGGCTGGGCCAACCACTCCTGAAACGCCGGGGTCGGCCCGACTCGCTCGGTGAACGGATCGGCGACCAGCAACCCGGCGAGGCCCGCCACCTCCACGATCCGCGCAGTCGAGTGCTCGTCGAACCCCAATGCTTTGGCAGTGGAGCGGACCTCTTTGACCGGCACCCCTCCGGCCTTGAGCGATGGCGTGCCATCCTGCGCCCATGTGGCTCCGATCCGACGAATCGTGTCGATCACCGCGAGCGGACCGAGCTCAACGATTCCCGCTCGACGCGACGAGAGGTCAGCACCCAAACGAACTCCGACCTTCGGCGCGTCGGTCGAAAACGCCCGGAGGGCAGATCCCCCGCGCAGCTCCACGGCGATTTCGCGGGGGATCACGGCTGCGTCTTGGCCATACGGAATGAGCAAAGCGTGGGACAGCAACCAGGCGATGTCGTCGTTGATGTTGTGACGCGACCACGGACGCAAGTCGATATCGATAACGCAGCCGTGATCATGAATCGTGATCAAGGCCGAGAGTGCCCCGCCCGGCGCCCGTTCGATCAGGGTGGTGAAGGTCGGGCCGGAGGAAAGGACGTTGACGATGTCGCCGATCAACCCGACTTTGGCCACCGGCCGCAACTCGATCTGCAGATTCTGGGTGATCGTCCGTAGTTCCGGAACGGAGTACCGATCGAGCAGCTGAGCGAGCGGGGGACGGAGGTCAAACGGCGTGTTCAGCACCCGACGCATGGCCGGAGTAAGCGAATACAGACGATTGCCCGAATCGACAATCTGCGTGGCAACCGCCAAACCCAACACGCGAGCTCGCTCCAATGCCCCGGCGATTACCGCCAACGAGGGG
>JAYVSS010000153.1:0-4111 GCA_043775075.1 Acidimicrobiia bacterium
CAACGGCCTGCTCTGGTCCGAGCACCGCGGCCCAATGAACATTGGCAATCCCGTCGAATTCACCATGCTGGAACTGGCCGAGGTCGTGCTCAAAGCCACCGGTTCCGCTTCCGAAATCGTGTGGCACGACCTGCCCGAGGACGATCCCACCCAACGCCAGCCCGACATCACCGTCGCCCGTCGAGTCCTCGGATGGGAGCCAAAGGTGCCCCTCATCGAGGGCATCGATCACACGGTGCGGTACTTCCGGTCGATTGCTGGCGCCGGAAACGGTCACTGAGCCAGCAAGCCACGCCCGGGCGGTAACGCCGAGCTGCGAAACTGGACACATGGACGACGACCTGCGGATCACCGCCTCCGTCGTTATCCCCGCCGCTGAACTCGGCTGGTCATTCATTGCCGCCGGAGGTCCTGGTGGCCAGCACGCCAACACCTCCAACACTGCAGCTGAGCTGCGCTTCGATATCGCGTCGTCAACGGCGTTTTCCGACGCCCAGCGAACCCGACTGCTGGAAAAAGTGGGGACCGAGATCCGGATTGTCGCCCGGGAGGAACGGTCGCAGTTGCGCAATCGCAATCTCGCTGTCGCCCGCCTTCGGTCAACGATCGCCGACGCCCTCCATGTGCCGCGAATCCGCCGTCCGACCAAGCCCAGCAAAGGCTCCGTGCAGCGACGCCTCACCGCCAAAACCCAGCAGGCCGGACGCAAAGCTGACCGCCGTTACCGCCCGACCGACGAGGAACGCTGACACCGCACGAACCAACCAAGCGCAAGAACGGCCGACGCACTACCGACCGGTGGTGGACCAGTGCCAGGGTTCCGACGGGAGGTTGAAAAAGCCGAAGCGGGCCGCATTCCCCCGCAACCAACGGTATCCGGCCGAACCCCGGTTCAGGCTGCGACCGTTTTCCGCGAAGTCGATGGCCAAGCCCCGCTCATGCTGGGAGAACCCGGGCCGGGCGGTAGGCGGACGACATGACGACGCCCGGGCTTGATAGATGGCGAACGAACTTGACCCGCAATGGGCGGCGCGCAGCGCAATCTGCCCGGCCGAAGATCGGTAACCACCGCCCGTCATATAGAGCCCGTCGGCCTTGGCCGCCGCCAACATCCGCGCCACATTGCCCCGGATGCTCGGCGCCACGCTGATGCCGTGCGTGTCGTTGCCGCCAGATGCACCAATGTCGGACGGAATGGCAAACGATCCCGATCCGCGGCCTCCGGCCCCGGCCCCCGACGCCCGTAGCTGGCGCGACAACGCCTCGCTTTGACGCTGATACCGAGCGGCCAAACCCGAATCGATCGACGCCACCGACGCCGCCTCGGCCAGGGTTTCTTCCAGACGGTTTTCGACCTCGTCGGCGAATTTCTGCTGCTTCGAACGAGCCACCCGGTACTGCCCCAAACGGTCGGTGACAGCCGACTGGTAGCCCCGAGCCCGCTTCTCCGCTCGATCGGCGAGCGCCCGCTCGATGCCGAGGTCCTGTTGTGTTGCGGTCATGGCGTCGAGCACATCTGCGGTGCGCCGTTTACCGAGGGTGTCAACGATGCGTTGGCGGTCAGCGTCGTCGGCCGAACCGCTCGAAAGGTACGCCCCCACGCTGGCCACATCGGGAGAGGCCACGGCGCTGAGCGCCGCCCGGTACGACGACGAGGCCAGCGTCGAAAGCCGAGCGGTCAGTTCCTTTTCCCGTTGGCGCGCCCGCTTGGCCTCGGTGGTCGCCGATGCGGACGCCCGCTGGGCTTTGTCCAAAGCCACACTGGTAACTCGCACGGTGCTGTTCAGCGATTTGAGCCGGCGGATGACGGTGCTTTGACTGGCCTTCAGCGCGTTGACCTGTTTCGCCGTTCGGCGCGCCTCGGCCCGAATCCTCGCCCGCTCCGCTTTCGTCCGACGCAAATCCCCGAGGGTAATGCGGGCTTGTTTCGCCGCCGCCTTCTTCGTCGCGGCCTTGCTGACCTGGGTCTTCTTGGTGACGGGTTTCTTCGTCGCGGCGTTGACCGACGGGAGCGGACCCATCAAGGCGAAGATGAGGACCAGTGCCGTAGCCATCGCCAGCGGACCCGCCCGCCGGGGCGAGCAGGTGTCCCTGCCAGTCATTCTGCGGCATTGCGAGTTGGGTGCAACCAAGATCGGCGTCCTCCGGGAAGTGAGTTGGTCTCTGGCGAAACGAACTGACACACGACGCAGTTGTCGGCTTCGGCCGACGAACCAGGCGACGACGCTAGTTCGACCGCTCCACCAACCGGCGCACAACCGGCGCCCAACGAACACACCCGGCGCCCGTGGCGCGTGACGGAGTCACCCCGCCCCTAACGTCGGGTCGTGGGAAACGCCGGGCAAGAACGACGAAGCGGGCTGAACCCGACTGCCCTGACCGCCGGAGGAACTGCTCTCGCTGCCGTCATCGCCCTGGCGGGACTGGCTCTACCTTCCGCGGTCGGCGCCACGTCCACCGTGCCGCCCGGCGCGTCGGGGGCCACGCCGGCGGCCGTCACCCCGGCACCGTGTGTCTCGCGGGCAGAAATCGCCGCCTGGCCGTTGCGCGATCGGGCCGCCAACCTCGTCATGGTCGGAAGTCCGATCGCCCAAATCGGTGACGCCATTGCGTTAGTTCGGGCCGAAGGGCTGGGCGGGATTCTCGTTCGCGGTACCCCGAAGCGAACCGACGGCCCGGCGCTGCGAACGTTGCGCGACGCCGGTCGCCACGGCCGGTCCTTCGTCGCCGTGGATGAGGAAGGCGGGCGGGTGCAGCACCTTCGCCGTGCGGTTGGAACCCTCCCGAGTGCCCGAGCCACCCCGAAGACGCTAACGGCCGCCCAACTCCGGGCCCTGGCCGCCACCCACGGACGAGGCATGGCGGCGCTCGGATTCACGATGAATCTGGCCCCTGATGTCGACGTCGAGCCGCTCCCCTCCTCGGGTGGCGCGGGCGCGCCGTCGGTGGTTGGACGCAACGGGATAGGCGATCGGTCGTACAGCTCGAGTCCCGCCGTCGTCGCCGAGTACGGACGGGCCTTCGCGCTCGGCATGCTCGACGCCGGGATCATTCCCGTCCTCAAACACTTTCCGGGACACGGCTCGGCGTCTGGCGATTCGCACAACATCGGGGCCACGACGCCGTCGCTCAACGTCATCCGGGCCCGCGACCTCACCCCGTTCGCCGAGATACTTCGAGATCCTCGTATAGGCGTGATGACGGCGCATCTCTACACGCCGGGGCTCGACGAGTATCCCGCTTCGATTTCCGCCCGGGCAGTCACTCAGCTCCTGCGCGGTGAGCTGGGCGCTCGCGGCTTGGTCGTCACCGACTCGCTGTCGATGTGGCCGATTCGCTACTACTACCCGGCCCCGCAGGCTGCCGTCCTGGCGCTGCGGGCAGGCAACGATGTGCTCCTCTTCGACGATCGTCCGAGCGTTAGCGCCGTGCTCGATGCGTTGGTGGCGTCGATGACGAAAGACGACAAGCTTGCCGACCAAGCGATCGATGCCAATATCCGGGTAATGGCGGCAAAAGGACGTGCCGCATGCGAAGGCCCATCGGTCACCCCGTCGACGATTGTTGCCGATACAACTCTCGGTTCGCCTCCGACCATCGGGGCAACCTCAACCGTCGGCGCAACGGTGAGCGCCGCCTGACGCCACTTCAGTCGACAGCCCTACTGCGCCGGGATGCCGTTGGACCGTTGGCGGCCAAAGTCTTCCGTCACCGTCGCCAGCGGCCGTGCGACAATGGAATCAAGCCTCCGTAGCTCAGTTGGATAGAGCAGCAGCCTTCTAATCTGCGGGTCGGGAGTTCGATTCTCTCCGGGGGCGCCAACAACACGGCGGGATGCGTACGTCCGGAGCCGCCGTAGTCTCGCAAACATGGAATCTTCGACGTCCACCGGGCCCACCGCCACCTTGTCCGCCAATTCCGAGCAGCGGGTCGTCGTTACCGGAGCCAGCGGTCTGATCGGCACGGCGCTGTGTGTGGCGTTGAGCGCGGCTGGCCATCCGGTGACCAAGTTGGTGCGCCGCTCCCCCGGCCCGGGCGAGGCTCGGTGGGACCCATCGGCTGGCACCATCGACGCCAGCGCGCTCGAAGGTTGTTGGGCGGTGGTCCATCT
>JAYVSS010000154.1:0-2892 GCA_043775075.1 Acidimicrobiia bacterium
CCTTTAATCAGGCGAATGACGGAGCCAGCCTTCACCTTGCCGCCGAGAAAATCCCAATTTCCATCGATCAATACGCGATCGGGCTCAAGACTCTGGGCCCGTAACCCGTCGAGGGCTCGTACCGCCGCCAACGTCTGGGCGGCGGACATCCCGATGGCATCGCACTCGTCGTGCGACACGTAACCGATTGCCCACCCGCGGCACCACGAACCGACGCGGTCAAATAATGCTTCGCGTTCGCGTTCCGTAAGCATCTTCGAATCACGCACGCCGTTCACCCGTTTTCCCTGCGGGAGCACGGCCGCCCCAATGGCCAGCGGACCGGCCCAGGCCCCCCGCCCGACTTCGTCGATTCCGACGATCACATCGTGACCCTCGGCCCACAACTCATGTTCGACGGCCAGTGTCGGCGCCCGTTTTTTCGTCAGCTTGGTCCGTGGCCCCGGCCGACGCAGTGGCGCCTTCTCACGAATGGGAGCGGAGTCCATCGACCAAGGCAAGCACAGTTGCCAGGCCGCGAGGAGACCCGGTGGGGGCGTGAGGGAGTAGCAGGGTGCGCAGCCCTGCGGTAATCCCCAGCCCATCATTGACGTAGTTGTCCCCAACCATCAGGCTGGTGGCAGCAGATGCCTCAACGGCGGCCAGGGCCACGTTGAACAGCGCCGGGCCATCGGCCTTCAACGCGTTGTGTTCGTAGGAGAGAACAAAGGCATCAACGAACTGAGCGAACCCGTGGGCTTCAGCAATCACTTTGAGGTCAAACGCAACGTCAGAAATGATCGCCACCTTCAACCGGCGAGCTTTCACTTCGGCCAGAAATTCCACCGTGTCCACGAACGGCACCCAGCCCTCGGGGCCGGTCTCATGCTCGTAGAGCGCGTCGGCCACGCCCGGACATAGTGCGTCCAGCGGCGCCCACAGATCGACCCAACACCGGCGATGCAACTCCGCCGTGCGATCGCGACCCTTCGCCACCTCCTCGGCCGAACGGGACGCCACGCGGGCGGCCTCCCACAGCTGCAGCGCATCGTCGTCTGGTATCGGTCTGCCATGCAATGCGGACCACGCAACGACGAACGATGGCGACGAAGCCGTATCGCACAATGTGTGGCCGAAGTCAAGCAGCAAGGTATCGATAGCCAGCGCACTTATCATAAAGAGTTCCTATGTACGCTTGATAACGGCAGAATCACGCCATTTTGGCTTGAAGGCGGGTATTCAGGGCCTCGAGGAAATCCTCGGTGTTGAGATACGGCGCGTCTCGGGAGATCAGCAGCGACAGGTCCTTCGTCATCTCGCCGGCCTCGACCGCTTCGATGCACACCTTTTCCAACGTGTGGGCGAAGTTCGTGACTTCGGGGGTGCCATCCATTTTGCCGCGATAAGCCAGGCCTTGTGTCCAGGCATAGATCGAGGCAATGGGGTTCGTAGAAGTCTTGTTGCCCTTTTGATGCTCGCGGTAATGACGGGTTACCGTGCCGTGAGCGGCTTCGGCTTCCACCGTCTTGCCATCAGGAGTCATAAGTACGCTTGTCATCAGGCCAAGCGACCCGTACCCCTGCGCCACGGTGTCGGACTGCACGTCGCCGTCGTAGTTCTTGCATGCCCACACGTAACCGCCTTCCCACTTCATGGCACAGGCGACCATGTCGTCGATGAGGCGATGCTCGTAGGTCAAACCGGCCTTATCCATATCGGCCTTGAACTCGGACTGGTACACGTCTTCGAAGATGTCTTTGAACGAACCGTCGTAGGCCTTCAAAATGGTGTTCTTCGTTGATAGGTACACAGGCATGTGGCGATCGAGGCCGTAGCGAAGCGATGCCCGGGCGAAGTCACGAATCGAATCGTTGTAGTTGTACATGCCCATGGCCACCCCACCGTCTGCGCCATAGTCGGCAATTTTCATCTCCACCGGCGCGGTGCCATCGGCGGGCACGTACGTCATCGTGACGATCCCGGCGCCCGGCACTTTGAAGTCCGTGGCTTTGTATTGATCGCCGTGGGCATGACGACCGATAACGATCGGCTTGGTCCAGCCCGGTACGAGCCGCGGAATATTGGAAATGACAATCGGCTCCCGGAAGATGACGCCGCCCAAGATGTTGAGGATCGTGCCATTCGGCGACTTCCACATCTTCTTCAGACCGAACTCCTCAACCCGCTGCTCGTCTGGGGTGATCGTGGCGCACTTCACCGCAACGCCGTACTTTTTGGTGGCATTGGCCGAATCGATCGTGACCTGATCATCGGTCCGATCGCGCTCTTCGATACCGAGATCAAAATACTTCAGGTCAATATCGAGATAAGGCAGGATCAGCTTGTCCTTGATGAACTGCCAGATAATGCGGGTCATCTCGTCGCCGTCCATTTCGACGACGGGATTGGCAACTTTGATCTTCGACATGAGGCGAGCGGGCTCCTGAGGTGTCTTCCAGCGGACCCGAAGAGTCTACGGCGCGGCGAGTCGCGGACAAGACAAGTTGCAGACAAGCCCAGAGGCGGGTTCCGCCCTAAACCCCCGAACGGCCGAGCTATTCGAACAGCCGCTACTCCGGTTGGGTCACTTCGGCGATGCTGCGTGCGGCGATGCGGTGGAGGATTCGAACGAGGTGCTCGGGTTCGTAGGCGCCCGAGAGCATTCCCTGACCGTCGAACACGAACGAGGGCACGGCGGTGATTCCTCGCTCGATGCCGGTGTTCAGTTCCTCGTTGGTCTGAGCGACGAACGCATTCGACGAGAGCATCTCGCCGACCGCCGCACCATCAAGCCCGCACGCTGACGCGATCGCCACCAACTCGGAGCGATCGCCGATATTTCTGCCCTCCGTAAAATAAGCGCGCAGAAGAGCCGCCTTCACCTCGCCCTGCACGACTCGACCAGCGGTGTGC
>JAYVSS010000155.1:0-31347 GCA_043775075.1 Acidimicrobiia bacterium
GTGGGACCACGCCGATCTCGATGAAGTCCGTCGAGAATGCCGGGCCCAGATCGAACGGGCCATTTTCTGGGGCTTCGACGTCTCGCACCTCTCGTCGCACTTCGACGCCCTGTTGCTGCGACCGGAGTTCTTCGATATCGCGCTCGATCTCGCCGTGGAGTTTGCGCTACCGCTAGAGCTCCCCGACGAGGCGGTACTGATGCGGGCCGGGTTTCGCCTCCGGGAGTTAGCCAGCGAGGAGGGAATCGTTTCTGCCCAACGCGTCATCGAACTCGATCAGGAACTACGACTGCCGCCGGCCGCCCTGAACCACGAATTGCCCGATGCGCACGCGGCAGGACAGGCGCTGCACGCATTTCTCTCGGACCTCGCTCCCGGAGTGACGGTGTTGCGGATCAGTCCGGCGCTCGATACCTCCGAACACCGGGCGCTCACAACGAGTACTGCGGGCATTGCCATGCATCGCACCGTATTGGCCGCCCTCGCCGGGTTTTCGCCTTCCACCGGTTGCCTGACATCCGATGAACGGGTCCGTCTCATTACCTATCGAGACGTTCGCGCCGCTCAACGCGCAATCCTGTAGGCGCCCCAGTCACCAATCCGGCGGCGCTTCGTGGCGGTTGGCGTCGATTGGCGTCGATTGGCGTCGATTGGCGTCGGTACGATCGGCGACACAGAAACGGCTCCGCCGGAGTCGTGATGCGAAAGTGAGAAACCAGATGGCGAAGTACCTGAGCCAAGAGTGGCACGACAAGGCCAAGGAGTTGGCGCAGACGTTTCCGGAGCGGGCCGGGGCAACGGCTCGTATGGCGTACGTGGTTTCCGGAAGCCCGGAAGGCGACATCCTCTACCACCAGATCATTGACAATGGGAAGGTTCTTGAGCAGGCACTCGGCACCTGCGAGAACGTCGAAATCACCATGACCGTCACCTACGACGACTCCGTCAAGATCCAAAAGGGTGAGCTCGACGCCAACGCCGCCTTCATGCAGGGACGCATGAAGGTTTCCGGCAACATGGCCAAGCTCATGGCCCTCATGCCGCTGACGATGAGCCCCGAATACAAAGCGATCCAAGAGGACGTGCGGGAGCACACCGACTACTGATCCGCCAGACAGCTAACTCCCGCGAGCCTCGGGCCGGATCCCACAACCCAGGTCCGAGGCTCGCGTCGTTTCGAACAACGTGGCGTCCCGGGCAGGCGCTAGGCGATTCCGAAAAAGAGGTCGGTCTCCCGCACGCGAGCGGAGTCACCGACCGCAAGTGGTCCGACAAGATCCTCACCGGCAATGGATTCCACCCGTGAACGGGCGAGGGTGTAGTCCTCGAACGGATACACCGTGCGAGCTTCGTCTTCAGGAATTCCGAACCACCACTTCGACGTGGGGTCGATCTGGGTGGCATGGGCGAGAAGAGCGTTGGTGCGTACATCGTGGAAGGCGCCGATTTCCACCCGGGTGGTGACTCGGTGGTCCTGCCATGGCCGGGTGAGCCACTCGTCGGAGTACGGCGACTCAATATTGAGGTCGAGGAATCGTTGGTGCATGAGCTGCGCCCGTTCGCGAGACCACACCGAGTAGTACAGCTTGAGTGGCGTCCACGGCTCCCCGGCTTCGGGGTACCACGCCGGGTCGCCCGCACGTTCGAAAGCGGGCAACGTGATGTCGTGAACCTTGAGATGATCAGGGTGGGGATAGCCCTGCTGGTCATCGCCGTAGGTCATCATGACTTGGGGCCGGGTCCGACGAATGACAGCCACCAGGCGACCCACCGCTTCGTCGAGATCGGCCTGATGGAAGCTCGTCGGATCGTTGTTCCCCTCTGAGTCCGCCATGCCGGAATCGCGATAGCCAAGCATGATGATCTCGTCAAAACCGATGATCTCAGTGGCCCGACGGAGCTCATCGGCGCGTACCGCGGCGAGGTTTTCGCGCACCTCGGGGCGATCCATCGCCGGGTTAGCGATGTCGCCGAGCTCACCCCCAGTACAGCAGACAAGAACGGTATGCACGCCGGCGGCGCCGTAGCGGGCCACGGTTGACGCCCCTTTCGACGATTCATCGTCGGGGTGGGCATGGACGGTAAGGAGACAGAGACCTTCAGACACGAGCAACAACGCTACCGGCGTCCGGCGATGTTTCGGGCTCGCCCCCAGGTGGCACACAGCACACGGGACACGGCACCCGGGAAAAGCCCGCAGCACAGGTCAGGTGCTCCCGGCGCGAGTCATTTCGTGGACGGTGTTCAGGCGACAGTTGGCGATCCCGGCACGAACGTGCTGACAACCTCCACATGGGGGGTATTCGGGAACAGGTCAATACAGACGGCGTCAATGAGTTCGAAACCGGCATCGAGAAGAAGGCGCACGTCTCGGGCGTAGGAGCCCACGTCGCACGAGACCAAGATCACCCGCGCCGGTCGGCAAGCGGCGATCGTATCCACGCCCGCTCGATCGAGGCCTCGCCTCGCCGGATCGGCAATCACGACAGGCGCCGGTCCCACCGTACGCGCCGGCCTCCAGCGGGCAACGTCACGCTGAACCACTTCGGCCCGACTGCGGCCCGCCAAGTTATGGCGCGCATCGCTACACGACGACGACGCCAGTTCCACCAGGGTCACCGTATCGAAACGCTCGCCTACCGTGGCGGCGAACAGACCGACGCCGCCGTAGAGGTCAATCAGCGTTTGCCCGGAAACGGCTTTGCCGACGGCGGCGTCGACGGCGTCAACGAGCGCCTCAGCCCCGACACTGCTCGTCTGGAAAAACGAGCCGGGCGACACGCGGAGGGATACGCCAGCAATGGTTACGTGCAGAGAACCGGGCGGAGATGTAACGGTGGGGTCCCCGTCGGACACATGCGTTATGTACCGGACGGTCCGCTCGCCCGACGCCACACTTACCCGAACCTCGACCTCGTCCACGTCGGGCAAGACCTCCATCGACCAGACAACAGCATCGAGGAGCGGGTGGGCGACCCCGCACGAAATGATCGGTACAACCCGATCGGAATGGTTCGCCCACATACCGATCTCGCCGGTCGTCGATATGGCGGCGCGGACCGTGGTGCGATGACCCCGATCGGGAAGTTCGACACCTAGACGAACAACGCGTTCAGCCGTCTCGGCGTCGAGTTTGGCGGTGCGACGGAGTGCTTCAACGACGGTTTCGCGCTTCAGACGAGGCTGGGACTCGGGACGGACGTGTTGCCACCCGCACCCACCACAACCATCGGCGAGGTGTGGGCACCACGGTTGCTGCCGATCAGCCGAGGATGTCAACACCTCAACAAGTTCGCCACGAAGCAGCGACTTTTGCTCCTGCGTGACGGTGATACGGACCGTTTCGCCCGGTAGCGCACCGGGCACAAATACGACTCGACCGTCGGCCGATCGACCCAGTCCATCGCCGCCCACTGCCAGACCGACGATGTCAATGTTCACGGCCGGTCAGCGTAGAGCCGGGCGAGCATGGTCGCTACCGGATCAGGGGGCCGGCGGCCGCAACAGCGCCTTCCACGATTCAGGAAAGTCGTCTACGGAGTTGGCTGGCTTTGCTGGCTTTGCGGGGTTGGCGGGGCTCGCAGGGCTCGCAGGGTTGGCCGACCGGGTCGAAGTCGGCTCCTCTGCCAACAGCCACGTTGCGGGCACCACTCGTGCCGCTGGCGCCACCGGAGGCGGTGGCGCTGGTGTCGCCCTTCCGGCGATCCGGGCAGCGAGGCCGCGGCTGGCGGGAGCAGACGCCCCGTTCGCCGAGCGGTAGGGGGTAAAGGAAGTGCCGCCGTCGACCGACTCACCTGGCAACTCACGTGGCGACGCGTCGACGGTCACAATCGACCACACAGAGAGCGACAGCGGCGAGTCGCTGGTGGGGAGGGGAACCACACCGGCTGAACCCGGCACGGTAGAGGCGGCAGGCAAGAACGACGGAATGGGTGGTGAGGCCTGCGACCCAAACCCCGAGGCCACCGGTGCCCCAATGAGCGCGGTGATGAACGTTGGACGCCCGGTGGGGCGGGCCTCGGCGGCGTCGGAGTGGGCGAGATGATTGGCCGTGAATCGACCTGCTCCCGGCACGGTGGACGATGTTGACGTACCCTCGCCGCGTTCCATGCGCTCAAGCCAGGGGATGAACTCTTCGGGTGGAAGGGGACGCGAAATCACGTATCCCTGGGCCCGGTCGGCGCCAAGGCTTCGGAGCGCGGCCAATTGCACTTCGTCCTCGGCACCCTCGGCCACCACCTCGAGGCCGAGGTTGTGCGCGAGATCGATGATCGAACGGACGATCACCGCGTCCTGAGGATTGTCAATCATTCCGGAAACGAACGACTGGTCAACTTTGATTTCGTCGATGGGCAGCTGCTGCAGCTGCGAGAGCGACGAGAAGCCGGTGCCAAAATCGTCGATAGAGATCTTCACGCCGAGCGAACGGAAGGCCGACAGGGCAGTGCGGGCCAATGCCCTATCGGCCATGACCTCGCTCTCCGTGATTTCCAAACACAATTGATCGCCCGGCACCCGGTAGTCAGAGAGTAATTGGGCAATATAAGTGGGCAACGTTTGGTCAAAAAAGTTTCTCACCGACAGGTTCAGGGCAACGGTTAGCTCGAAGCCCTTTGATCGCCAGTCGGCGAGATCGCGAATACCACGCTCCAAAATCCAGCGGGTAAGTGGTTGAATGAGTCCTGAGAGTTCACTCAACTCAACAAACTCATTCGGGGTGAGGAGACCAAACTGGCGATGATGCCAGCGAATAAGGCCCTCCGTACCGACGACCCGGCCCGTTTTCAGATCAACCTTAGGTTGATGAAAGAGACGGAAATCGCCGGTCGTGATCGACGCTCGAAGCTCGCCGAGGAGCTGTAGTCGGCGCATGTTGGCCTTGTCGTCGTCGGGCGTTGCAAACATGTGAGTACGACCAGACTGTTTCGCCTCGTACATAGCCGCGTCAGCGCGGCGCATCAACGCTGCCGGTGTCTCACCGTCGCTTGGATACAGCGCGATGCCCGTGGCTGCGCCGGCCTGGATGGTCATATCGTCGACGGTTATCGGCGGCTGAAGGCAGCTGGCTATCGTTTCGGCGATCGATGCCGCAGAGCGGGCGGTGGCCGGCGACAACACAACAGCAAATTCGTCGCCACCCAAGCGAGCCACAGTCGATCGCTCGGGCATGTATGCCGCCAGACGCCCGGCAATGGCCTGCAGGAGCTGGTCTCCGACCGCATGACCAAGCGTGTCATTGACCTCCTTGAATCCGTTGAGATCCAAAATTAGAACAGCAAGCTCGTCGCCGGTCCGGCGGGTGTCTTCTAGACGGCGCCGCAACTGCTCGTTGAACAAGCTGCGATTGGGCAGACCCGTGAGGGTGTCGTACTGGGCCTGCTTGCGGATTGTTGCCTCCGCCTCCTGCTGGCGGGTGACGTCCGTAATAACCCCCCGAACTCGAATCCGCCGTCCCTGCGCATTGCACTCAACAGCAACCGTGTTCCGGACCGACATCATGTCTCCGGACTTATCAAGCATGCGGTACTCCACAATGAATCGCTTTTCGCCTCGTTCAATGCCCCCTCGCCGCTGGGCTATCTCCATCTCGCGATCATCGGGATGAATAAACTCTCGATAACGACCGGCAAATTCCTCAGGGTCGACACCGAATACCGTCCGGACCTGAGGTCCAACCAAACGGAATTCGAGGGTTTCTGGGTCCGCTTCCCAGACAATCGAGTCGAGACCACCCATGAGATCGAGATATCGACGTCGAGTAACGACCTCAAGTTGTCGTATCCGATGAGAGACCGCAGCAATGACAGGTACAAATATCCCAAATGCGGCAACGGCAACAACAGACGTTGGATCGACATCGCCACGAATGAAAGAGATGAATGGCACGCCGACGACCAGACACGTTGCGGCAAAGAATGCATGCATAGTGCTGTACGCAACAACAGCAAGCGTGAGTTGAGCGAATCCGAGGACCAGGACCACAGGCAGCGATTTCGGCGCGATTGCCAAAAGCACGAGGTTGGCGAGGCAGTCAAGCCATGGCAGCGTCGATGGCAGTTCGCCGTTCGTCTTCAGGCGCCCGAGTTGGTAGGCGCCGCCTCCGATCCAGAGAAGCGCAAGGCAGGCAAGAACGGCCGTTCGGTTCGGAGTGCCGTTTACGATCCCCACGATGGCGATGAGCAGACCCAGCGCAATCTGGCGGGTGACCATCACATGGCCATGAAAGACGCTTCGCTCCTCGCGGGAAAAGTGGTCGAGCCCTTCGGTAACTCCGTCGTCCGGTGATTCAGGCGGCGCCACGCCCGTAAGTTCGTGCGCGTTCAGCAAAGGCCGGCCGTTTATGAGCGGACCGAGTGATGCGTCTATTGCGCCCTTCTTTGCGCCGCGGGCGCGCCGATCGGACTTCTTCGACGGGATCGCCGTGTCAGGACGGTCACTGGTGCGGCGCGCGCGCTGACGCAATGAACGCCGATCAGGCACCGTGATGTTCGGTCCGACGTACTTCGGAACCAGTTTTTGCGGCCGGTCGAGCCCGAACGAATCAGAAACGGCTTCGAGTGAATCGGCTGGCAGAAAACTCATGAGTTCCGTGCTGAGCTTCTCCATCGTGCTCATCGATAGCGCCGCGTACGACTTCGATGCGGCGCAGCGGGGCGACCACCACTATCGGCGGACGGCCTGCCACCGGAGTTGATCGCTCGTACTCGCATCACAGCCAATTATCGGCATGGCCCGGACCAGCCTTGAGGATGGACCACCGCAGACTCGTATGGCACCGGCTTTACGGGTGGAGACGCCGGTACACTCACTTCGTGCGCCGGTTCTTTGCTTCGACGCTGGCTCTTCTTTCCCTCGCCGCATGCACCAAAGGGACGACTCCACCGCCAACGGTGGTTGCTGACACTCAACGCCGCCCGAACGTCGGTCCAACGGAGACTTCGTCACCACAAGCAGGCACGCCCGTGAATCGAGCTTCCCTCAATACGCCATACACGAATGGCCTCGATACCCCTGAAGCGGCAGCGAAAAACCTCTGGGATGCGTGGCGTGACGACGACCGGGACCGGGCGTTAGTGGCGGCGGATCCGGCGGCCGTGTCCACGCTTTTTCTCGACCCATGGGGGCCAGAGATTGATGAGCAGGGGTGCGCGGTCATCGTTGCGGACGCACGGTATCGCTGCGCATTTGTTCAGGGAAATGCCGCACGGATCATCGACGTGGCCTCCGTCGGCGGACGGTTCCGCGTAACTGCCACAGAACGAATCGGCGATTTCGCGACATCGTCAGGCCCACTTGCGCCAAATCGACCGGGACCGGCGGGCGGACCCACGGTGGCCCCCAAAGTACGCCCACCCAGGGCGCAGGCTTCGCCTGGGTCGACAACCCCAACGGATCCCGCATCCGCCGCGACCCAAACCACGACGCCCAAGAAGGCCACAAAGACCCGAACCGTCAGCACGGCAACGCCCGTTACGGCGGCCACCCCATCTGCGCCGACGCCTGATGCAGCTACCGTCCCGACACCGCCTTCGCCAGTTCCGGTGCGTGCTCCGGCCCAGCCGAGCGACACGGCTGCTGGGTAACCGGGGGACAGCGGCCATCGATTCGTCGGCCCCGAACTACTCCCGCCAGGCGGCGAACGAGTCGACCGCCACCTTGGCCGACGTCTCGAGTTCATCCCATCCCGAGGCGAGGATCGGGTCGGCCGAAGGTCTCCGAGGGCTGGCGGACAGGTCATCCCACGGGTTATGGGCGCTCGACGTTCCCAACTGCTTTTCACTGGGAATCGGGGCACCGAGGCGCTTTGAAAGGTCGACGATGATCGACCTCGCCTCGACGATGCCAACGGCCGTATGTTCACGGATCACCCGAAGCGCATCACCATACTGACCAGCCCGAATGAGCTCCTGGGCATGGAGAACATAGAGCGGAACATCCTGGTCTGTGTAGGACAACCCAAGACGGTCGAAGAGGAAATCCACCCTTCGACGCAGTCGTTCATTCTGTTGGCGTAGTTCAGCGATCTCAGCGGTGCGGTCGGGCAGCACGACGGGCCTCCTCAGGAGAGTTGAAATCAATATCGGCACACGGTCGAGGCGACTTCAGTCTTTTCTCCGCGCTGGCCATCCGGGTACCGAGGCCGACTGTTCGCCGAGGTCAATCCCGCCGGCCCGGCCGCCAATGAAGTCGATCGATTGCTGCACTGTCGATGCCACAAAGCGATCCATACAAGGCGCGCACACGAATCGCCACGCCGCTTGAACTTCCAGTTATGCCATTCGCACGTGAGCGTGTCCTCGGTCAGCGAACCCTGTACCAATCCGTAACCCATATGTGGACATGCATTATCGAGAGCGTAGAAACCGGTCGATGTGTGGACCAGACAATCCGCCGACCATCAACTTTCACCATCTTCATCCCGGCTCCACCGAAGTCGGCGACGTTGCCGACGTTGTCGACGTTGCCGACGTTGCCGACGTTGCCGACGACGATGGACTTCGATGGCATGCTCACGATGCGATTCGGCGAGTTTCGTTTATCGAGGCGGCGCAACTCGTCGGACTACGGCTGGGAGATGGAGCCGACCAAGTCGGCGTGTGGAGGAGATCGCCGAGGCGTTGGCCTCGCTCCCAAAATCACGCACGCCGTCTCGGCGCGACTGGGAACGGCTGGCCACCGCCTGGCAGCCATCCTCGACGAGCGCATCGTCGCGCTCAACCGACTACGCCAGCAGCTTGGTTCGTGCATCGGTTGCGGGTGCCTTTCGCTTGACACCTGTGGGTTGGTCCAGAACGCCCTCACGCCGAACGCAGCGAGACACCGCCCGCTTGTGCGCCATCCCGACACCGACCATCGCGTAGACGTTCCTACGACGGCGACCCCTGCACCCCGCTCAATCGGCGAAGCGCAGGCAAGGCATGGCTGGGGGACGGCACGAGTGGCCTCTCGCTGAAGGACAATGCAGCAGCACCGCTTAACGACATCTCGCAACTTTTACTGGTCCTTCGGGTGGGGCGGTGGCGAGGAAGTAACTTCCTCCCTTGAGTTCGAGTTTTGACCAGTTCCGGCTGGCGGCTTCGAGTCGCTCGTTCTGCTTCCTAGAGTTCCGTCGATCAGTACTGGTTCTTGGCCTTCGGGAACGACAGCGAACGTTGTTGGCGAAGGCGCAAAGCTACCGAGTCCGTTGTGTTCGAATCGCACGAGCAGGGTTACGGTCTTTTTGGAGGCATACGGCACCCCGGTCGCGGCGCGCAACGGGCGTTGCTCGGGGTGCTCGATCGCCACGCGATCAGCGGACTTCCCCGGCTGATTCCATGGGGAAACCAGAGCCGCCGGTCGACTAATTCTGAGCTCTAACGAAAGTCCCGTGAGGGGCCGGGGCGGACGTCGAGGGTGAGCAGTTCGATGCGGTCGGCAATGAGGTTGAGGACGACGCCGGGCGGTCCGTCGATTGGAGTGGGTTCACGCGATCCGTTGCCAGCGACCTTGGCGATGCCGGTCTGGTGGAGTGAAGTACCACCGACGACTTGGGCTTGATCGCGAACGGCCATTCGGGGGGTCTCCGTTCGTTCCAAGATTCCGCGCACGATCAAGGCCGCCGCGCCGCGGGCGGTGCGCTTGTACCGGTCCCACAGTCCCTTGGAGCAGATGACGTTGATGAGGCCGGACTCGTCTTCGAGGTTAAGGAACGTGGTGCCGCCCGCCGTCTGCGGACGTTGGCGATGGGTGACGACGCCCGCCACCCGCACCCTGGTGCCGTGAGCGACATCGCGCAGTTGGTCGGAGGCCATGATGCCCTGGGCTTGGAGT
This sequence comes from Acidimicrobiia bacterium, assembly GCA_043775075.1. Taxonomy (GTDB): domain Bacteria; phylum Actinomycetota; class Acidimicrobiia; order Acidimicrobiales; family JANYDT01; genus JANLQX01. The sequence goes on from JAYVSS010000155.1 coordinate 9,811, forward strand.
CGTTCACGGACTAGCAGCATCGGGTGAGTGCCGGGCGTGACCCCGGTGGCCCACAGATCCGAGGCCATCGTCTCACCCACCGAAAGGCCGGGCAGGGTGGGAGCGTCGAGGCCGGTGACGATGCCGTCGAGTCGATCGGCGCCCATGTTCGCCATGGCCCCGGCCGCCCACAGGGCGCGTCGACGATCGAGCCCGAAGCAGCCGAATGCCCCAGCGGTGGCCAACGCCTCGAGAGCGGGCTTGGGCACGGGCGCACCGAGGCGCAGACTCACCCGCTGGACGAAATCGGTGAGCCCGATGAACGGGCCGGGGGTGGTATCGGAACCGGGAGGTGGTTGGGTCCGGGCGGCGACGATGTGCTCAGCCAGTGCGGTACCAACCGAACGCACCTCGGCCAACCCCAGCCGCACCGCCGGTTGCGTCGTTGGATACCCCCGCTCGTCACGCAACCCTGTTTCTGGGTGGTCAGCCGTTTCTAGGTGGTCAGAACCGCGAATATGACCGCCATCCCCCCCAACGCACTCAGGCCACCCAGAACGCTCGGGCCATTCGCAGGTGGCGCGGACGAGGCTGGCGTTGACGTCGGGGGCGAGCGTGGGCACGCCGTGACGACGGGCGTCGGCAGTCAGCGATTGCGGCGAGTAGAAACCCATCGGCTGAGCCTGAAGGAGGGCGGCGCAAAACGCCGCCGGGTAGTGATGCTTCATCCAACAACTGGCGTAGACAAGATAGGCGAAGCTCACCGAATGGCTTTCCGGGAAGCCGTAGTTGGCGAAGGCGGCGAGCTTGTCGTAAATGATCTCGCACGTGGCATCGTCGATACCGTTTGTACGCATACCTTCATACAGGCGCGCCTTGAGCCGCTCCATTCGCTCATTCGATCGCTTCGATCCCATGGCTTGGCGAAGCTGGTCGGCCTCCGACGGCGTGAACCCGGCCACGTCGATGGACATTTGCATCAGCTGCTCTTGGAACAGCGGGATGCCGAGTGTTTTCTTCAACGACTTCTCCAGCAACGGATGCAGGTAGGTCACCGGTTCGAGCCCGTTGCGTCGACGAATATACGGGTGCACCGACCCACCCTGAATCGGCCCCGGACGGATCAGCGCCACCTCCACTACTAGGTCGTAAAACACGCGCGGCTGCAGGCGAGGCAGCGTGGCCATCTGCGCCCGGCTCTCGATCTGAAACACCCCGACCGTGTCCGCTCGACAGATCATCTCGTACACGTCGTCTTCCTGCGGAATCTGCGACAACTCCACCACCGTCCCATGAAACTCTTGGATCAGGTCCACGCAATAATGCAGCGCGCTTAACATTCCGAGACCAAGCAAATCGAACTTCACCAAACCCGCCGCCGCACAGTCGTCCTTGTCCCACTGCAACACCGTCCGCAACGGTGTACTCGTCTCCACACTCCCACCCCCCGCCCGATTCCGTCTCGACAACGCCCCCGTCCCGACGTGCGAAGCCGCCGACACCGCGAGCGGCGGGGTGGCACCGGTGGGGCCCCCAGCGCGAGGACTGGAGCGAAGCGAAGCCCGCAGTCCTGGGGTGTCCGGTGACAGGACCCCGAAGCGTTCACCAGTGCTGGAGTCGGAGACGAGAGCATCGTTGTGGATCGACAACCGACCCCACTCGATGGGAACGACTTCAACGACGGGCCGGTCGCAAATAACCATACCCCCGGAGTGAATGCCGAGGTGACGGGGAAAGTCCTCGACCTCAGCCGCTAATGCGAGGACGGCCTCCGGGATGTCTGTGGCGGGGTCCTCAGCAGTGGCCCGTACGCGACCCCAGCCGTCTACCTGCTTGCCCCAAGCGTCGAGTTGGCCGGGAGCGTGACCAAGGGCCTTTCCCATGTCTCGCACGGCCGAACGGGCACGATAGGTGATCACGTTGGCGACCTGGGCGGCATTCTCCCGTCCATATCGTGCGTACACATACTGAATGACTTCCTCGCGACGATCGCTCTCGATATCGATGTCGATGTCCGGCGGACCATCGCGTTCGGGCGACAGGAACCGTTCGAAGAGTAGGCCGAGACTCACGGCGTCGGCGTTGGTCACGCCGAGGGCGTAACAGACGGCCGAGTTCGCTGCACTCCCTCGTCCTTGACAGTAGATATTGGACCGACGACAGAACTCAACCAGATCCCACACCACGAGGAAGTACCCGGCAAACCCGAGGTACTCGATGAGGGCGAGTTCGTGCTCGATCTGGCGATACGCGCCGGGCACCCGCTCGGAGTCCTCCCCAGCAACCGTACCCGGCGCTCCTTTGCGATGACCGTATCGACGCAGCGCGCCGTCTTCGGTCAGCCGCCGAAGGAACGCCATCTCCGACAGACCACCAGGACACGGATAGGGCGGCAGGTTGGGCGCCACCAACTTGAGGTCGAAGGCGCAGTCCTGGGCAATTTCCGCCGCCCGCGCCACAGCTCCCGGGTACCGAGCAAGTCGACGCGCCATCTCAGCCCCACTGCGCAGATGGGCACCTGCGGCGGCAGGAAGCCACGGATCGATTTCGTCGAGACTGCGACGGGCCCGCACGGCGGCGAGTGCAGTGGCAAGAGGGCGACGGGCCGGATTGGCATAGTGCACATTTCCGGTGGCGATCAGATCAACATCTGCGCGCATAGCAAGTGCAGCGAGACCGTCGTTACGAACGGAATCAAGCGGGTCGTTGTGATCCCACAACTCAACCACCACGTTGGTACGTCCGAACAGATCGATGAGCCGGTCGAGTTCTCTTGCCGCGGCTCGTGGACCATGGTCGATAAGGGCGCGGGGGACGGCTCCTTTGCGACATCCGGTGAGAACCCGCCAATGTCCTCGGTCGCTCCCGTCCAGAGTGTTACGCGCGCTGGTTATCTGAGCACGTAGTTGTTGACGAGCCCACGCGGCTGGGTGCCTCGCCGCAGCTGCTTGGAGCGCGGCGGCATCCGCGGTGGACTGGTGCAGCGGAGTAACCCGGAGCACCGGATCGATGTCCGCATGGCTCGACGCAGCGAACCCAGCGAACCCAGCGAACCCAGCAAGGCCTGCGAACCCGGCAAGGCCTGCGAGCACGGCGTCGCCGCTGACCAACGACTCGGGTGCGGGGCCACGGGTGAGGGCCTCGTGGAACGGTACGGTCGACCCTTCGCTCAGGGCGGCCAACTGTTCCAGCATCAGCCTCGGCGCCCCCTTCTCCCCGGCGGCGAGATGGGCGGCGGCGATCGCTCGCGACAGGCGCCCGTAGCCCACCGGGTCGGCGGCGAGGATCACCAGGTGATCGCCGTGGGGGTCGGCGTCCCCCACTCGCTGGACGGCCGATGAATCGAGATGCAGCGTGAGTTCGGCCCCGAACACCGTGGCCAGACCGTGGGCCCGGGCGGCCTCGGCGAAGCGGACGACGCCGTAGAGGCCGTCGTGATCGGTCAGCCCGAGGGCGGTAAGACCGAGCCGGACGGCCTCCTCGACCAACTCCTCGGGATGCGAGGCCCCATCGAGAAAGGAGAAGTTGGAGTGGCAGTGCAGCTCGGCATACGGGGTCGTCTCCGGGTCCCGGCCCTGCTCACGGGGGGCGACGTAGGTCTGACGTTGGCGGGACCAGGCGGGGGAGTCGCCGGCATTAGCTCCGGGTGGACGGGGATCAACGCGACCAGGCACCCCCTCCCCGACCGGCTGGACAACCCGGAGATTGGGCGCGCTACTGTTGGGAACAGACGTTCGGGACTCAGCCACTTGGGTTGGGTCTCCGGGGTTCCGGTCCAACGCCTCGTCAGCACGTCGGTTCGGTCCCCCGGAGTTCGGTCGACGTCCGTCAGACAGCCGGGCGTTGAGCTCCGACCAAGTCTTCGGCCCGTTCGACCATCCCATAACCACACCGTAGCAAACATATGTTTGGTTGTCTAGGGCCTCCTGCAGCACCAGCAACCCACCCGAAGAATCAGCCAGAAGCCAGCGCTCTCCATCGGTAGGGTACGTTCACCCAATGAGCGTGACCGTCACCGTGAACGAAGAATTCATCGAGATCGATCTCACCGGGATAGATGCTGTGCTGGCCCTCCGACGGCATCTTCGTGTTTCGCGGGCGAACGTGGCCCATGTCGATGTACGCAGCGTGCGTGAGGCGAAGGAGAACCTCGGCCTACGCATCGGCGGCGGCTACTTCCCGGGGCGGCTCGCCACCGGCCACTTTCTGTCGCGCCGAGGATTGAAGGGGCGGCAGTTCTGGAGCGTCTATCGAGACACCGAGGTACTGGTGATCGATCTCGTCGAGGGAAACCTCCGACGCATCGTCCTCCAAACACCGGAGCGGTCGGCGTTGGCGCTCCGGATTCGCGCCATAAGCCCAAGTACCAACAAAAGCGCGTCCAAATAGCCGGATTCGTCGGTTTGACCCGCCAAATCGGCTTACTTGGACGCGCAAAACCAACGACTTGCGCCGAGATGGCTGCGGCCACGATGGACAACGTGTTTGGCCCGCAGACCAACGTGTATCGCATCGCCAACAAGATGTTTGCGTTGGTCAACACCGACGGCACCGGCATGGCCACGCTGAAGACGCTGCCCGACGAGGGCGACGCTCTCCAAGCGAAGTATCCATCGATTACCGGCGGGCACTACATGAACAAGCGGCATTGGCTCACCGTTGATCTTGCTGGCGACGTGCCTGCCGCTGAACTATGCGAGCTTGTCACCGAGTCATACCGTCTGGTGTTCGAGTCGCTGCCGAAGAAGCGTCGGGCGGAGATTCACGCCAACAACGTTTGACTCTCCCCCTCAAGACTCGATCAGCCTTCAACGAATCGTTGACGGAGTTCGACGGCGAGAACTGCAAGCTGTGTGGTGGTCCGAGGCCGAGCCTCCTCCGATGATTCATCTGTATACGTACGATCACGCAAGGCAACGGCGGCGGCACGTACTGCTTCGTGACGAACTTGCGATGCGGTCGTGTCGTAGGTGAATTGCCAGCGCTTTGCTTGTTCAGCAATCAGCGTCTTGCTCTCGTCGTCATCGGGAAACACGTCGGCGGCGGCGAACACTCGACAGTCGTATGTCCGGCACGTCCGCGGCCGGTCTTCGTAGATCGAGCACTGGTTGTTTACCAGCATCGGACAGTGACCGTGCTCGTTGTACCCGAGAAGGACGTGTCCTTTCGGCATCCGCGGCGCCGGGAACAGCAACGCCTTCGGGATGCGCTGCAGCGTCGTTGTCTCCGTCGGCTTGATATGAATGAACTGCGACGAGGTGCAGCAGGCGGTACAGGTCCCGCAGGCGACGTCGGACTCGCCCTCGCTGCGTATCGCCGCATCGATCGAAATCAACCAGGCGGAGAACTCGCCGGCGTCAAGCGAGTCGTCGCCAGCAGGGCCATCGTGCGTCATCACCGCATGATCTTAGAGACCCACCGAATTTCGAAGACTCAGGCGGGCGTCAAAGACCCAGGCGGGGAGTTCCGTCGCTGGTCTTTCACGCCACGATCGGTCTTCAAACGCCGACGCCGCGCCACGCCGCGCGACGCCGACGCCGCGCACGGACGAAACGCTAGGAAACGCTACGCACCGAGCGTCGTAAGGTACGCGCGCAAATGATTGAAGCGAAGGCCATCGCCGCGGCAATGGCAAAGGCGAGATGATAGGCCGAGTCGGTTCGCCGACCGTCGCCACCGACCACGGTCACCATGACCTGCGTACCGATGACTCCACCCATCTGCGTCAACAGCTGCTGCGCCGCCCCGATGACGCCCAGCGCGGATTCGGGGACTCCATTGGCCACACTCGACGTCAGTGACGGCGACGAGATGCCCATGCCCAACCCGGCCAGTGCCGTGGCCGCCACCAGACCAAGCAACGAAGACCCGGGGCGCATGATCGCAAATCCCACCATCGACGCAAAGATGCATGACATACCCAACGTGGCGGTGAACCGCTCGCCTCGACGAATGGCCAGGAAGCCGGCAAACGGAGCGATTACGGCAAAGCAAATCGGACGGGCGATGGTGTATCTGCTGGCTTCGCTCAATGCAAAGCCGAACCGAGTCTTGTCCACCAGAAGATCGTTGACGAGGAAGAGCCCGGCACCAAGGTATGCGAACTGAGCAAATGTCTGCGCACCGATCCCGGCTACGACGTTACGTACACGTAGCAGTTGCAAAGGCAGAAGCGGTTCGACCACCCGTCGCTCAACCATGACGAAAATTGCGAGCAGCAATGGCGTGGCCACGAAACCGGTGACCACCCGGGGATCCGCCCAACCCCAGGCTGGACCACGATTTACGGCGAGCAGAACGAACAACGTGGTGAGGCCAAGCAGCGCCGCTCCCGTCCAATCGAATCGACGCACCGCCCGCCGTGCCGTCTCCGGAAGCACCAAGATGCCCACCACTAGGGCGATGAGAAACAGGGGAATCTGGGCGAAGAACATCGATCGCCATCCGAACCGGTCCACCATCGGCCCACCGATAAGTACACCTAGTACCGGCGACCCAGCGTTGACCAGGGCCCAGTACCCCATCGCCTTCACTCGATCCTCACGGGCAAAGATGCGAAAGATCAACGCCAACGAAGACGGCCCCAGCGACGCCCCGGCGATGGCCGAAAGCGCACGAAAGAAGATAAGCGCGCCGACGTTTGGAGAAAGGGCAACGAGTAGCGCGGTGACGGCCCCACCGGCGAGGCCAAGGAGCATCATGCGTTTGTGCCCGCGAAGATCACCGAGGCGGCCGAACGACGGAGCCACCATCGCCGCCACGAGAGACGGGGCGGTAAACGCCCAGAGCACAAGCGAGGGAGGGACGCCGAGGTCCTGGCCGATGGTGGAGCGGGCGACCGAGAGCAGGGTGAACACAATGCCGGCGGCAAAGTTGCCAAGGAGTACCGCGGTGAGAATGGTCCACTTCGACTGGCCGGCGTGGGGCAGCCGCTTGCCCAACCAGGCCCGGAGCACCGCCTCCCACGGAAGCGTCGTACCCTCCGAGAACACCTCGAATTCCACCGCCGAACGATCGTCGGTGAAGTCGTCGGGAGCCTCGTAGGGAGCAGCGCCGGGAACCTCATCGAATACTGCGCCGGGAACCCCAATGGAAAGTGTATCTGCCGCCGACGCCGAGCCCACTTCGTCGCCCGACGATTCCGACGGACGGCGGGGAGTGGTGAACAGCGGTCCGAGGAGATTGCGGCGGGCGTCAGCCGATTCGTCGCTCTCCGGTGTGGGCCGCCCCGGTTCCGTCATGGCGGTTTCAGTCTCCGCCACCGAGGACGGGTTGACCAATCCCTGAAACGACGCCCGCCCGTCCTGAGAGACTGCGCCCATGCAGATCTCCGGCACTCGCATCCTCATCACCGGTGGCTCACGGGGAATCGGTGAAGCACTCGCCCGCGAGCTGAGTCGACGGGGCGCTCACCTCGTCCTCGTGGCCCGCAATGAGAAGTTACTCAACGAGGTGGCGGCCAGCCTCGGCCCCCACGCTGACGCCGTGGTGGCCGATCTCGCCGACCCGACCCAGGTCGACGGACTCCTCGCCCGTTGCGAAGCCGCAGCTGGCGGCCCGATCGACGTTCTGGTCAACAATGCCGGCCTCGATGAGATCGGTATGTTCGCCGACGCCCAATCCGAAGACGTTCGACGCATCCATCAGGTCAACCTCCTCACCCCCATTGAACTGTGCCGCCAGGCCGTGCCCGGCATGCTTGCCCGCAACCGCGGCCAGATCGTGAACGTGTCGTCGATGGCTGCCGGTGGAGCGTTCACCGGTATGACGCTGTATGCCTCGACGAAGGGCGGGCTCACCAGTTTCACCGGGGTGCTCAATCACGAACTGCGTCGAACGAACATCGACGTGACCATCGTGGAGCTCGGACCGATCCCCACGGACATGCTCAGCGGGATCGATGATTTCGAACCGGCTCGACGTTCGTTCGAACGCGCCGCCAAGCTGCAGCTCCTCCCCAACGTGGATCGTGCCGTCGTTGCCCGTGAAGTGGCCGACGCCATCGCCAAGGGAAAGCACTCTGTACGCTTACCAAAGCGGGCCGCAGCATTTCCCATCATTCGTTCAGCGCCGCAACGCATTCTCGATGTGATCCTGCGCGATCTTCCGTCGCAAGAACCAAACAAGTAAGCCCACATATCTGCATCAATTGCAGTGTGATGGTTATTCGTCAGTGTGAAGGATTTTCGTCGATGATTTCCTTTCAAACTGACGGAATTCCTTCACGCTGCCGGGGTGCGAGCCCGATGGCCCCACGAGGAGATTCACTCCCAGCTGGCTTCCAGCCACCAGGACCCACCTTCGAGCACCACGAGGACGGCACGGCCGGTGTCGGTGGTGAGTTGCATACGGGCCTGGCGGCGGGCCGTCTGCACGTCCCACCACCGTTCCTCCAACGGCCACGGCCCGGCCCATCCGGTCACCGACTCGCTCGAAGCCGCACCAGAAAGTCGCAAAGACGCGGGCGCGGCATCGATCATCCCCCGACGATTCACCCGCACCGACGCCCCGTCCGCGCTCAGCACCCCGATGGGAGCAGCGAGCACGGGCACCACCGTGGGGTGAGGCGGCGGCAGAGAACCGGGCCACGGACGATCGGCGGTAGCGGCGCCCGGTAGATCACGGGCGTCGCCCCACGGCACCAACGCCACCAGCTCACTCGGACGGCGCCCACCGACGCGCACCGGAGCACACACCGCCTCCGGTCCGAGCAGACCCTGGATACGGGCAAAGGCCCGGGTCGCCCGTTCGTCGGCGGCACTGGCCCCGCCCCACAACGCCAGTTGACGGCCGCTATCGGCGGTGATCTCCTCGGGGATCAACCGCAAGTGGGTGATCCCCCCGGTCAGCCGGGCGGCAAGTCCCAGAGCCGCCGCCCCCCGCAACCAGCCGTCCAGCTGCCACCGCACCCGCTCCCCCAATGCCTGCGGGGTCAATCCGCCCGACGTCCCCGTCTGATCATGACGCCACCGCCGAGTCACTACCCGTGGCTCAGTCCCGTCCTCGATAACAGCTTCTATAGCAATGCACGTGCACGCCACCCCATGGGTGGCGAGTCGTTCACAGAGCTCGTCGGCCAGTCCCCGGGCGACGAATGCCGCAGTGTCGACGCGCTCCAGCGGCGGGTCACACTCCACCGCCACCGTGAGCTCCGGCGGCGCCACCCGAGGCCGCACCACTCGACGATCAACGCCGCTGGCCAGCGACCATGCCAGTTCACCGACCAGGCCGAAACGGGCGAGCACATCATCGGGGGCGAGCGCAGCAAGATCGGCCAGAGTGTGAATACCGAGGCGATGAAGCAGACTCACCATGTCGATCAACGCCAAACCATCGACCTCGCTTGGATGGGCACTTGGATGGGCACTCGGGCCGACACCCGGATGGGCGCTCTTGACGGTGGCGCTCCGGGACCTGTTCGACGCCCCACTGCCCCGGGCGGCCCGGGTGACCGCCCGTCCACCTTCGACGGCGACGAGGGCGTCGACCTGGTACCCCCGAAGAAAGATTGGCGTGTCGCCCGGAGCGACGACGCGCGTCGACACGCCAGCGGCGGGGGGACCCGCCGAACGGGCCGCGAGGGCGGCGGCGAAGGGACCGTCGGCGATGCCGATACGCACGTCGATCGGTTCGCTCGGATCGAGAGAACCGATGGCAGTAGCGATGAGTCCGGCGAGGGTGACGTCGCCCCCGAAATATCTCGACGGACCGCGGGTGGCGAACTGAAGATGGCCGGGACGGACGATCTCCACCCGCGGGGTGAAGGCGTCGACCATGGCCGCCACCGGTTCGAACAGACGGGCATCGCGGGTCGGATCATCGTCGATGATCTCCAGCTCGGGACAGCGGCTCTGGGCCTCGCGCCGACGCATGGCCCGGCGTACCCCGTCGGCGCGCGCCCGGGCCGACGCCGCCACCACCCGGTTGGCCCGAAACACCGCCACCGGCGCGTCGGACGGCGCGTCTCCGCTGCGAACGGCGGCGACGACCGGCCAATCCGGACACCACACGGTGAGAATGCGCGGGGGCGTGAGAATGAGCGGGGGGGCGGGGCTCACGGCAGTTCCACCGCGTTGGGGTTCATCAGAGCCTTCGGCCCGACCAGGACCAACGACCCTCGACGGCGACGGGCCGACGCTCCCCGGCCGTCGGCCTCGACCTCGACGCTCCACGTGGACAGATGACCGTGCCCCTCCCCGAGCCCCCCGTAGGTCCGGCCGACGACCTGCAGACGCACATCGGCGGCCTCCGGCCAGCGACCATGAACGAACACCACCGCCCCCCGCTCCCGGGCGCGGGCGGTGAGCCGGCGGGCGTCGGCGGCGCGGCTCACGATGCCGGGACCGAGGACCACCACGTCGAGGGCGTCGACCAAGGCGGCCACCACGGTGGCCGCCAGGTCAACGGGCGGGGTAGCAACGACGGCCACCCGATCAAGGACTACCCCGTGATCAGCCGCCGCCGCCAGGCCGAGCGATCCCAGGCCCACCAGCGCCGCCCACGATCCGGTACGCACGGCCTCGGCCAGACACACGAGCAGCAATGACGGGGCGTTGATTTCCACCACGCTGCCCCGTCGAAAACCTCCGCCCGGAAGCAGCGCGGCCAAATCGCTACGAACGGCCAGCAGCTTCTCGCCCGACAACGAGACCGGCCGAGTTAACTCGCGCAGCGCCTCCAGGGAGACCGGAGCAAGGGCGGAGGCAGCCATGCCTCACACTCTAACGAACACATGTTCTTCCTGTCAACTCTGACGGAAACCCGCTACGGGGGCCAACTACTGAGACCCGACTACAGCGACGGAGTAACGCCCGGCTTGTAGTGGATGAAGAGGTTCGTGATGATCTCGGCCATGCCATCGGTAGACCCACCGGAAGCCAGTTCCACCAGCACCTGATTACCGTGAATGGTAATGACCGACGCCCCCCCGTGTTCGAACAGCAGCCGAGCCAACACATCGGGAGGACGGGTGCCGAAGGTATCGTCGACCGACGCATACCGCTCGTGGGCCATCCCGGTCAGCGCCCGATTCGTCTCGAAACGGACGAGACCACGACGTGCGCTCGGCTTTTCGGTGACGGTGATCAGCTGACCCATGGACCGTCGAGTCTACGCTCGAAGCGGTGAGTGATCACGAGACGGACCCCAACCAACCCAACCAACCCAACCACCCCGATCAAGCCGTCACCCTTTCGATGACCGACACCGGCGTGGTTACCCTCACCGACGACGGGAGCGAGCAATTCGGCTGGAGCCTCAGCCATATGACCCGCAACGTCCCGATTGCCACGATCATGACCACGATCATGGTGGTGCTGGCCACCGCCGCGGTGCTGATCCTGCTTTCGCGCACCACCAAGATCATCACCTGGGTCCTCATCTCCGCCTTCTTCGCCGTGGTCCTTACACCGGCCGTCAATTTCTTGGTGAAATTGAAGTTCCGACGCGCCCTCGCCACCTCGATCGTGTTCCTCCTCGGCATTGCCACCCTTGGCGGGCTCGGCTATCTCTTCATTCGGCCGCTGGCCGAACAGGGAACGTCGTTCGCCAACAAGCTCCCCACGTATGTGGCCGATGCCGAGAAAGGCAAGGGTCCCGCCGGCAAGTTAGTCAAGCGCTACAAGCTCGACGACTGGCTGGAGAAAAACAAGGACGAACTCCAAAGCCGGGCCCAGAAGATCTTCGAACCCAAGCAGGTCCTCGGCGTGGCCGTGGGCACCGTAGGTACCGTCTTCGCCACCATCGCCGCCGTACTGACAGTAGGCGTACTTACCTTTCTGATGTTGCTGCAGGGGCACGGTCTTCTCGAAGGAGCCACACATGTACTGCGTCCGGACGCCCAGAAACGACTCCACCGAATAGGCCGACAATGCGCTCGCGCCATCAATGGATACGTGAACGGCAACCTGGCGATCAGCGTGATTGCCGGGCTGGCCACATGGATCTTCCTTCTCATCGCCGGTGTGCCGTTTGCTGGCGTGTTGGCGTTATGGGTGGCCTTCGCCGACCTGATTCCTCTTGTGGGCGCCACCCTGGGCGCCATCCCCACGGTGGGGGTGGCATTCCTTCACTCCACCACGGCAGGCGTCGCCACGTTGATTTTTTACATCGTCTATCAGCAGATCGAAAACCACGTCCTGCAGCCCACGATCATGTCGCGTACCGTTGCTTTGCAACCTCTCGTGGTACTCATAAGCGTACTTATCGGTGTGGAACTCTTCGGCTTGCTCGGCGCCCTGCTCGCCATTCCGGTAGCCGGCATCGTGAAGGTCATCGCCGCGGACATCCTCGCTCACCGACGCCCCGATCTCATCCATGTGGAGCGTCGGATCAAAAAACGCCACCGCCGCAAAGCCGCCCCAAACACCTGAGGTCAATGCCAAGCGGCCGGGTCCTGCTGGCTGCCAGAACTGCCAGAACTGCCAGAAGTGGACGAACTGCCGGAGCCTTCGAGCTTCGGCGCGTTTCGGCCGCGGTTTTGCGTGACCACCCACCACGTGCCAATGGCGAAGGCCACAGACACCAGAGCGAGGGCCACGTGGACGGCAATGAATTGCCAGCTGCGGTTCCCGTCGAACACGTTCTTTATCCGCGTGCCCCACACGAACACCGTCCACACGGCAAACGCTCGGAGGAAGTTGGCCTGACCTTTCGTCATTGGGCAGCCCCCGAGTCAGCTGACCGGACGCCATGTGCGCCGCCCGCCAGCGCCGTACGTGATCAGATACGTCGCCCGGGAGGGATGAATGGCCAGGAACCCCGAGCCGGGAGAATTCTCCGCTCCGCCCGGAGCGAAGGCGTTGAGGTCGTAGTCGAAGACGCCCGTCCACAGCCGTCGTTTGGTATCGAGATCATCGTGGAAACTCGCCGTGCCCCAGACCATGAGGCCGTGTCCCTCAGCGGTGACCTGCCAGTGACACGCCACGTTTGGATTCGCCGCCAAATTGCGGACCTTCACCGAATCAGCGCCACACATCGTCCACAACACCTCGCCTTCCCAGCACGGATGGACCGGCACGACGTCGGGCTCACCGTCGGCCCCCACCGTGGCCACATGGGCCCACGGGCTCAGCGCCGTGCCATAGGCCTTGATTTCATCGAGAGTCATGGATGGGTTGACCGCGTTCATGACCCAAGTCTGCCCGACCCACAAACCCCCCGCCGCTCCGAAGATCCGGCGAGCGATCAAGCCCTGCCCGACCGGGTTGGTCGTTGGGGCGCGTTGCTCGTAGCGTTGGGCAGTAGCACCACGCTCTTGACGCGCCCCGGAGGCCCGAATGTCCGCTGCACTCCCCACCGAAGCTGAATTCCGCGCTGAGGCCCAGACCTTTCTGGCCTCCCACTGCACCCCGCGGGAGAAGGAATCAGCCCGCAAATGGGGCGAGGGAAGCGACAAAGTCGCGGTGTTCGAGGAGAAGTCAAAAGAGGCCGAAGCGAGAGACGTGGCTAGTGCCAAGGCGTGGCGGGGCCAGATGTTCGACGCTGGGTTCGGATGGATCACCGGCCCGACGCAGTTCGGCGGCCGCGGCCTTCCCGGCACGTACCAGCGGATGTACGACGACGAAGCGTCCAATTTCTCCACCCCGAACCTCGGGATGTTCCAGATCGGTCTCGGCATGGTGGCCCCGACGATCCTGGCCCACGCCAGCGACGAAGCGAAGTCCACCTATCTCGAGAAGATGTGGCGCGGCGACATCGTCGGCTGTCAGCTGTTCTCCGAGCCGGGCGCCGGGTCGGACCTCGCCAGCCTCCAGATGAAGGCGGAAAAAGACGGCGACGAGTGGATCCTCACCGGCCAAAAGGTGTGGACCACCGGTGCCCAATTCTCCGACCTCGGCGAGGTAATCTGCCGGACCGACCCAAACCTGCCGAAGCACAAGGGACTCACCGGGTTCATCGTGGACATGCACGCACCCGGCGTGGAGGTTCGACCGCTTCGCCAAATGACCGGTGGGGCATCGTTCAACGAAGTGTTCTTCTCCGAAGTCCGCGTGGCCGACGATCATCGCCTCGGCGACATCAACCAGGGCTGGACGGTGGCCCTCACCACGCTCATGAACGAGCGGGCGGCCATCGGCGGAGGCGGTGGATCAAGCCGGGCCGGCAACATGGGAATCGACTTTTTGGCCTCAATGACCGACGCTATGGGCAAACTTGATGATCCAGTGATCCGCCAAATGCTCGTCGATATTCACATCAATTCTGAGGTGAGTCGATTTACCGGCATGCGGGCCATGGCCAAGATCAAGGCGGGCCAGCTTCCCGGTCCGGAAATGTCCATCGGCAAGCTAGCCCTGGCCAAGAACATGATGCGTGTTTCTGACTACGTGTCGACCGTGTTGGGGGCCAAGATCACCGCTAATTCGGGCGAGTGGGGCACGTACTCGTGGGCGGACTTCGTGCTCGGCGCTCCCGGCATGCGGATCGCCGGTGGTTCCGACGAAGTCATGCGCAATATCATCGGTGAGCGCGTACTCGGCCTGCAAAAGGAGCCCGGCATCGATTCCAATTCACCCTTTAAAGACATCAAAGTCGGTACCCAGAAGTAGCCCGCGCATGACCATTGAACTTGTGACCACTGAACTCGGAACACGTTCGTGATTGTTGCTGCCGTCGGTCTGGTTATCGCCGGACTTGTACAACTTTTCGTGACCATCCGGGCGGCCGACGGGCGCCTCGGCCGTAATCGACTAGCCGGCATTCGGACGCGAGCAACAATGCTGAACGACGACACATGGCGAAGCGCCCACGTCGCCGCCAAGCCAATGGGGTTGCGGGCCGGTCAGGCCTTCTTGCTAAGTGGTTTTATTATTCCAGTTGCCCGCGTCGGGATAGTGCTGGGGCTCGTTGGGTTGGCGTTCGGCATCGTGTGCCTGTACCGCAGCACTCGCGTTGGGGTTCGGGCTGTGACCGAGATAGCCCGACCAAAGGAAACGAAGTAGGCCAACGCCGCGTTGATGGCGTGGGGTCAGCTCGGCGTGGTCGAGGTGTCTTCGACGACAGTCTCCGTGAACTTCTGCTTGGTGTCAGCAGGCGTCGGAGGGACCGTGGACGGAAGCTCCACGCCGCATTTCGTTACCAGGTCCAGGGTTAATGGCTTCGCTCGCTGGCCATTGACATCGGAGCCTTCGATCGTCGCTTTGACTATCGCTCCGCTCCCATCGGCGGCGATCTTCATTGACCCGCTGTCTGCGCCCGACTCCCCCGTCCACGAGCCGTCACCGTTGACGACGACCGTGGATTTATTCCCAAACACGAAGTATCCAACGGTGTTCTTTCCCGCCGACGTGGCGTAGTACGCATCCGGCGCGTTCTCGCCCACGTTCTTCGTGTTCACCTGGGTGATGGAATCGACGAGCTTGACCTCAAACGCACCGGTGATGGACCCGTTCGTAAGACATCCAATGACCGGTCCGGTCGGCAGTGCCACGGTCGGGAGCAACGTGCTCGCCGGAACCGATCCCTGCGTTACCTCGGCCGCTCCGGTGGTGGATTCATCAATGGACGGCGCCGCACTGGAGGTCGTAGTTGGTCCGGTGCCCGGCTTCGAATCGCCACCACTGCATCCGGCGACCAGGCCCACGCATAGGGCCGAACACAACGCCAAGCTCGCCAGCCCGGCAGAGACCGGCGCATGCGCCACACGAATCGGGCGCTGGCGTCGCCGAGTTTCACGCATCGGTTAGAGGTTACTGGCTGGCGGAGGTCCGCTAGCGACGGAGCGTCCGGGCCAAAAATGCCTTCGTCCGCTCATGTTGGGGGCGCTCCAGAACGTCGGCCGGAGACCCCTCCTCCACGATCACGCCCCCATCCATGAAGACGACACGATCGGCAACATCTCGGGCAAATCCCATCTCATGAGTGACCACCATCATCGTCATGCCTTCGCCGGCCAGATCGCGCATGACCTGCAACACTTCGCCCACCAGTTCAGGGTCGAGGGCGCTCGTTGCCTCGTCGAAGAGCATGACCTTCGGCTCCATTGCGAGCGCCCGAGCAATGGCCACCCGCTGCTGTTGTCCACCGGAGAGTTGGCTCGGCATGGCGTCGGCCTTGTGGCCGAGCCCCACCCTCTCAAGGAGCTCACGACCTTTCGCCTCGGCCAGCGAGCGTTCCTTCTTACGAACAGTGAGTGGTGCCAGCGTGATGTTGCCAAGGGCAGTCTTGTGGGGAAACAGGTTGAACTGCTGAAAGACCATACCCATCTGGGCCCGGACGGAATCGAGGTCACATTTCGGGTCACAGATTTCCACGCCGTCGACGGTGATGGTCCCGCTCGTCGGTTCTTCCAGCCGGTTGACACACCGCAGCAGCGTTGACTTCCCCGAGCCTGACGGCCCAATGACGCAGACCACTTCACGCTCGGCAATCGCCATATCAATGCCCCGCAGGACCTGATTGTCGCCAAACGATTTCGTGAGTGCGCTGATGGAAATCATGCCTTGCTCCCACCATGCCGGGGCCGCAGTCGTAAGCGTAGAGACGATTGTCCGCCACTCTTCGCTCGCCGTTCCAGCAGAGCGACCAGACGCAGGAGCGGAATGGTGATCACCAGATACGCCAGTCCCCCGACCACGAGCGGAGTGGTGTTCGAGCGGGCGTTCGTAAGTGTGCGTGCATATTGCAAAATCTCGCGACCACCGACCTGAACACCGAGGATGGCGATGAGCGACGTGTCTTTCAACAACGCCGTGAGTTCATTCGTCAGCGGCGGGATGATGATCCGAAATGCCTGCGGGAGAACCACCTTGCGCATCGCCAAGCCGTGGGGCATACCGAGCGATCGGGCGGCCTCCATTTGGCCCTTAGGGATCGCTTCGATGCCGGCCCGGATGCTCTCGGCCAAATACGCGCCGGCGACGATTGAGAGGGCAAACCCGCCAGGGATGAACTTCGAACCAAGCTCACCAAACGGCCAACGCCACCGTCCTCCGGTCAGGCTCTTGTAGGCGATGGGAAGCCCGTAGCCGATGAGGATGATCGTGAGGAGGGCAGGAAGCCCGCGCACTACGTCGACGATCGTCGCTGCCGTCCAGCGAAACGCTCGCCGCCGACTAATTCGAGCCAGCGCCAAGAGCAACCCGATGATAAGTCCACCGACGAAGGCAATGGCTGTGTACAGCAGCGTGTTGCGGATGCCCTCGGTGACGATTCGAGGAAACATCTCCCGAACGATGCTGCCTTTGAAGAATTCGCTAAGTCCAGAACTGGCAGCGAGGAAATCAGGAACCATCGCCGACAACGGTAGCGGGTCATGGCGCGACCGTGCCCGGGGTCACAACACCCCGGGCACGGTGGAAGCGGTTCGAGGCGGCGATCAGCCGGCGGCGGCACCCAGGTACTTGGAGACAATTTCCTTGTACTTGCCGGAGTCTTGGAGCTCCTTGAGTGAGGCGTTCATGACGTCCCGAAGTCCCGGGTTGGCCTTCGGGATAACGAAGCCGTAGGCCTCACCGGCGCCCGGGAACACCTTCGAAACGACAAGTTCGCCATTCGACTTGCTGGCGGCATAGGCATTAATCGGTGAATCCTGGATGACCGCGTCAACCTGACCGGCCTTTAGTGCGGCGACCATCTCGTCGGCGCCCTGAAACTCAGTCACGGTGAAACCGTTCTTCGTGCCTTCGACTTTAGCGAAGTCCGCTCCGGTGGTGGCCGCCTGGGCCCCGACCTTCTTGCCCTTGAGCGCCGGTGTGTCATTCAGCGTGGCGGCGTCGGCCGAGTTCACCAGGACCGCTTGCTGGATGGTGAAGTACGGATCGGTGAAGTCGTTCGCTGCTTTGCGCTCGGCCGTGATGGACACGGAGCTGGCGATGATGTCGCAGTTTCCCGCGGCAAGGGCGGCGAAGATGCCGTCGAACGGGGTCTTGATGAAGTTCGCGGTGAGACCGTTGTCGGCGGCGATTGCATTGACGAGCTCGGCGTCGATTCCTACGACTGCGCCATCGGCACCGTTTTCGTAGTACTCAAACGGGGCGTAGGGGATGTCTGAACAGACCGTGACTTTTCCGGCCGTGATCAACTTGGGTTCGGCCGCTGCGGCGGGGGCGGCGGTGTCCGAACTGCCAGCGGCGGTGGTTTCAGCCGCCACTGCGGCAGATGTCTCCGCCGTACTCGCGGCGGTGGTTTCAGCTGCTGCGGCGGCGGTGGTTTCGGCCGATGCGGCGGTGGTGTCAGAAGAGCTCTTGCTGCAACCGGCGGCAAGCAAAGATATGGACAGAAGGAAGATGGCAGGAAAACGGCGGGTCACGAAAAGGCCCTTTCGTCTGGGGGCGGCTGTCCGTCCAACCGCTAAATGGATGGCCTCAAGGGTAGGCCCGTCCGGTGGGATGCCACGCACGGACGACCAAGACCGGGCGAACACGCGGCGCTGCCGGGCCCGAAGGACCCGGCAGTACGGGGAGATTCGGTGCTGTCGGCCCCAGCCGACGGACTACGCAGTGACCACGGTGAAGTTCAGTGTGGCCGTTCCCGTCGTCGGGGCGGTCGAGGCCGAGTCCGCGAACAGGCCAATCTGCACTTCTTGTCCGGCCGGGATGCTGACCGTTCCGGTCGTGGCGTTGGCCACCGTTCCGGTGGCCGAAGCGGTGATGCGGATCGGCGCGGCGTCCCACTCCGTGGCCACGGAGAAGTCGGTTAAGGAGGCGGCGGCGGTAAGAGGCCCGGCGGACACGACGGCCGATTTCCCCAGGTACACGTTCATCGCCAGGCCGGTCCAGGCGCCGGACGTGGTCGTGGTGGCCAGACCCGGCTCGGCTTTCAGGAACACATTCACGGCGGCCGCGCAGGTGTTCTTGACCCGGATGCTGTCGGTGGCCACTGTCCGGTCACCGGCGAAACTCTTGATCGACAGGGCCTCGTTGAGCAACGCCACGCCCGTGCTACTGGCGGTGGTTCCGGTCACATTGGTGGTGATCACCGACGGAAGGTTGTCCAGGCCGGCGATTTTGGTAACGCAGGCGGCGTTGCGCGTGGTGTCGGCGCGCATGAAGTTCTGCACGAGAACCGCGGCGCCAGCTGGAAGGGCGCTCACGACAAGGGCCGCAACGACCGCTGTACGCAGGGTCCATTTACGCTTGATTCGAAGGGTTTTCATGATGTGTTACTCCTAGGGAGGGGAAATGGATCTTGGGTGTTAGGTGGGGAACTGGGTTTGCGCCGCCGGCAGCAAGAAGATTTGGACGGTCGAGCAACGACGACGAACAGAGGCCGACGAACCCAAGAACGCACAAGATGACGAAGCCAGTTGCGAGTACGGGGTATCGGCGGACGGCGGGTTCCTGCCTGGTTGAAGGCAAGCGCCGGCTGAGGTACCGGTCGGGGCGCTCGAAGGCCACCCACGCGGCGGCGAGGAGAAGACAAAGGGCGAGCGATCCGCTCGCCCAGCGAATACGTTGCGGATCGGCGTAAGGGCGCTCAATCCTTTGCAGGAGGGCGTCCATGGCCAACGTCGTGAGCAACCCGACGATGGCGAAGAGCCAGCCAGCGGTCCGAACCACGTCGCCTGTCCGCAGGACAGCGAGAACCACGATCAGAAGGACAACAAAACCCAGAGCCACGGTGGATGACGATGTGACCCGAGTGAACGCAGTGCGGCCAACCGTCAGTGCGAGGTACGGAAATCCAAACCACGAACGAATGTGCACGCGGGCATGAACATCGACGGCCACCCACCACATCACGGCGACCTTGACCGCAAACCCGATCATCGAAGCAATACAGGCGCGACGAAGCATCGGAGAAAAATCGATCCCCTCAATCGACGGAGCGCTGTGCATAGACATCGCCGACCTAACGACACTCACCCCCTCGATTCTTGAGCAATTCTTGACAAGTAGGTCGTACGAATCACTCCAATTGCACAGCAGTAGGCCAAGAGACCTATCGAATGTCAAGAAATCCTCAAGCCCGATCCATGGCCGGTCGATCACCGCCTCGATGACTCGACCTTGGTCTTCTCGACGCCTCTCGAGCACGGTTGCCGTGGTGGTGTCAATTGGGCTCCTCCTGGTGCCGGCACCTGCTCACGCCGTAGTCGAAGTTCGAAACTTCGCCACGGCCCTGAATAATTCGCGCGCCGATGTGCGTGTGTATCCGTACTCGGGGGGCACGAACCGCCTCTTCGACGTGGCCGGCGATTGGACGCCGGGAACATTCACGAACACGTCAACGAACGCCGGAGGAGACCTCGTCCTCAGTACGGTGGGTGCCGGATACGCAACCGCCGGAACCTGGGAGTCGCCCATCGTCGACTCAGGGGCGACCGGGGCAGGAGCGGTGTACGGGCTTCTTAACGCCGCCACGACGGTGCCGTCGGGCGCTAACGTGGCATCGGGAAAGACCGCTTCGCTCTCGTCCGTTGGTTTAGGCGGAGCCGCCAGCCTCGGCAACGACGGCAATACCAACGGGGACTTCGTCGCAGGCAGCGTGTTCCACACCGGGACCAACGCCGAGAAGGGCTGGTGGCAGGTTGATCTCGGGACGAATTTCTCCGTGTCGTCGGTCAACCTCTGGAATCGGACGGACTGCTGCGCAGCCCGGGCTTCCAATCTCTGGGTCTTGGTGTCGGCGTCGCCATTTCCGCCCACCCTCGCGTCCGCACTCGGAAATCCAGCCATCACCAAGGTACAGATGTCGGGCGTGGTTGGATCGCCCACCACAGTCACATTCTCAAGCGTTCCCTCCGGAAGATATGTGCGCGTATGGCAGCCCATAAATGAGTGGCTGCACCTGGCCGAGGTGCAGGTCATGTCGGCGGGCACGGGGACTGTTTCGTTTCAGGTGGCGTCGGCCGATGCGGTCACCGGACCGTGGAACTACGTGGGCCCCGACGGGTCTGCGGGGACGACCTTCAGCGGAGCGGCCGTTCCGCTCCCCTACACTCTGGATCGCCACCAGTACTTCCGGGTCAAAGCATCGTTAACCGGCAGCGGAACCGTAACTCCGGTGGTGCAAACGCTTCGCTTCAACTACGCCCTGGCCGAGACGACGCGGACCTCGGGCGCAACGTTTCCGGTGACCGCTCCGTTGGGCTCTCCGACCTGGATCGCTCGGGTCGTTTCCACCGATCCCATCGTTGCCGCCAAGCCAGTACGGCTCCTCCTGGGCGTCGGATCGGTGTGGAACACGTCCACGTCACAGTTCTCCCTCGACACTCCCGCCACCACCTGTTGCTCGGCCGCGTTCATTACCGTCACGGCTGGGGCACCCACGGTAACTGGAGCGCCATCCTCATCGACCTATGCCGTGGGCGCGACCGGAGCAGCGTTCTCGGTCGTGGCCACCCGGAGTGACGCCATCGGATCGACCGCAGTAATCACGGCATCGGTGGCCCTCGCCACCGGCATCCGACTGGAACTCCCAATGACGGTCACCCTGCCGTAAGGCTCGGCCGAACGACACCGATCTTGGATCAGAACAGCGTCGGCGAGGGTTCAGGCTCGGCCCGATGCGCAGGTACGAGACGCTCGATCGGCCATGGCAGATTATCCATGAACGCCCACGAGCGTCGATGGATCGATGTCGGGCCATAGGCCTGCAACGCCGTTTTGTGCTTGG
>JAYVSS010000156.1:0-6888 GCA_043775075.1 Acidimicrobiia bacterium
ATCGGAGAGAACCATTGAAATGTGAAACTCCGCGGGGGACGGCAGATATTCAAGCTCAACGGGCCAACGGGCCAGCCCAAAGACGTTGCCGACAGCGATGCCGTAGCGTGAGGTCGCATGCACGCGAACTCTGACACCCTCTGGGCCATCAACCACGCACTCGGTATGTACTGCCGAGGGATCGATCGGCTCGACGGCGCCCTCGTGGCTTCGGCCTTCCATCCCGGAGCGCAGCTGATCGACTACCGCGCCGAGCCGCTCGCCATCGAGCTGTTCGTCGAAGGGGCGATGGTTTCGCTGGGAAAGCGATTCACGACCACGCAGCACCGCATCAGCAACGTCAACGCCGACATCGAAGGTGACATCGCCAAAGTGGAAACGTACGTCCTCGCCTATCACGTTGAGTCAGTGGAGACCGGGCAACGCCTGCACACCTTTAACGGTCGCTACATTGATCGGTTTGAGCGACGAAACGATGAGTGGAAAATTGCTGAGCGCACGTTGCGTTGTGATTGGACTCGCATTGAAGCGATCGACGAAACGATGCCTGGCGCGTGGGTGGCATCGGGTCGAGCGGGCTCGCCGGACCCGCTCAACGACTGAAGTGAGGCGCGTGGGAGCGCTGGTCGCGGCTGGGCCGCGATGACCGCTCCCACAAGGGGTCATTGGGTCGGGGGGTAGCCGCCGGCGTTTAGGTACTCGCGCACCCGCTGCTGCAGGTGTCGGGCCCGTGACTCTTGGTAATTCCCGAGGGTCTGACCCTTCTTGTGGCTGGAGCGAAAGCCCCGTGTTTGCGCCGCCATGTTGGCGGTGTCCTGGTCGTAGACCCGACCAAGCCCACCGAGGCCGGTGGCAATCGTGTAGCTGTCGTTGATGTCGAGATGAATCACCTCGGGCGGTGGTGGTGCCTCGCCGTCGAGCGGACGGGGCCGGAGAATCAACAGATCGAAAAAACACACATCGAGATCGCTCGGATCAGGACGGAATCGGTACACCATCGGCAGCGAGATACCGGGGAAGAAGAAGGCGTTCGGAAAGCAGAAGTACTCAATTGAATCGAGCGTGAGTGACTCGCTTACCTCGGTGAAATCTCGCCCGTACTTCGCACCGAGTTCACCCTGCACATACTTGGCGTAAAAATCTCGGGCTCGGCCACCGTCGGGCAACTGCAGCGGCTCCATTCCGTGACGCAGGTTCCTTGTCAGATGACCGAGCAGTTCCTGCTCTGTACGCTTACCAGGTCGTTGGGGGCTATCGAGCCCGGTGGTGTGAATGAAGCGGCTGACGTTGGGGGCGAAGATGTCGTACTGCGTGGTGACCTCGTCGCCGAGCTTGCCCGAGGCGTGCGTTTCGCGGACGTGATACGCCTCCAGAAACGCCTCCACCCCGGCCTTCCAGTTGCAGGGCAATCGTTTGCGGACGTGGGTCTCGATGTAGCGATCTTCGAAATCAAACGACGCAAAGTGCTCCGTAAGTACACCGACATATTCAGAAAGCGGCGGGGCGTCCTGATCGAAATTCACCCACACGAAGCCGGCGAATACGGCGACGGGCATCTCCGGGAGACGATGCGATTGATCGCCAACATGGGGAAAGTCCCAACGATCCGGCACCTCGATGAGGTCGCCGTCGAGTGACCACGTCCAACCGTGAAATGGGCACTTCAACTGTTGGGCGAATCCACACGTCTCGGGAGCCCGAAGTTGGGTGCCTCGGTGCATGCAGGCGTTGTAATACGCCTTAATGGTGTCGTCGTCGGCTCGCACGATCAACGCAGAAAGATGACCAATGTCGTACACGTAGTAATCGCCGCGTTCAGGAATGTGATCGACGTGACAGGCCCATTGCCACGTCTTCGACCACATATGTTCGTGCTCAGCGGCGGCATACGAAGGCGAGGTGTAGTTCTCGAACGAGATGTCTGCGTCGCCCAGGAACGCCGGTGATTCGACGAGCAATGGTTCGGGCGGCCGAGTTGGATCGTCGAGCAATTGCTCGTGCAACGTGGGGCCGGGCGCCCGTGCTGACCCCGGCTGGGGGACCAACGTCATCGCGTGGCCTTTGGCGGAATCGTGCGGAGTGGGCATGGATTGAACGCTACCGGTCGACCGAATGATTGTCCCAGTCCCGCCGAGAGGCACTATGGGCGTAGACCGGTCAGAATGCAGCGATGAGCGAGACGCCCTCCGTGCCCACCCCCCGTCGTGTTCGGTCGGCTGGCGATCTTGGACCGAACGATCTTGTGTGGGATCACTTCAGTCGGCCCCGTACGGACGACGTGGCGGGCCGCATTTTCGCCGCCGCAGCTGCTGGCTTCGCCGGAATTGGACTGTATATCGGGGCCTGGGCGGCGATGCGGGACAACCCGTCGGAGATTGAGCGGGTCGACGCTGCGCTCGCCGCTACCGGCATGGTGATTGCCAATATTGAAGTCGTTCGTGGCTGGTCCGGGGTGGGCGGGGCCGACGAGTCGTGCCTGCGTCAGGAAGCCCTGGTCTATGAGATGGCCGATCGATGGGGGTGTCGGTACCTCCAGGCCATCGGCAACGCCGAAGGCCCACTCAACTTCGCCGATGCCGCCGCCGGATTTGGCGCCCTCTGCGATCGCGCCGCCGAGCATGGCCTGCTGGTCGGCTTGGAGTGGGTGCCGTCGATGACCGTAATCGGCGACGCCACCACGGCCATGCGTATCGTCGTCGATGCCGACCGGACGAACGGCGGATTGTGTTTTGATTCGTGGCACCTCACTCGCTCGACCAATGATCTTGACGACGTGCGCCGACTGCCGGGCGAGAAGGTCTTTGCCACCCAGTGGAACGACGGCACCATTACGCCCAAGAACGCCGACTATCTAGAGGACTGTCTGGCCAATCGGGTGGCGCCCGGGGATGGCCAGTTTGCGTTGGTGGAGATGGTGAAGATTCTTGATGCCATCGGGTCGACGGCTCCGGTCGGGCTTGAGGTGTGCTCCGCCGAACTCTGGGCCGGCCCGGTGGGCGCGGCGGCCACGGTGGCCGCCGATGGTATGCGCGCCGTGCTTGCATTAGCTCGCTGACGGGTTTGCGCTCGCCGTCCTGGCCTTAACTCGCTGACGGGTTCGAGCTTCAGCACTCAGAATCTTTCGAGTGCCTCGCCCCCGGCGTTGTCACTGGCACTTTCGAACGAGCGAGTGATCATGGAATCAAGCAGCTTTCGTCCTCGCTCATTGCCCGGATCGGCGTCGCTGATGGCGATCTGTGCCCAGGCCTGCTGCAGCGTGCAATAGCGGTAATCCTCCACCAGCCGCTCGAACGAGTATCCGGTCACGCCATGCGTGGTTAGGGCGCGGTGGTAGCGGCGGAGCAATTCGTCTTGCCACTCACGTCGGTTCTCTCGAGTGACGGACATGCCGAGGAAATTAGCGACGTCCCACGCCCCCACATGTCGGGTCATGATTTGGAAGTCGAGCATCGTGACGACGCCCTCGCCCGCCGATCCACCGAAGAGAAAGTTGTCGGCCCGAAAGTCTGTGTGGGCCAGCGTGGCGTTGCCGCGGTCCACCCACCAATCGAGCATGTCAACATATCGTGGGGTCATCTCATGCATCCACGACATCGCATCTCTTGGTACGCGCGCTGACCATCGCGCATCGAACGCTTCGATCTTCGACGAAACCAGTTCACGAGCGCCTTGGTAGGCCGGGTTGTTCCACGGCGGCAACCACTGCAATGCATACAACTGCGGTGTCTCCCAAAACTTGGCATGAAGAGCGGCGCCGAGGTCCACGATGCGCTCGCAATCGTCAAGCGTTGCACCAGCGATTTGATCGATCATGCGGGCTCCGGTGATCTCCTCCATCAGGATGACGAAGGGGGTTCCTGCCGGGTCGATTGATGCGTGAAAGCAGCGCGGAATGGCGAGCCCGAGGGTGGGAGCGAGGTCGTTGTAGAAGTTCACCTCGCGTAAGTAGAAGCCCATGATTTGACTGACGAATACGTTTTCCGGAAACAGCGATTGGAACTTGGCCACCATCGTTGCGGGGCCGGTCGAGCCGGGCTCGTACGTCAGATACAACCGGGCAACTTCGCCGAGGATCCCGACGCCTTCGCCCATGTTCTCTGCGCGGACAGATGCAATCCGACCAACGTCAGTGTGACCCGCCAGCACGTCGTTCATCCAAGCGCTCGTGACGTCGTGTGACTGGGCAGGAATCGGCGGCACGGTGGCTCTCCAAGGTCGATTCCGAACCCGCGTTGGGCTCGGTCTCCAGAATCTATCGACTGGTCAATTCTGATGCTCGTCTTCTACGATTCACCCATGAGCCCGCATGGAATGCCAACGGCACGCGAGGGAATCGCTGAGCTTGTCCACAAGTACGCGGATGCAGTCGTGCACTGCAACGGGGAGCAGTGGGGGAGTTGTTGGGCGGAGGATGCTCGCTGGATCCTCTCGGCCGACCGTGATGTCATCGGTCGTGAGGCGATCGTCGCGCTGTGGAATAAGGCCATGGGAACCTTTTCGGCGGTCGTGCAAAACGTGTACGGCGGCGCGGTCGACATCGCCGATGACGGACTTTCGGCGAGCGCGCGTTGGTATATCGGCGAACATTTCCTGCGGGCCAATGGGTCTTCGGGCATGCTGCTCGCGTACTACAATGACACGTACGCATATGGTAACGGAGGATGGCTGTTCACTAGTCGTCAGCTCTTCCCGCAGTATCAGGGGCCCCCGGATCTTTCGGCTCCGTTTCTCAACGCTGTGAAAGACGCCTGAATCGTGCCCCTGTTCGCTCGCCAACTGGCCGACGAACGACCCGACGAAATCGCGCTGCGTGACCACCTTGTCGCCATGCGATGGATGGATGTGGACGACGCGCTGGATCGTGTGGCGAACGCCCTCGGAAAACTCGACCTCGGCCCGGCTAAGCGGGTGGCGGTCTACGCCGAGAACGCTGCGCAAACCGCCCTCGCCCACCTCGGTGCGTTGCTCGGCGGCGCGTCGACCGTGCCGGTGAACTTTCACCTCACCTCCGACGAGACGTCATACATCCTTGAAGACTCGCAGTCGCGGGTCTTGTTTGTCGGCCCCGAAACGCTTGAACGCGGCGTGGCCGCGGCCAAGCAGGCCGGAGTGAACGTCATCGTGGGATGGAGATGTCCACCTCATCCGGACGTGATCGATTGGGACGAGTGGCTGGCGTCGTCGGTCCCCGGCTCGCCGTCGCTGGACATCGAACCCCGGCCGAACCTGCTGTACACCTCGGGCACGACGGGACGACCGAAAGGGACGGAGCTTCCACCCACGATGTTTGCCGGTGGCCGGACCATGGCTGAACATCTCGAGGGTCTCAAAGCGAACCGGTTTGCCCAGTTCGGCACCCACCTTGTGGTCGGGCCGATGTACCACACGGGACCCTTAAGCGGCATGCGCCTGCTCGTGGCGGGAATCCCGTCGGTCATTCTCGCCAAGTTCGATGCTGAGGAAACGTTGCGGGCGATCGACACTTATAGAACCGAAAGTGCGGTGATGGTACCCACGCACTTCGTCCGTCTTCTTGCGCTCCCGGACGACGTTCGGGCGAAGTACGACGTGTCGTCGATGAAGAGCGTCGCCCACACCGGGGCGAAGTGCCCCGTTGATGTGAAGCGCTCCATGATCGAATGGTGGGGACCCGTCCTGACCGATGCGTACGGCGCCACCGAAGTGGGAACCACATGTTCGATCTCGAGTACAGAGTGGCTTGCCCATCCCGGCTCGGTGGGCCGTTGCATCCCGCCGTTCAGCCCCCGCGTCTACGACGACGAGGGAACGCTGCTCGGACCGAACGTTGAGGGTCGACTCTTCTTCGCCGATGCGACCGGCCGCGGCGTCGTGTACCCGAACGATCGAGAGAAGAGCGCAGCGGCGCACATTGAGCCGGGCGTGTTCACCCTGGGCGAGATCGGGTATGTGGATGACGATGGATACGTGTTCATCACCGATCGGTTTAGCGACATGATCGTGTCCGGTGGCGCCAACATTTATCCGGCCGAGGCCGAGCAAGTGTTGGCCAAACACCCAGCAGTCCTCGACGTTGCCTGCATCGGCGTGCCGAATCGTGAGATGGGCGAAGAACTGAAAGCACTTGTTATCTTGCGCAACCCTGCGAGCCCCCCAGCCGCCTCGGAACTAATTAGCTACTGCCGGGACAACCTTTCGCATTTCAAATGTCCTCGCTCGGTGGAGTTCGTCACCGACATCGGCCGAACCACGATGGGGAAGGTCAACAAGCGCGCGTTGCGCGCGCCGTATTGGATGGGCCACCAAGATTGACCCTGATGGGGGAGCGCTCATCGCGGCCCAGCCGCGACGGGAGCCCCCACGTCACGAAATCGTCGAAGACGCACCGTCGGGCCCGGCCTCAAGAATGCTTTTGAGCATCTGAAGGTCTCGCCTCATCGAGGATCGGGCAATGCGCGTAGCGATCGGGCCGAGCAATCGCAGGAGCAGGGTTGGCTCGAGATCAAAGGCATAGGTGAATCGGGTGAGTCCCATCCCGCTCTCGGCCTCCACCGTTCGGTGCCCGGAAATGCGACCGCTGGACCCCTGCCCCGAGAAGCGGTAACTCGTGCCGGGCTCAAGGGCCTCAACCGTCGTTGATGCCTGGTAGGTTCGCCCGCCGCGACGCAGAACTTCGCGCACTTTCGTGCCAAGGACGGGTGGTCCGGGCGGAATGGCGGACATCTCGACCAGACCGCTTCGCCACCGTTCGTCGAACGCATAGTCGGAAATCCGCGCCCAGACATCGGCCGACGCAGCGTGGATCTGAATAGTCTCGTCGACTCGGATCATGATTGGTCTGGGTAGGTCATGGAGCTAATAGTACGACAGCTAACTATCAGAGGTCAAATAATCTCATGTCGAAGTAGT
>JAYVSS010000157.1:0-6982 GCA_043775075.1 Acidimicrobiia bacterium
GGTGATCACCGCCGAGGGTTTCCCGGAAAACGACGTACTGCGCCTTGTCGGCGCTCTGGAGCATGCGTCGGAGCATCCAATCGCCCGGGCCATTGCGCGGGCCGCCACCGAGCGGACGGGAGCCCTGCCGACCGTCGAGTCCTTCGTCAATCGAGCCGGGCTCGGCGTGGAGGGCACGGTCGACGCACATCGCGTCGTCGCCGGTCGACCGGCCATGCTGATCGATGCGTCAACCACCATCCCCGCCACACTCGACGCCGCCCGCCGTTCCGCCGAGCAGTCCGGTCAGACGGCGATTCTGGCGTCGGTCGACGGACGCGCTGCGGCGGTGTTCGTGGTGGCCGACACGCCCAAGCCGAGCAGCGCCGAGGCCATCGCCCAGCTCAAGTCGCTCGGTCTGAAGACCGTTCTACTCACCGGGGACAACGCCAACGCCGCTCGCACCGTGGCGTCGGCGGTTGGTATCGACGACGTCATCGCCGAGGTCCTCCCGGCGGACAAGGTCGCCCGGATCAAGGAGCTGCAGGCCGCCGGACGCGTCGTCGCCATGGTCGGCGACGGGGTCAACGACGCCGCCGCCCTGGCCCAGGCCGACCTCGGGCTGGCCATGGGCACCGGTACCGACGCCGCCATCGAAGCCGCCGATATCACGTTGGTGAGCGGCGACATCCGTAAGGTGGCGACGGCCATCGCCCTGTCTCGACGCACCCTGGCCACCATCAAGGCAAACCTGTTCTGGGCGTTCGCGTACAACGTGGCCGCCATTCCCCTCGCCGCCTCGGGCTACCTCAACCCGCTCATCGCCGGTGCGGCAATGGCGTTCTCCAGCGTGTTCGTGGTGTCCAACAGCCTCCGGTTGCGCCGCTTCGCCCGCTAGACGGCGGTGCGCTTGGTTTTGCTGGCGCGGAAGCCCTTGCGGCTGGCGTTTCGACACGTGACGCCGGACTTGGCCGAGGTGCAGGTGAAAACGCCACGTTTCCACGTGGCACCGTAGGCCAGGACCGGGTACGTGCCTTCCACGCTGTCGCCGGCGCAGACCGTGTAGTACCTGCCGGTGGCGTTCAGGCCCACGTCTTCCCAGTCGAAGTCACACGTCGTCGGTTGCTTCGGGAGTCTCGCCGTTGAGTTGGCCACGAAGCACCGCATACGGGTACCTCCGGCGGCGGCGTCGTCAAAGTACCGGCATTGAATTCCGCCCGTCGGTGACTGAAAGCCGTTGGCCAGAGCCGACGATGCCGTCGTTGGTGCCGCCGTCGCAGGAACCGTGGTCACCGGGGCAATGGTCGTCGAGGCCGGGACAACGGCGGTCGTGGTGGTCGCGATGGCGGTTGTGGTCGTCGCCGCCACGGTGGTTGTGATCGCCGCCGGGGGCAACGTGATCGTGGTGGTGTCAGTGGCCTCGTTGTTCGCCGCGTTGGTGTCGCCGAGCGAGGCCGGCGGAACCACGGTGACCTTGCTGGTGATGGTGCCCGTCGCCGTGGTGAGCACGGCCGAACTTACGGTGAAGACGGCCGATGATCCTTTGGTCAGCGTGACCGACCGGCTAATCGGGCCAGAGCCGAGATTGCTTCCACCGCACGAATCGCCGACACCGACGGTGCATGCCCAGATGGTGCCGGTGAGGGCGGGCGGCGGCGAATACAACACTCCGATCCCCGACACCGTGCCGGCGCTGCGGTTGGTCACCGTTATCTTCGCCACGACCGGGGCGTTCGGTTCGACGGTCGTCAAGTTGTCGGTGATCGTCACCTTCACGTCGTTGACGTAAATCAACTCCAGCGGCGGAAGGTCGATCAAGATCGGGATGGAAATTTTCGGGATGGTGGCGAACTGAGCATTGGCGGGGGCGGCGGCGAAGCCGACCAGGCTGGCCGCAGCCACCACGCTTAAAGCGCCAGCCGCGAAACGACGCCTCGCCGGACGTACCCGATGGTTCGTACCGAAAAGATTCTTCACTTCCGTCTCCCGTCTAGAACCGGCGGAGCGCCGAGCTCACGACCCGAAGTGTATGAGGGTTTCTTCTGAAGCGGGGGCAGGGCGAAGCGCGGCAAGAACACCTGTACGAGTGGTCCAATGCCGACGAGGAAAATAGCCGTGCCTGCGCCGATCGTGCCGCCGAGAAGCCATCCCAGCCCGAGCGTGATCGCTTCGATCACCGTTCGCGCCGAACGGATGGAAAGACCGAGCCGATTGAGGCCCATCATGAGTCCGTCGCGCGGGCCCGAGCCGAGACCCGAACCGAGATAGAGGCCTGACCCCAGAGCGATCACTACGACTCCGGCCACGGCGAGCGCGATGCGACCCGCCATGGCGTCGGTATGGGGAAGGTGGGGCCGAAGGAGGTCGAGAACGAATCCGATTTCCAGAGTGTTCAGCGCAGTGCCCAAACCGATCGGTTCCTTCAACGGAATCCACAGCGGAAGAATCGCCAGCCCCACGAGATTGATAACGACGCCAATAGGGAGGTGGAGCCGCGAGGCGAGGCCACCGTGCAGCACGTCCCACGGACCCACACCGAGCTTCGACGCAAAGAACAGGCCGATCCCCAGGCCGAAGCAACCGAGCCCGGCCACACATCGCGGCAGACGACGCATCAGTTCGCGCGGCGGAATCGGATCTTGACGAAGTCGATAGATAGCAAGTGTGCTGATGATTGCGATGACGGCGATGCGGGCGACGTTGGCGTTAGACACGTGAAGTTTTCCGAGAGTTAATGCCGTCACGCCGGAGCGTCGCCAGCCGATGGTTCTTGCCATGGCGGGGTCGACGTTGGCGGGGCCACGGTTGTCGTGGTGGTGGACAGCGCCGAAGGAATTTGTGTCGCCATCGTGGTCGATGCTGTGGTTGCCCCGACCGTTGAACTCGACGCCGTACCTGGTCGAGTCGTCGTCGGTCGTCCGGGTTTGGTCGAAGCGGTAGTCGTGGTGCTTGTTGGGCTCGCCTTCGTGGTCGGACCGCTCGGAGCCGTTGCTGTTGTCGTTGACGCACCGGCGGCGGGGATTGAACCACCGGCCTCGATGCCCGGAATTGTGGTGGTCGACGTGGTCGTGGTGCTGGTTGTGGTGGTGCTCGTTGTGGTTGTGCTGGTGGTCGACGTGCTGGTGGTCGTGGTCGATGACGGAAGCGGCGACCCAACTATCCGTGGCGCCCCGATCAGTTCGAAGTGCATGCCGTCGGGGATACTCCACGTGCCGCCCCAGGCAAAGCCGTTGCGCCGAAACACGTAGACGATGCGGGGGTCCATCGTTGGTGTCGCCCCAAAGCGATTGGTAGACGGATTGAGGTCGATGGCCGCCGCCCAAGAGTGACGGGAGAGGTTGCGCCCGCTCGTTCCGTTCGTGGTGCGGATCTCGCGAGCGCTGTAGCAACCGCCGCTTCGTTTGGTGTCGGGGACATCGATGAGATCGCTCAAACCCGATTGGTAAATTTCCGTAAGCGCGCGTAGTAATGGTGCTTCCATGGCTTTGTGACAGGCCACGCGCCCAATGACTGGATAGTCGTGGGCCACGACGTTTCTCGCCTTCCACCCCGGATCGCTTTCGATGCGTCCACGATCGCGACGGACGGTGAACTCACCGAACGTCACCTTGAGTTCGGCTTGACTCAACACGCTGTCGACGTTGGGCGGCGTGGCCGATTTGCGGAGGTACGAGTCCGGCACGATGTTGGCCCACGCCATCGACACCTTGGCGATGTTGCCCCACGCAACGAGGCGCGACGGTCGGCTGAAGCCCACGGCAGCGGCACTGTTTCGCGAGAGCACGACCTCGGCCGAACCAGCGTCTTCGTCCGGCACGATCGCCCCGACGCGGATGCGAATAAGGGCCTGCGGTCTATCCCAGTGACGGATCACGAGTTCATCACCAACCTCCGCGTGTCGTAAGCGCGCTGATGTTTTCCCAAGCACTGCTTCGTTGTGGCGAATCGCCTCGGCGGTGGTTTCTCCGTAGAGCACCGATGCGGCAATCGGTCCGAGGGAAATGGTGGAGATGGGAAAGGAGAACGGATAGCGGGAGATCTGCACGATTCGACCGGCCCGCTCGATGCCGACGAGTTCAAGGGTGGCCTGATCGATCACCGTGTTGGCATTGCCGAACTGCACCGCCAATGCCCGCGCCTCCATGATCAGGCTTCTTTGCAGCCCTCGTGGACCGGTGAGGGAAATGCTCGGCGCCCGTCCCTTTGTCCGTTTCACCGTGGCTCCCGCCCGGGTCAGCGTGGTCGGCCGCGGGCTGTCCCCCGTCGCCGCATTCGACCACGCCAACGGCTCTGCCGTGATCGATGTGGTCGCCTTGGATGCCCCGGTCGCCTTGGAAGCCGTGGTCGCCTTGGATGCCCCGGTCGCCTTGGAAGCCGTGGGCGAACTGCGCGCCGCCGACGCGCCGATGTCGTTCACTGACAGCGAAGTCAACGCCAAGACCAGTGCCGCGGCAACGTGGATTCGTCGGCCCGCACCGGCCAAGCGGGGCCTATCGAGTTGACGTTTCCGGCCCTTCACGTCAACCATCGCCGCACGAGGCTACGAGACCGGTGGCTGGGTCGGGAACCAAATCCGGCGGGGGCGTCGTCAGAACGAAGTAATTCACCGCACTGAGGAGTCGCCATGACCGCCGCACCGCACACCCAAACACCACCGCCAGCTCGCGCCGACGTTCTGCTCCATTCCCCGAGCGCCGCGCTCTCACGGCGCACGATGCTCCGGGCGTTGGCCTTCGGCACGGCCGGCCTCGCCACCGGGGCCGTCGTCGGCACGGCCGCAGCGGCCACCGCCGCCACCGCCAACGCGACCTCAGGTTCGGGGTGGGGCATCGTGCTGAAGAGCTCGGCGTCGGCCCCTTCGCCGACCACGCCCCAGATCCCGGTGATGCCGCCGCCCACCACGATTCCTTCGTTTCGCGATGTCATCGACGACGTGGTGAACATGCCGTTCGATGATGAGCTCGTTCGCCGGGCCCGTCGGTATGGGCTCGACGTGCTCAACGTGACGTGGGAGGACACCGGCCGTTCCGTGGGCTCGTCGGTCGGGCCGAACATTTCCGACCTCACTCTGCAGGTGCGCGAGCCCCTCGGGCGCGGCGACGTGGCCACCCATCTGCTGCCGGTCCTGCGGTATCCGAACTTTTCCGACACGACCGCCGATGTGAACTTTGACAACCTCTGGATCAAGATCGGAAACCAGGATCGGCGGTCCACGGTGACCAGCGTGCCGTTGCGTGAAGTGCTCGCCAACCTCCGGTCCTACGTGAGCGATCCGTACGCCGTGATTGGCAGCAACGACCTCACCGCTCGACGCGATACCCATGCGCTCGTCTCCGCCCAACATGTGTTTCTCCCGCTTCCAAAGCAGGGAAAGGCCGAGTTCACGCCGGTGATTTACAACTACCAATCGTCGGCCCGGAACCCGGCCGTGCTCGTGCTTCTCGCAACGCGCGAGGGCACGTCGATGGCCGTCGTCGAGAACTGGTCGGGCGATCAGTCCTATCAGCAGTGGGGCCAGCAGCTGTTCTTCAACGACGAAGGCCAGCAGACGACCTTCACCGGCGAACGCAAGAGTGCCGTGAAGGAACGCGTTGAGAGGGGGCGGGCGAAGAAGGGCGATGCCGGGGCGCTCGACTCCGGCTCAGACATGGTCATGGTCATTCAGGTCCCGCTCGTGCACAACAATCCCCCGCCGCCGATCTACGACGACACCGAAATCCAATCCGACGCCGCCGCTGCACCCGCCGCGGCCGCCCCGTCGGGCTCGGCCGAGAGTAAGTCTTCGGGGGTCGCTCGGCGCCGAAGCGACGTGGAGCAGGCCGTCATCGGTCATGGCGAGAAACTTGGCCCGGTACGTGAGTTCGCCGGGAATTCGTTGGGTCGCGATGACCGGTTCCCGATCCGCGTCACCGTGCAGTTCTACCGAGCGACGAGCAACGGTGTGGTCAACGAAAGTGATTTGGCCGAGGTCAAGCGCGGCATCGATCGGGTCTACGCCAACGGCGACTACGTCGGCTCGCTCGTCGTCCCCAAGACCGACCACCCGCGCCCCACCGCCTGGACCCGGTCCCGCACCCCCGGCTGGCCCTACAAGGCGTAACGCACGTCGCCCAAACGTTGGTCCCTGCTCTGGACCGATTGACGACACTCGGGTCCGGATCGCGACGTCGCCTGTCAGTCCTAAGCGTCGCAAAGTGGTCCAGAGCCACGGGCGCGACGGTCCCCCGTATGGACCGGTGCATCGTGGGAACGAAATAGGGGGAGAGGGCCTGTGAATAAACCTGTGTCCAACAGGTGAACAACTGCGATGCGGAGGGGGATATCAAAAAAGTTCGTGGGACAACCTGGGGATCTCGCGTGGCCCTCTTGACCGGCGAAATCCGATGCTGCACGCTGTCGTCAGCCAATCAGCAACGAAGGCGAACGCAACGCAAAACGCATCGAGGTTTCGGCTTCGTGACGAGGTGAGGCGGACGTCGAGACGAGCGGAAGGGTGAGGTGTAGGTCCGCAACACGACCGCTGTCGAAAGACCGCAGGCGTGCGTACGGAGCAGAGGCCTTCGGGCTGAAGCAACGAACGAGCCGCGATTCGCTTGGAGCAATCCGTGCGGGACGCCGGCAAAGCGACGTGCCCGCCAGGTCGCAAGACCGGACGGGCACGAATGGAATCGATGAGAAGGCTAACGCCCGAACGATCGATCTCCGCGGACCCTCAGCCGACCGAAGGCCCCGAAGCCCAGGCGACCTGTCGTCGAGGTGACGGGGCCTTCAACCTTTTCGGCCCCGTTCCTGGTGCCGCGGCGGGTGAACGTTGCGCATAGTCTTCCCCGAACGAGACAGTCAGCGCGCTGCCTATCCGCCGCTGTGCGATCGCCCAAGCGCTCGATAATGTCAGGCGGAGTCAAACAGTTTCGACTCGGAGCTTCACGCGAATTGCGTCTGCGACCATTTCGATGTGCGTCGGGTTTGAGGTAACCACAGCGTCGCCTCGTCGGGCCGCGCC
>JAYVSS010000158.1:0-8117 GCA_043775075.1 Acidimicrobiia bacterium
GGCGGCCGACGCCTCGCCTTGGGTGGCATCGAGCAGCTCGTCGGGGTCGGGCGGGGTGACGAGCAGGCGAATGTCGAAACGGTCAAGCAATGGCCCCGCGAGCCGGCGGACGTAGCGGCCCCGCGCGGCATCAGAACAACGACACGACGGGGCACCATGCACCTCCCCCGCGGCCACCCCCCACCACCCGCACGGGCACGGATTGGTGGCGGCGACAACCAGAGACATCGCCGGGAGTACCACCGTGGTGGCGGCGCGAGAGATGCGAATGCACCCGTCTTCGAGGGGCTGCCGCAATGCATCGAGGACAAACGGAGGGAACTCACCAAGTTCGTCGAGGAAGAGCACTCCACGGTGCGCGCACGACAGTTCACCGGGTCGGATGAGCGCCGACCCACCACCAAGCAAGGCCGGCGCCGACGACGTATGGTGCGGCGCCCGAAACGGCGGCCTCCGGGGCAGACTCCCGCTGTCCACCGCCAGCCCAGCGGCGGAATGAATACGGAGAACCTCGATCGCCTCGGCGGTTGAAAGATCGGGAAGGATCGAGGTAAGCCGAGTGGCCAGCATTGTTTTGCCAGAGCCGGGGGGACCGGCCAGGAGAAGGTGATGCCCCCCGGCGGCGGAAACTTCCAGGGCCAGGCGCCCCAAGGGTTGCCCGCGAACGTCGCCGAGATCGGTCAGCGCTTCATCAGCTCGGATCTGAACCGACGCCGGGACGTCAGGCCATGGTTGGAGACCCTGCATGGCGTTGCTGATTTCGGCGAGCGTTGATACCGGTCGAAGGATTCCGCGTCCAAGGAGCGCGACCTCGGCGGCACCCGACATTGGCAGAACCACTTCAAGCCGTTCGTTCGAACGCAGGACGTCGTCGACCAGCGGGACCATCCCGGGTATTCGTCGCACCGATCCGTCCAGACCTAACTCGCCTAAAAATGCGCGGCCCTCCACCCGGTCGGCCGGGAGCTGCCCGGTTGAGACGAGGACGCCAATGGCGATCGCCAAATCTAAGCCTGCTCCCACTTTGCGCACGGTGGTCGGCGCCAGGTTCACCGTGATGCGTCGCGCTGCCCAGGAAAATCCGCTGGTCAACAAGGCCGCACGGACCCGATCACGGGCCTCCCGACAGGCCCCATCGGGCTGGCCGACGATAGTGAACGACGGCACTCCGTCGCTCGAATGGACCTCCACCGTGACCGGCAATCCCTCGATTCCGACAAGCTGGGCCGAGGGCACAATCGCTAAGCATCCACTCATCGGAGCTCCTCCTTCGCCCTACGGGCAAAGACGGTCGCCCTGAGGCGACGCAAGTGAGGTGAGCCCTACAACGCCGGCTCCGAGTGCATTGTCAACGTACAGGACCCGGTATGACAGTTTCGCGACGCCCGCACGGAGAGCCGCGCCGTTGCGCCAAACACAGAGCCCGAATCCGAACTTGCGAACGTCAAGCACTGAGAGAATGGCCGTATGGGGTTCAATCCGAATCGAAAATTCACTCGCCGTCCGGCTGACCTCTATCTCGTTGTTGGAACCTTGCTCCTCACCATTGCGCTGCTCGCCTGGGCGTTGTTCGCCTAGCTCGCTGGTCACACGATGGGGAAACGAAGAGCGAAAGCTCCAATCGGGTGGGTACCCCCGACCTGGATGGCCCTCGACGCCGATGACGCTGCGGGCGATGTCGCTTACCTCATTCCGGGCATCGGGACCTGGTCGGACAACGACCTCGATGTGCGTATTTTGCAGCCGGTCCACGCCACCAAGGCCTACCAATGCCCGGCGTGCAATCACCCGATCCCGAGGGGGATAGCCAACGTGGTCGTGGTCCCCCGACTCGAGCCTGAACGGCGCCGACATTTCCACGCGCCGTGCTGGACCCGGCTCAAAAAGCAACGCTCACCCCGGACAACGTGAGGCTCCTGTCAGGTGACATCGGTGATGATCTCCCACGTCCCGTCCACCCAACTGGCGACGTCCACCCGCAAGCGGTTTTCCAGCTGTTGATGTTCCGCCAGGTACGCCCTACCCAAACGGTGAAGCCGGGCCAGCTTGGCCGGGGTAATTGCGTCGAGTCCAGTCCCAAAGCGCGCTGACGATCTTGCCTTGACCTCGACCACGACCACCACATCGTCCAGACGGGCGACAACGTCGAGTTCGCCCGATTTGGTGCGCCAATTTCTGGCCAGAACCTTGTAGCCCTGTGCCTCGTACCAACCAGCGATTGCTTCTTCGGCCGCCGCCCCTAGCGCCGCCGCTCGCGGATTCTTCGCCACCGATCAGTCCTCGGGTTGGGCGAGCTGTTCGATGTTCACATCCTTGAACGTAAGCACACGTACTTTTGCGACGAACCGAGCCGGCCCTGGACGATAGATGTCCCAGACCCATGCGTCGGTCAGATTGAGCTCAAACCACGTGCGCCCGCTGCCATCATTTCGGGGCTCCAAATTCACGCCGTTGGCCAGATAGAACCGCCGCTCCGTCTCAACGATGTGGGTGTAAGTCTTGACGACGTCTTTGTACTCTCGAAAGAGTTGCAGCTCGAGTTCAGACTCGTAACGCTCAAGATCCTCAGCACTCATACAAACACTGCCCGACAATCACGGGTGGCCAAACCGAGTGAACGGCCAAACCCGCAGAACCGCGGGCCCAATGATCGCCGACCGCTTGATGAAATGGGTGGTGTCGAAATAGCGGCTGTCTTTGGAGTCACTGCGATTGTCCCCCATCACCCAATACGAATCTTTGGGGACGGTGAGCTTGCTGCCACCGGGCCAATCCGTGACGACGTCGTTCGGGAGCCACGGTTCGATCAACCGTTTGTCGTTGATCCAGACGCTGCCCTCTTTGACCTCGATGGTCTCGCCCGGAAGCCCGATCACCCGCTTGATGAAGTGCCGATCTTTTCGTTGACGAGCGCCGACGAGTTCGAACAACGACTGAAACGGCCGGGCGATGGAGCTGGGCTTCGGACCGTTGTAGTCCGGGTTTTCGAACACGATGATGTCGGAGCGACGTGGATCACGGAGGCGGTACGTCATACGCGACACGAGGACCCGGTCGTTGACCTTCAGCGTGGGGACCATC
This sequence comes from Acidimicrobiia bacterium, assembly GCA_043775075.1. Lineage (GTDB taxonomy): Bacteria > Actinomycetota > Acidimicrobiia > Acidimicrobiales > JANYDT01 > JANLQX01. The sequence continues at coordinate 3,082 of JAYVSS010000158.1, forward strand.
GATTCCGACGGAATGTAAAACGCCAGCCCGACGAAGGCTCGGATCAGCGATGCAAGCACGATGGCCACCACGGCCAAAATCGCGTACTCGCGTACGTCTCTCATGGTCGGAGCAGACCGACGCGCCCGCCCGACGGCAGCGTTGGAAGCCGCGCCCTTCGCATCCGGGCCGGAAGGCCCGACCTCGGAGGAAACCGGCAGTGACGAAGGATCGCCGTCGGCCGGCGTCTGCGTCTCGTTCAGAGAACTCAGCGGCTGAACCGCTTCTCCTTGATCTTGGCGGCCTTACCCTGCAGGTCACGGAGGTAATACAGTTTCGCGCGGCGCACGTCGCCCCGGGTAACGACCTCGATCATGTTGATCGTGGGTGCGTGGACTGGGAAGGTGCGCTCGACGCCGACGCCGTAGCTGACCTTACGAACCTTGAAGGTTTCGCGGATACCGTCTCCAGCCCGACCTATCACGTGACCCTGGAAGATCTGAATGCGCTCCTTGTTGCCTTCGACGACGCGTACGTGCACCTTGACCAGGTCCCCGGCCTGGAAGTCCGGAATGTCCGCCTTGAGGCTGGCTTTGTCGATGAAGTCGGTCAGTTGCATTTCGGTACTCCGGGGCAGTCCAGGTTCAGGGCGGGTTCAGGGCGGGTTCAGGCGTTCGAACGGTGTTCGAGACGAACCCTGGGGTCGTTTTCTTAAAGCCCCGAAAGATTACTCGGTCACACCGACCCGGTGATCACGCCGTCGACTCATTTTCGACGAACGAACCTTCAACCGCGAAGCCGTCAAGAACCAGTCCGAATTCGTTCAGGGCCTTCTGTTCGGCTTTTGTCAGCGCACCCCGGGCGACAAGCAGGTCGGGCCGAAGTCTGGCGGTGCGCACAAGCGATTGGGCGTGGCGCCATCGAGCGACCCGAGCATGGTCGCCCGATCGAAGAACGTCGGGCACTTCCCAGCCGCGGAACTCCGCCGGTCGGGTGTACTGCGGATGCTCAAGGAGCCCGTCGGAAAAGCTCTCCACCACGGCGGATTCGGCGTTGCCCATGACCCCCGGAATTAGGCGTCCGACCGCCTCGGCGATGGCCATTGCCGCCACTTCTCCCCCACCGAGGACAACATCACCAATGGAGAGTTCCCCATCCGCTAGGTGCTCATGGATTCGCTCGTCAAACCCCTCGTAACGTCCGCACACGAGCGAGAAACCACCCCGATCGACGAGCACGGCGGCAAGTTCTTGGGCCACCGCCTGCGTTAGGCGTCGGCCTCCGGGTCCCAGAAGAAAGAGCGGTCGGTGAGCCGTTCCTTCGGCGAACGCGGTCTCCACGGCCTCGAACATCGGTCCCGGAGCGAGGACCATGCCGGCGCCTCCGCCGAACGGCGAATCGTCTACGGCCTGGTGGACCCCGATACCGAATCGACGCAGATCGTGGGCTCGCACGTCGAGTACACCGCTTGCTCGCGCCTTACCGAGCAAACTTGTCGATGCGTGCGCCTCGATGAGGCCGGGAAAGAGGGTGAAGACGCTGATTCGCGGCGCGGAATCGGTAGGGCCTGTCACGCGATTCCCTGGTCGACCGGGTACACGAGACCGATTCGGCTCCGGACGTCGTCGAGAAGCCCCATCATCCGAACGGTGTCCGCCAATGGCCATTCGGGGCTCTCCAGCCGACCCGCAGCAACGCATCGCCCCACCTCCTCGGCCTCGTACCGATATCCCGCACCCGCCGACAGATCCACGAATGGTTCGTCGTTGTGAGAAAACTGATCAGCAAGACGAATACGAAGTTGCCGCGCCGGCCCGCTACCCAACACTCGGAGAACCTTCGCCGGTAACCGATCAACGGTACTTAGGAGCGGCGAACCTGATTGATCGAGGTCGGCCAGCGCTCGGGCCCAGGTGGATGGCGTGCTGGTTTTGTGCGACGACACGGAGAGCCGCCGCGGGGCATACATCGGACCATGCACGGTGATGCGGCCCTCGGTGCCGTCGATAACGGTTCGACAGGGCGTGCGGCGACGCTGCGAGGCATGCAGGAGCGACACTGCGCCACCCTCGTGGTGCAGACGCAGGCCGGTTGCCTCGTCCACCCCGCTGGGCGAAAATGATGCATCGGCGTCGAACGATGTGGGCCAGCCAAGCATGCCGATCGCCCATGCCAGCGGATAGACGCCAATATCGAGCAGCGCTCCGCCACCACGTGCAGGGTCCCACAACCGATGCGACGGATCGAAGGAGGAAGCATGCCCAAAATCAGCGCGCAGCTCAACAACCGATCCAATACGTCCACTTACAATAAGTTCACTTACTTTTTCGAAAAGTGGGAAGAAACGGGTCCACATCGCTTCCATGACGAATAGGCGAACCTCGGCCGCGACGTCGCCAACCCGGCGAGCTTCGGCTGCCGACAACGCCATCGGCTTCTCAATGAGAACGTGCTTGCCCGCCCGAAGACAGAGAAGGGCGTCTTCAACATGACGGGCGTGGGGCGTGGCTATGTAGATCGCGTCCACGTTCGCATCCTTGACCAATGCCTCATATGATCCGTGTGCATACGGTATTGCTCGCCGAGCGGCGAAGTCCACGGCCCGTTGGCGATCGCGGGAGCCAACCGCAACAAGCTGCGCGCCGGCGACATACCGCAGATCGTCGGCAAAGGCCCCGGCGATGTTCCCCGGCCCCAGGATCCCCCATCGCAGCGGCGCCGTCATTGAGCCCACGACATCGGTTCGATCGGAGCGAACGTCGTTGTCATCTCATAGGGCATCGAGATCGACCCGGCGCCAGAAATGGCCAGGACAAGTTCGTTGTTGTGAAGCGAGAAATCGGTGGAGAGTCGTGAAGGCCGACCCTCACGGACCGCTCCGGCGACTTCAGCGATACCTCGGGCAAAGTCCATCTGCTGCGCCCCCCGATAGTCAAACTTCGTCGGCAATCGTACGAGCGGAACCTTGCGCACAAGCTTTCCTTCGAGCCGCTTGCGAAGAATATTGAGCGATTTCCGAATCGTCACCGGCGAGCCATAGAACCAGGCGTCGGGAACTTCGAGGGTGCCGTCGTCACCGAAAATCTGCAGTGAATGATCGTGAGCGCCGACGATCCCGCACGTCAGCCGAGCAACCACGCCGGACGCGAACGTGATGCAAGCGACGGAGAAGTCCGGACTCACCACTTCTACCGGCACTCCCTTGTTCGGGATGAGGGGTGCCGCGAACGACGTCACGGAAACGGCGGGACCGAAAAAGGCCGTCAGCCACGTCGTGTAGTACCCGGCATGTTCGAGCGTGCAGCCGACTTCAAACTCGTCCTGATAGGGCCACGGTGTTCCCGTCATCGACAGCCACTTGGTATATGGCATCTTGTGAACGAGACCGTCGTCCATCTCGGCGTACACCAGGCGAACCCGACCGACGCGTTGCTCGCGCAGCGCCTTCCAAACCGTTTGCGCCGTTTCGCCTAACAGACTGCATGGCGCACTCGCCAACTGCAGCCCCTTCTCGTGGGCCCACGCAGCAAGCTCACGGGCCTGGCCCATCTCCATCGCCAGCGGCTTCTCCGAATACACGTGCTTACCCGCGTGGAGCGCCGCCCGAGATACGTCGTAGTGGTCCTTCGGGTTGGTCAGGTTGACGACCAGATCGACCATCGGGTCGGCGCACACCTCGGCCACGTCGGCATACCGACGCCCGACGGAGTAGTTCGCCGCCAGATTCGCCACCCGTCCGGGGTGGCGATCGCAAATGCCGACTACCACCAGCTCCGGGTGAAGCGGAAGGGTTCGAAGATAGTAATCGGCGACATAGCCGCATCCGACGATGGCGATTCGCATGCGTCCATCATTGGCGATGGACGGGATCAAACTGAGTACCGACTACCCCGCAGAGATACGGACCGTACCAGCCGCGAGGTGCACGTCGTCGGCGGGCAGCGCCACCGCTCAGCGAGCGGTACGGCGGCGGCGGCGGCGACTGGCCACCAGCAGTGTGGCACCGGCGGCAAACATCGCCGCACCAACGGCCGAAAGCGACTTGGCATTTGACCCCGTGTAGGCCGGCGAAGCGACCGACACCGCCGCCACCGTAGCGACCTCAAGCTTGACGGCGGCCGGAGCGGCGGGAGGCTGGGTGACTTCAGCTGCGAGGACCTGGGGTTTCAGCGGAGCCGCGGGCGCCGGAGCAGCCGGGATCGGAGCGGCCGGGACGCGCGCAGCGGGGACCGGCGCCGGATCGACCACCGGCGGAGGGACGACGACCGGCTGGACGCTCGCCGGCGGATACTGCTGCGCCAGCACGGATCCACCACTAAGAACGCTCAGGGTGACGGCACACGAAAGGAGGCCAGCGAGGCGAAGGACTTTGCCAGTCAATGAACGTGTGATCATGACTGAAAATCGTACTTGTTCTTGAGCGAGCAGACAATCGGTTTGCCCACTCTCCACGCTCGAAACCAGGAAATAGGTCAAAAGTCCTACGACGAAGCGCCTCCGGCCGTTCCCGAACGCAGGTCAACATCAAAATTCACCGACGACCTCGGAGCCGTAACGGCGAAATGCTCCACCACGTGCGGGCGAACGCCGGTGTTTGACGACGGAGTTGACGACTCGAGAACGGCAACCGTGATCTCGTCAGGATTGACCGTGGGCGGTGTAAACACGTTCAGTCGGTAGAGACCGTCGGTCACTGGGACATGGCCGGACAGAGCGAGTCGAACACGTCGAGTGCTTCGCGACGGCAAGCGCAACCAGGCTGAGTAAACGTTTCGACCGAGTTCGGTTTCGCGTTCGACCTCAGCGTCGGGCAAAAGCTGCCCATCTACGGAAACCGACGTCAGGGTGAGCGGGGAATAAAACGACACGTAGACGAGGCTGGTGCCTTTCGGGGGCGGATCGACGACCACGCTGTTGCCAATCAAGTAGTCAGGAAGGCCGCTCGCAGGGGCGTCGTTCCGCAGACCGATCGTGGCAGTCGCCTGCACCTCACCCGTCGACGGCGACACCGAGGCCGAATAGTCAACCGTTCGATGCAGGAAATATTCGATCTTGTT
>JAYVSS010000159.1:0-4112 GCA_043775075.1 Acidimicrobiia bacterium
GCCACAAGATGCCCATGGCCGCGATGCGTCGAAGTGATCGAGTCTGCGTCCGTGAGGTTGGCACACACGCCCGAAGCCACTGCCTCCTCACCCACATACAGGTGAAGGAAGCCGGGGAGCTTTCCTTGCTCAGCCAGGCGACCGGCGGCTTCTTCGAACAACCGAATCCGCACCATACGTCGGTGGAGATCGTGCAGGACCTCGGAGGTGGGTTCCATCAGATTCCTTCCAGGAAAATGTTCATGCGGTTGCACCGAGGGTCCAACGGATTCCTCGGCGAAGAAGTTCGTAGTACTGCGGGACTTCCCATGACCCTCGTTCGATTGTCGGGTAGTACGCGCGCAGAGGAGCCATGTCGTAGTGGCCCCGACAGTGGCCGAGGGTGTTGTACAAGACGGCGCCAGAACCGAGTGGGCGCAGGTAACTCACCAAATGCTCGTCTGATCCCCGAGTTTCGACGCTCCAGTCGGACTCAGCAAAACCGGCCGCCTCGGCGGCCCAATGGGTCAAGAGCAGTGGCTCCAGGGCGGCGCGGTCGGCGTGTTCGCTGAGGTACAACTCGTCGTCAGTCTCGAATGTGGTGATGCCGTGGACCAGCCAATGGTCCGTCGCCGCCACCTGCACCGCATACTTCTGAATTGGCGGATGAGCAACGAATTGGCTACCGAGTGTTTTCGCCCATAGGGGAAAACACCGCGGCGCTTCCACCCCGTTGGGGCGCGGAAGATCGAGGGCGGAATTGGTGCCGTGGAGAGCGAGCCACCGACCGCCACCCTCGACCCATGCAGCAATCGCCGCTTGTGCTGCCTCGCTGGGCCGCACGTCGCAGGTATACGAGATGAGTACGGTGGCGGCGGCGATCGACGTCGTGTCCTCGTAGTCGGCCAGTACCGTCACGCGCAGATGCTCGTGCTCAGCCAGCAGCTTCAGAAGTTCGAGTCGAGCGAAGTCGATATCGTGCCACTTGCCGCCGGCCACCAGACAGGCGTTGATGCGCTCAGCCATGGTTCGTGCGCTTAGTAATTGACGCGCTTGAGGAAGCCGCCGTCAACGGTGAGGTTCACACCATTGATGTGCTTCGCCCGATCGCTCACGAGGAAAGCGACGGCATCGGCGACGTCTTGGCCGACGCCCATGGCCCCGCCGGGGTGAGCCTTCTCGGTGGCCTCGAAGAACGGGGCCATACCCTGCTTGATGCGGTCCCAGTCCCCGCCTTCAATGAAGATCGGTCCGGGGGACACGACGTTGCAGCGAATACCCTTGGCCCCGAGGACTTGGGCCTGACCGAGCGTCCAGTTCGTGACGGCGGCCTTGAACGCGCTGTAGCTTCCGCTACCGCTGGCAAAGTGTTCCGCCACCGCCGTGGTGCCGATGCTGATGAGTGAGCCACCGCCGTCGGCGAGGAATGGCGTAGCCGCCTCAATACTGTGGAGAAGGGCCATGAGGTCGATCTCGAAATTGTTCTTCCAACCCTCGAGTTTGCGGGCGGGTTTGCCTGAGGTGTTGTGCACGAGGATGTCGATGCCCCCGAGCTGCTCGGCCGACGAGGCGACCCAGGCGCGCAGCGCGTCGCCGTCGAGAGCATCGACCGCAGCCCCGACGACGCGGCCTTTCGCTGACATCTCGCTGACCGCAACTTGGACGTCTGCCTCTGTACGGGCGCAAATGGCTACGGCCGCGCCTTCTGCGAGGAGTGTCTCGGCAATGGCGCGGCCGATGCCCTTGGTAGCACCGGTGATCAATGCTCGTTTGCCTGTGAGTCCCAGATCCATGACGTTTCTCCTCAGTTGCGGTCGAGTGGTTTTGTGTGGTGTCGAAATACTTGGTGACCGTGTCGCGCACCGAACGGTTGACGACAAAAGTAACCGGTCGGTTAGTTCAGCATCCACCGGGTGTCCTTGGCAATACGAGTGGACCGAAGAGGCGCTGGCCCCGACATCTGGAAGATAGGCGGCGTAGGGTGGAGTTGTGCCGAAAAAGCCACGGCGGCTTGGCCGCCCTCCCGCCTCCAGCTCGGCCGAGACGCGCGACCGCATCATCGAAATCGCGGTGGCGGCGTATTCCGAGGTTGGCTATTCGGCCACCACGAATAAATTCATCGCCACGAAGGCTGGAATTACTACCGGCGCGCTTTACCACTACTTCGATTCGAAGATCGAGATGTACCGGGCGGCGTACGAGCATGTGCAACGCGAGATCTACGAACGATTGGGTGGCGCACTAGACGGAGTGGATGGATTCATTCCCCGTCTTGAGGCGGTGCTCGAATCCGCTCACGTCCTCAACCGCGACGAGCCTTGGCTCGCCCGGTTCATTGGCGCCGCTCGCGTCGACATGGCACGTGATGACGAACTACGCGTCGCCCTCGGCCGTCCCACGCAGCAGGGGTACTCGTTCTTCACGATGATGATCGACGACGGCATCAAGTCCGGCGAACTCGAACCAGAACAACGGGAACTGCTGCTGGCGTTCATTCGGATCATCGTCGTTGGCCTCACCGACGGTGAGTCCGGTACCACGGCCCGCCACCGAGTTGCCGTTGACGCCGTGCGGGCGGCGATTGAGGGCCGCCTCTTCCCGGTGAGGTCGGCAGTGAGGCCAACGCGAGGCGGGCGAGCGTAACTAGCTTCCGAACTCCTCGGCCAGGCCCTCGATCAAGTACTGAACGGAGGGACGAATCGTCGTGATCGGGTAGGCCAAGGCGACGTCGGCGATTGCTTGACTGGCTTGTTGATACCCGACAAGGCGGTAGAGAGTTCGGAGGTCGTCGAGATCTGCTTCGCGGCCGGCCATCGCCTTCATGACGAAGAGGTAGCGAGGCGATGCCACACGCACGGAAAGCCCTGGTTCCTCGAACACGACGGTGGCATCCGGGTCGTTGCCAGGCATAAACGATTTGGCCGCGTCGTTCAACCAGTCTTCTGCCAACCCGAGTTCCGTGCGCTCGCGCGAAATCATGCGGGCGATTTCGTAGACGATGGCCTTCGGCTCAAACATTCCGTCGACATCACGGGTCACGCGTGCCGTCGAATACGCCAGTGCCATGGCCGCTCCCCCAACGAGAAACATTGAGATTTCAATCTCTCGACGCACGGCTTCCTCTGCCACATCGTTGAGGAGGGTCACGATGGTGAAGCGATCAAGAAGAAGCGGCTGTTTGTCCATGGCGATCGCTACACGTTGATCAGGGAAGCGCGGCGGATGAAGACCCCGCGGTTGGCGAAGGCAGCCGGGGTCTCAACCATGGCCAGGCCGTGGAGCGACGAAAAGGGCATCAGGAACCACCACGAGCGGAGGAACTTTTCTGGAGCGACGCTCCAATGCGGCGTCTTTGTTCCGTGGCCAAACGCCACGAATTCGGCGAGACCGGCCAAGAACGCATCCCAGTGTTCCAGGCCCGTTGGCGGCGGAGCATCCTCGATCGAGTGAAGAGCCTCAGCCGGTTTGACATCCATCAAGAATTGACGAACGAGCCGGAGGCGGTAGCCATCGGTTTCGCCGTCCGTCAGGCTTCCGGCAATCTCATCGGCCAGGCCCGAGATCGTCCACATAAACACCATCCTACGGTTTCCACGCGATGCCCCACCAGCCTCATTTGGTCCGGAGGTCGGGTACTAAGGGACGGACGACGTTGATGTTGCCGTCGGTCCAGTCGACCAGGAGATCCCGACGGATGATGCGCCATCCTTCGGGGGTCCGCACGAATTGATCCTGGTAGCGCCCGGCGACGATGTAGTTCGGGCCGCCCTCCGCCGCCCGGCGAACGTGTTGGGCCTGAAGGTAGCAACGGCTGGTGGCTGTGTCGCCTTCGACGGTCACCTGATGATTCGAAATCATGTGCTGACTGGCATCGAGCGACGAGAGCGCGCCGGAGATGCGGGAGATGATCGAATCGATCCCGATGCGCTCGTCGCCCAACGCAGCCGTGGCGTGGGGAACGAAGATGTCACGCAACGCGTCCCACTCCTTGGAATCAATCGTCCAGCAGTACTTGATCGTGAGATCGATGATGGCCTGGCGGTCCGCATCGATTCCAGCAGAGTCATACGTGCTCATACGAGTGTCCATCCTCCGTCGACGTTGAGATTTTGCCCGGTGACGTAGGCCGATGC
>JAYVSS010000160.1:0-10326 GCA_043775075.1 Acidimicrobiia bacterium
GTAGCGGCACCGGCCGCCGGTTCCTGGCCGTTCGGGCGAACGAACGGGCGGCGGCGGCGGCAGGCGTGAACGTGGTGCGCACCAAGCTCCTCGCCTTCGCCATTGCTTCGGCCATCGCCGGTATCTCCGGTGTCATGTTTGGCTACCAGGCCCGCCAGATCAGCTCGGCGAACTGGGTCTTCTTCCTCAGCCTCTCGGTGCTGGCTTTCGCGTACCTCGGGGGGATCACGTCGATTAACGGGGCCATGATCGGCGGCATCATTTTTGCCAACGGGTTGGTCACCGCCGTCGCCAACCACCACTTCCACAATGCCATCAGTGTCGACCTCACCAGCATCATCGGCGGCGCCGCCCTCGTGTTCACGGCAATTCATAACCCCGGTGGGATCGCCCCACGGCTCCAGCCCGCCTTTCAGTATCTGGGGAATTGGTTACTCAAGGCCCGCGCCAAGGAATGGATCAAAGCCATCCGTACCGTCGGTCCGGGGGCGGCAATCGCCTCTATCCCGCTTGCGTTGCTGTTGTGGAACAAGGCCGAGGAGTGGCGGAACTGGTTCTTGCTGCTTGTGCCACTAAGTGGAATCTTCCTCCGCGGAATCTCGAAGGACATCTTCGGATTCATCAAACGGGTCGTCACCAAGGGCGAGGCCGCAGCACACGGAGCTCCGGGTCATGGAGCAGCCAGTCATGCGGCACCCGCCCCAACCGTTACCGAGCAGGGAGCCTGATCATGGCTGCGATCCTCGAAGCCAAGGGCCTCACCGTCTCCTACGGTGGACTCAACGCCAATGACAATGTCGATCTCGTCGTCCAGTCCGGCATGGTGTGCGGACTCATCGGCCCAAATGGCGCCGGCAAAACCACGTTCATTGACGCCATCACGGGGTTCACCCCGCCCACCCGCGGCGTAGTGCAGTTCCACGGTGAGGACATCACGTCGCTGTCCCCAGCGCAGCGAGCCGATGCTGGCCTCACCCGCACGTTCCAGTCACTCGAACTTTTCGACGACCTCACCGTGTGGGACAACCTTCTGGTCCACGCCGAGCGCCCGTCGTTCACCTCGTTCCTCACTGATCTCGTGCGTCCGAACCGCCGCCTGGCGGCGTCGGAGCAGGCCGAGTGGGCGCTCGACATCATGGGCCTCCATGATCTGCGCGACCGTCTCACGCTCGACCTGTCCCATGGTCAGCGCAAGCTTGTGAGCGTTGCCCGTGCGTTGGCCAGCCGCCCGAAGGTCGTGCTCCTCGATGAGCCGGCCGCCGGCCTCGACACCGCCGAGTCGCAGATCCTCGGGTCGCATCTGCGCGATTTTCTCACCCAGGACATCACGGTGTTCCTCATCGACCACGACATGGGCCTCGTGCTCAACGTCTGCGACTACATCTACGTGCTCGACTTCGGTCGGATCATTGCCGAGGGCACGCCAGATCACATCCGTACGGATCCCGCAGTGATCGGCGCCTACCTGGGGGCCGAGGCCGGCGAATTGCAAGCTCAAGAAGGTGCCGCCGCCGCTGCGGCAGCAGGAAGGAACCACTGATGAGCACTGTCGTTGCCCCCCCCGAGACGGCCATCAGGGTCTCCGGCCTGGCCGCCGGCTACGGCGGGATTCCCGTCGTACGCAACCTCGACCTCCATGTCGGAAAGGGCGAAGTGGTCGCCCTGCTTGGACCGAACGGTGCCGGCAAGACCACCACCCTTTTGACCATCTCGGGGATCCTCCGCCCGGTGGCCGGATCGGTCGAGGTCTTCGGCAGTGAGATCCCGCTCGGCAAGCCGCACAAGGTCGCCCGCAGCGGCCTTGCCCATGTGGCCGAGGACCGCTCGCTTTTCTTCGACCTCACGGTCGCCGAGAACCTGCGTCTCGGGCTCACCGGTCCGCGAGCGCAACAGAAGCTGGCCATGGAGCGCGCCATGGAGCTATTCCCGGCCCTCGCCCCGTTGCGCAGTCGCCTCTCGGGTCTGTTGTCGGGCGGCGAGCAGCAGATGCTAGCGATGGCGCGCGCGTTGGTCTCAGAACCGAAAGCACTACTCGTCGACGAGATGAGCATGGGCCTGGCACCGATCATCGTGGAGCGGATGATCCCGATCGTTCGTCGCATCGCTGACGAGACCGGCACCGCGGTGCTCATTGTCGAGCAACACGTGCACATGGCCTTATCCATTGCCGACCGCGGCTACGTGTTGAACCATGGAGAACTCGTGCTCTCTGGTACCGCCGCCGAGCTGTTGGCCCGCCGCGACCTTCTCGAGGCGAGTTACCTCGGCGGTGAGGTGCACTGAGTTGCCCGTAGTTGTGCCGTTCCGTCTCGCAGTTTTGGTCGGTTTCGTCTAAAAATTCAGTGATGCGCCGAATTGATATCGAAACCAAACTCAATCGTGACCGGGCGTGGTTGCTCGATACCTACGCCGGGCTGAGCGAGAAGCAGTTATACGAAGGCCTCACGCCCAGCGAACACGATCCGTCCAACCTGTGGTCGGCCCTTGATCATTTGGCTCACCTATCACTCATCGAACACAACTTTGCCGGCATGGTCCGTAAGCACGTGGCCGGCGATGCGAACCCCGTTGGTCTGACCACCGACGCAGAAGGCAACGTGCGGTCACGGGCCGACATCATGGCTTCGGTCCACGCCATGACGGAGCAGTGGCAGCACAAGCACGCAGGCAAGTCCCTCAGCGAAGTCGTCGCGATCGGCCAGAATGCCCGGTCAGTCACCCTCGCCCTGCTGTCCGAACTTACCGACGAACAACTCGATGAAGTCCTTCCCGGCGCCCCTTGGGCCGACGGGACGATTGGCGGCGTGCTGGCGGCCAACGCCGACCACGGACGGATGCATTGGAAATGGGTGACCGACGCATCCGACCTTGGTGCCGACGGAGCCCACTCCCACTGAAGCCCTGAGGCGCGTATCTGGCGGCCCGCGCTGGTCGGCCCGCCCTGTCGGCCCGCCTTCTAAGGTTGGACGATGACCTACATCGCCGATGCGTCTCGTTACAAAACGATGCAGTACCGCCGATCGGGGCGTAGCGGACTACAGCTCCCCGTGCTCTCCCTCGGCCTGTGGCATAACTTCGGCGACGACCGCGGTTGGTCAACGCAGCGAGCGATTTGTACGCGCGCCTTTGATTTGGGTATCACCCATTTTGACCTCGCCAATAACTATGGCCCACCGTATGGGGCGGCTGAGGCGAACTTTGGTCGGATACTTCGGAGCGATCTGGGGCAGTACCGAGATGAATTGGTCATCTCCACCAAGGCGGGATACGACATGTGGCCCGGTCCCTACGGAAATCTCGGTTCGCGGAAATACCTGCTTGCTTCTCTCGACCAATCGCTCCGCCGAATGGGTCTCGAGTATGTGGATATCTTCTATTCGCACCGCGTGGATCCCGACACGCCGATCGAAGAAACCGTAGGCGCGCTTGCTACCGCGGTACAGCAGGGCAAGGCGCTCTATGTGGGCATATCGTCGTATTCATCTGATCGAACGCGAGAGGCGGCAAGGTTGCTGGCCGAGCTCAAGGTGCCGTTGCTCATTCATCAACCGTCGTATTCGATGATCAATCGATGGACCGAGGAGGACCGGTTGCTCGATGCCCTCGGAGATGTCGGCGCCGGGTGTATTGCGTTTTCTCCGCTCGCCCAGGGCCTGCTAACGGATCGCTATCTCGATGGGATCCCGACCGACTCCCGAGTGGCTACCGGCGGGGCGCTCGCCGCGTCGTCGCTCACGTCGGAGCGTTTGAAGATGGTAAGCGCGCTAAATAACATCGCCCGTCGGCGGGGCCAGACCCTGGCCCAGCTGGCCTTGGCTTGGGCGTTGCGGGATACCCGGATGACCTCCCTGGTCATCGGAGCGAGCAGCGTCAATCAGCTTGAGGAAAACATCGCAACACTGGCAAATATGGATATTTCTCCGTCGGAATTGGCTGAGATCGACCGATGTTCCGGCGACGCAGGCATCAACCTGTGGAAACAGTCGAGCGATCGCTAGACCATTCGCGTGGAGTTCGGCCCTAGGAGACGCGTCCTGAATCGCCGTCGGCAACGGTTCGACCGGACTGATTGGATCGGCTGGACGGTGGTGGGCGTGGCCGTGGCTGTGCTCTTCGCCAAGGTAGGCGGCCTCTCCAGCGCCGGGTACGGGTGGGCGAGTTGGAAGCCGTGGACATGGAGACCGGGGCCACTGTTCAGGGACACGGTCAGCACGGGGGGCGATACCGGCGCCCACGTGTGGACACCGTGGTTTCTTCGGCGCAACCTTCTCGCGGCATTCAAGGCCACCGGCTGGAGCAAGGACTGGTTTGCTGGATTTCCCGTTCTCCACTTCTATTTTCCTCTTCCTAGCTGGGTCATTGTGGCCCTCGGGTTTGTGCTGCCGGCAAACATCGCCTTCAAGCTCGTGACGGTGGCTGGCGTCCTATCGCTTCCGTTCGCATCAATGTTCCTCGCCGCGAGTCTCGGCCTCTCGCGCCCGCACCGCTACCTGTTCGCCTTGGCCTCGATCGTGTTTCTCTTCGATCCGCATTACGACATCCTTGGTGGAAACATCCTCTCCACGATGGCGGGCGAGTTCTCCTTCTCGATCAGCCTTTCGGCCGGTGTGGTGTTCCTTGGACTCGTGGCGCGCATGTTCCGGACCGGACGTGGGCGTCCGCTCGCCGTGGTGGCGGTGTTTGTGACTGCGCTTTCCCACCTTCTGCCATCGGTGTTTGCCGCCGCGGCCGCGCTTGCTCTTCTCATTGTGTATTTGCCGTTTCTGGAAACGGCAAAGAAGAAGCGGCTGGTGATCGATCTGTTGGCCGTGGGGGTTGTCGGACTCCTCCTCGCATCGTTCTGGATAGTTCCGTTCGCCGCTCATCTCGATTATTCGAATGACATGGGGTGGGAGACGGCAACGAAGTATCTCGCTGGTTTGTTTCCGGCGCTCGCCCGTCCCTCGCTCAGCGGCGCCGCGCTGATGAGTGGTGTCGTGCTGTTGGCCGTACTTGGGGCATTCGTGCAGTGCTTTCGATTCGTACGTGCAACTACGAGATGCCGTAAGGGTGAGGGGGTACCTCCTGATGCCGATGCCCGGGCCGGAGTGTGGCTGACACTTTCGGCCGCCATGTCGGCGTTGGCGTTCCGTTTTCCGCCGGCCCATCGCGTTCTGAACGAACGCGCCCTACCGTTCTATTTTCTGTGTTGCTCCTACCTCGCGGTCTTTGCGCTCGCCGCCCTGGCCCGAAAGCGTCGACCGGCAACGCTGCTCCTCGGGTCGGCGGTCCTCGGATGGTGGTCCGTCGGTTCAACAATGGCGATCGTCCCGGGCTTCGTGCCGATTCCCAAATGGCGCCACGGATCAATGACGGTGCAGCGATCAGACAGCACGGACGACAAAAGTCTCGCCGGGGATTGGGCCAAGTTGAACTACGACGGGTACGAGGCGGGTGACGACTGGCCTGAACTTCGCAGCATCTACCAAACGATGGACCGGGTGGGAAAGACCAACGGATGTGGACGGGCGATGTGGGACTGGGAACAGGGCATGGACCGCTACGGCTCCGACGTTGCCTTCATGCTTCTTCCTATGCGCACAGATAGTTGCATCGGATCCATGGAGGGGATGTACTACGAGTCTTCCGCCACCGGCCCGTACCACTGGATCGACGCCTCGCTGCTCTCCGGGGTGGCGTCGGATCCGCAGTCACTGCTCACCTATCCCGGCCGCAATGTGACCGAGGGGGTGCGTCACCTCCAGCAACTTGGCGTTCGCTACTACATGGTGTTTTCGCCGAGTGCGTTGGCTGAGGCGCGGGTGAACGCCGATCTCCGGTTGGTCGCCACCACCCCGTTCGATCGTGAATGCACCGCAAAGGAGAAGACCGACGGGAAGTGTCCTTCCGTCTTGGAGGTATACGAAGTGGCCCGATCGCCGCTGGTGGAGGGCCTCACTGCTCGACCAGCCGTGGTCACCGGGATCAACGCCTCGCAACGAGGTGGGTGGCTCGACGTGGCGGCCGCGCAGTTTGCCCGCCCCGCCGAATTCCCCGTGCCCCTGGCGGCGGACGGTCCGGCTGAGTGGGAGCGAGTGGGCGCGACCGTGCAACGTAATGCCCTAACGGAGTACGGCGCCCGAACCACGGTGGCCACTGCTGCGTTGCACAGGGAACCCACGGTAGAGGTCGCAGAAATCCATGAGGGTCAGGGCACGGTGTCCTTCCGCGTCAACCGCGTGGGCGTGCCCGTCGTGGTGAAGGAGTCGTACTTTCCCACATGGCGAGCGCATGGGGCGGATGGACCGTGGCGGCTCGCTCCGAACCTCATGGTGGTGATTCCCACGGCAAGGGTGGTTCGGCTGCAGATCGAACGAGACGGCGCGGACTGGCTTGGCTTGGCACTCACCCTCACCGGGTCGGTGGGTTTCGCCGCCCTCGTGGGGCAGGTGCGACGAACAAAGCGGCAGGTATGGCCTTGAGAGTGACCACGAAATTGCTGGCCGTGACGCCTTTCGTCACCGTTCGACGTACGGCTCCAGCAGAAATGGAACCCGCAGCGACTCCGGGATGTTGTCTGCACCGATCATGCGATCGATTTGCTCGTGGAGATGCCAGATACGACGCTCCTGATAGTTCGTGCGCATACCAGTGAGGGCGGGAGACTCGATGGAGCGTTGCATGGGCGCCATGTTCTGCATGTCTTCGTCCATGATCTGGTCGTAGACGTCTGCTCGCTTCTGCCATCGAGTGGGTAGTTCGTCTCCGTCCCAGTCCCTCGGCGCGTAGTAGATCCAGTCCAGACGGGTGGTCCGTTTGTCCACCGGCCAGAACACATTGATGGGGAAGCCAATTGCCCCCAGCGGGACGATGACGTTGGGGAACAAGCTCACCGCGGTGCTGGTGCAGCGGACCATGTCGGGAACGGTCGGTATCACCGGGAACGGCCCTTGGTCGGTGGGTTTCCAGTCGTCCCAGGAGGACATACCCGAGCGCTTCACGTTCTGCTCGGAGTACGGCGTAATCATGCGCGAATGTCCGTTCGCATACAAACCCATCGCGGCACCGCGATTGTCCAGTACGGATACCCCATCGTGGGAATGAATGTGCTTGAAGTGATACACCTCGAGAAATGCTTCAGCGGTGACCTTCCAGTTGCATGGAACGATCACACTTCGTCGGTACACCTCACGCAGCGTTTCGCCCTGGAACGGTTCGAACATTTCCGTCGCTCGTCCGAGCCACTGCGTGAGGGGTGGAGCGCAGAGATCACGATTAACGAACACGAACCCGGCGAACGTTTCGCATCGAGCCTTTGGGAGGCACAGCAGCGATATATCGAGATCGACGAAGTCGCGTTCGTCGGGTACCGAGACCAACTTGCCTTCGTCGATTTCATATGTCCACGAATGATATTGGCAGCGAAGGCGGCGGACCGTTCCGCGAGTGTCGCGGACCACCGGCGCTCCGCGATGTTGGCACGTGTTGTAGTAGCACCGGAGCTCGTGATCGTTGCCCCGTACGATGAGCAGCGGCACACCGAGATCGTCGAAGGTGAAGTAGTCACCGGGATTTGTGGCGTCTTCGGCGCGACCGGCAATGACCCACGACCGGGCGAAGACCTGCGATTGTTCGAGTTCCCAGAATTCGTCGCTCGTATGACGACCGGACGGGATCGGCGGGAATGGCGGGAAACCTGGAGGTGGGCCGGTGCGGGCAAATTCCGCTCGCATGTTCGCTTGGATTCGGGCAACGAGTTCGTCGTCCATCGGCTCACCCTTTCGCTGGCTGGACCGGTTGGAGGACTCGCTCCGCGGTGTCATGAGCCCATCGGTAGTCCGCTTTGCCCGATGGACTGCGATAGATCGAGTCCACGAAGAGCACCTGACGTGGTGCCTTGTAGTCGGCAAGTTTGGTCTTCACCTGAGCGATCACTTCATCTGCATCTCTATCATCAGCGCGCGTATTGTCATTGCGCATATCTTTCGGCCTGCACGCCAGCAGGACCACCCGTTGACCGAAGCGCTCGTCGGGTACTCCGATCACCACGCAGTCCTCCACGAGCGGGTGGCTTCGGGCGGCCACTTCTACTTCCTCGGGGTACACCTTCTCCCCGCCGGTGTTGATACAGACCGAGCCTCGTCCGAGAAGATGAACCCGCCCATCGGCGTCGATCTGCGCGTAGTCGCCGGGCATTGTGTACCGCACCCCTTCGATGATCCGAAACGTTGCGGCCGTTTTGTCGGGATCGCCAAAGTATCCGTCGGGCATTGGACCGGATGCGGCAAGGACCCCCGACCGGCCCGATCCGAACGGAATTCGCTCCTCGGTGAACTCGTCGAAAACCGCCGTTGCCGGGGTGGCAAAAAACTCGGCGGTATCCGGAGGCTGCTGACCGGGAATGGTTACTGCAAGCGCAAAAGGGCCGCCCTCGGATGCGCCGATCATGTCGATAATCGTCGCCTCGGGCGCATGCGCCATGAGGTCGCGTTTGTGGTTGGCGGAGAACGTTGCCCCCGTTGACATCACGCGTCTGAGCGTGGAGATGTCGTACGGCGATCCGCTCGCCTCGGCTCGTTCGACCTCTTCAAGGATTGGTCGAGCGAATGCGTCTCCCACGATGGAGAGTTGGCTGACGCTCTCGCGTTGCACGAGCCTGAGTAACTCCGAGGCATCAAATCGGCGGCCGCCCAGAAGCACGACCTTTCCTCCCAACACGAACGTGGAGAAGGCCAGGAAAAGCGCCGTCCCATGCATCAACGGTGGAGCGGTCATATTCACCGGGCTGGCCCCGGATTCGGCGAGGTTGACGGCCGCGTTGGTGACCTCGTCGACGGTGGTGGGCAGAGCGATGCCGAGCGATGCGTATCCGGTGAAGGCCAGCGCCCCAAAGAGGCCGCGATGTGTCCACATCACGCCCTTCGGCATACCGGTGGTTCCGCCCGTGTACAGCAGAAGTTGGTCTTCACCACTTCGCACGATGGGAGCCATGGGGGAGTGGGCGGACAACAGCGCATCGTACAAACACGCGCCGTTCAGCAACGGCGCGCCATCACCACCGTCCACCTGGACGAGAAGGGTGAGGTGGGGAAGAGCGTGACGGACCTCGTCGACGATCGCCGCAAAACTGGAGTGATACACGAGCACGGCGGCGCCAGAGTCGTTGAGGACATGGGTAACCTCGGGTGCTTTATATCGATAGTTGACGTTAACGGTGCTGGCCCGGACCTTGAATGCGGCGTACGCCGACTCCAGGTATTCAGGGCAGTTGTAGAGCATCTGCGCCACTTTGGCGTCCGGTCCGACACCATGGGCGGCGAACGCTGCGGCCAATTTTGACGCCCGATGATCGAGGTCCCTCCAGCGAATTTCGATGTCGCCGAGAACCACCGCGACCCTGTCGGGCTGGGCGGCGGCGAGCGCTTCCCACAGCGTGGCCCAGTTCTCCGACAGCGTGATTTCATTGGTCACGATGGTGACACTATCGGTGTCGATTGCTCCGAATGGGCGGCGGAATTGATTCTTCGATTAGTTTTGCCCGACGCCGCCTCTGCTGGGAGCCTCGCACCATGTCCGCTGACGATTGTCCTCACCTCGCAGACGTCGATTTCTTCGACCGAGCGATCAACGATTGTCCGTACCCGGCGTACGAGACGCTGCGCGCCGAGGCACCGGTGTGGCGTGATCCGCGCACCGGGATGTTCGTGATTTCGCGGTACGACGACGTGAAGATGGTGCTGCTCGATACCGAACGCTTTTCCAGTGTTCGACCGTCTCGTCGGCCCGGTCCGATGGGCGAGAAAGTACTCGAGCTGTACCGTGAAAAAGGCTGGGTGCCCGGCCCCACGCTGGCGTCTCGCGACGACCCGAATCACAAGCAGATGCGCAATCTCTTCAATCATGCGTATCGGCCCAACCGAATCAAAACCCTTGAGCCGCTTATTGATTCGTTCTCCCACGAATTGATTGACGCGGTGATTGCGGCCGGGCGGTGCGACTTCGTGGAAGCCTTCGCCGTGCCGCTTCCCCTCAAGGTCATCGCCGTGCAGGTCGGGGCGAACGTCGATGACATTTGGCGGATCAAAGGCTGGACCGATGCCTGGGTGCAGCGCCTCGGCATGATGCAGACTCCGGAAGAAGTGGTGTGGTCCACTGAAATGGAGATCGAGGCGCAGCACTACTTTCAACCCATTTTTGAGCAGCTTCGCCTGAGCCCGAATGACACGCTGCTCTCTGACCTCGTCAATACCGAAATCCCCGAGTGGGGCCGCACCCTCACCGACGAAGAGCTGCACGCCGAGATGATGGCGGACACCTTCGTCGGCGGATCGGAGACCACAACGAACG
>JAYVSS010000161.1:0-14716 GCA_043775075.1 Acidimicrobiia bacterium
TACCGGGCTCGTGTCTGCAGCGTTCGAGCGGTCGAGACGGCGACGCTGATCCGTGCCTGTGGAGTGGCGTCCGGAGCGAGCTGGCTCGTCGCCGGCCGCGTGGGCGCGGTGGGCGTCAAGCTTCCTACCGCCGCCATTTCCGGAACACTCACGTTTCTCTTTGTGATGGCTTTTCGCACGCTCTACCGATCGGCGCTGGAGTCGGCTCGAAGTGAAGGACGATTCACCCGACCCGTTCTCCTCGTTGGCACGGGCGACGAAGCGTACGAGCTCGAGAAAATGATGATCGACGAGCCCGAACTCGGGTACAGAGTTGTCGGTGTTGTCGGTCGCGCCCACGAAGTCCACGAACGTCACTTCAACGCCCCGTACCTCGGGCCGGTGGCCGAAGTCGTCAACATCGCCCGATCGCACGGCGTCACGGGGGTGATCATCGGCTCGTCGTCGCTCGGCTTTCGCGAACTGAACCAGGCGGTCAGGGTCCTTCTCGATGCCGGCATTCACGTCCAGGTCTCAGGTGGACTTCTCGGGTTCAATGCCAGTCGGTTGCGATCCAATCCAATCGGTCGAGAAGCGGCGTTCTACCTCGAACAGGTGCAACTCACCGGTTGGCAATCTCGGGTTAAGCGATTACTCGACCTCGTCCTCGGGATGGTCGCCCTCGTCCTGTCGGCGCCGATCATGGCGGTGTTCGCCATCATGATTCGCCGCGACAGCGGCAAGGCGATCTTCCGTCAACAGCGCATTGGCCACAACGGCAAACCGTTCGACGTGTTCAAGTTGCGCACGATGGTCATGAATGCCGAGTCACTGCTCGCTCAGCTGGAACAGCAAAACGAGCGAACCGGTCCGCTTTTCAAGATGAGAGATGATCCGCGATTCACGCGGATCGGGAAATTTCTCGACGCCACCTCTTTAAACGAGCTTCCCCAGCTCATCAACGTGCTCCGTGGCGAAATGAGCCTGGTTGGCCCGCGCCCGGCGCTTCAACGCGAGGTCGACCAGTTCAACGATCGGTTGCTGCTGCGTCATCGCGTCCGACCGGGCATGACCGGCCTGTGGCAGGTTGAGTCTCGAGACAACCCCTCGTTTGCGGATTACGAACGGTGCGACGTCTTTTACGTGGAGAACTGGTCGGTGCGGCTGGACTTGATGATCATGGCGCAGACGGTCATCGAAGTGGGCAAGCGAGCCGTCGGAAAGTCATCGTCGAACAACCCGGAGAAGGCAGAAAGCCGCCCCATTCGGGCTCTGACCCTGGCGGGATCGGAGGAGCCCCCTTCGCCGTAACGCACCATCCGACCGGAACAACCGTTTTCGGCCGAACGATCAATGCGCTGACTCAGGGCGCACTGAGTTTGTCGCTTTGTTGTTACGCGAATTGCCCAGCGCGCTGAGTATCCGCGCGCAGAGCATGGGGAATTGCAATCATGTAATTGCCATGGGGAGAGTTCCAGTGCGGACCGTGAATGCAACACCAGGATCGCTGCTCGATCTGGCGGTACTGGCGCCTGCTCGACGCAGCTGCGTCGCAGTGGACATGGCGACGAACGCCGTGCTTCGGGTCCACCATCCCCGCCAGGAATACATCGCCCCATTCACGGTCGTGCGGGCGCATGTCTCGGTGTCAACGCAAGACCGCCTCGAGCAGCCGGAATCGATTGAAGTCGCCGATTCATTGCTGCCGATCGGTCGGATCATGGGTCTGCGGTGCGAGCGTTTACTTCGATCGATCGACAGCGAACTCAATCATCCAACGCTCGGATTCGTTGGGCCCGGAATTTCACTCTGGGAACTCGATGGCTCACGCCCCTCAGTCGAAATCGTCCGGGCTCCTCACCGCGCTGGGATCACCGTGGACGAGCGGGGCGTACGATGCCATTTCCGCTGGTCACGAGGCACTGAGGACCTCCAGATCGAGGATCCAAGACTGCTGCGGCGCCTTGATTGGTTGCCCTCGGGACGCCTCGGCCTACGAGATATCGGACCGGCGCTCGGTTACCGCCCGACGCGCTTTGCCGTGGCCCTCAGTCGGCCGAAGCAGGGCTACTGCTACAAGGTGATCGCCTCGCTCCTGCCGTAGGCGCAGGAGCCGGTGTCTAATGCCCGAGCGACGCGATGCGAGCGGCGAGATCCTCGGCCATCGCCCAGCCGAAGGTGACGACCACGTCGCCGTTGGCCCGATCTAACGGGACGAAGAATTCGGCCACGGCAGCACTGATTGCTTCCGGCTTCGACGATTCGAAATCGAGGCACGGAGACGGTTCGCCCTCACCCCGGATCAAGAACGCCCGATCGTCAACCCGGTGCTCGGCCCCAAACCGCTTGGCCAGACGACGACTCCATGCCCGTTCTTCGCCCGAGGCTTTATGTTCGGGGCGGGGGACGATGTCTTCGAGTCCTTTGAACGCCGCAAATGCTCCCGGATCGAGCATTCGGGTTCCGACCAACACGTCTTCGTCCGGGAAGGCCAAGAGCGAACGCCGAAGTTGGTCGTTGATCAATGTTTTCAACACGGAATCGCGCTTGCTCGTCCGACGAATGTGGACGAGCCCCATCAGCATGCTTGGCGTGCCACCAATACGCTCGAGGGTGCAAAAACCGAAACCCTGAAGTTTGTCGTTTTCGCGCACCTGCGTGACGAGCACCCACATCTCGCGCTGCTTCGAAAGCAACCCAATGTCGAATCCGGCTGGCCCGCCAGCGCAAATATCGGCTAATTCGCTCAGCTCGACATCGGAGAGGGCCGTGCAGTCTTTTGTATCCGCAATCATCGACATGCCAGTTATTCTCCTCGTCCGACAACGCCGACACGACCCCCGGTCAGCGCACTTAGTCTACTGCAGGGCCCCCGCCACCAATCCTCGAGGCATTGGCTAGAGCCGTCCGTGACGTCGTTAAGCGAGTACGAGGGGGGCGGCGTCGCCCACGTTGTTGCCGTCTGCTTCGATCTGGTCGGCCACTTGGCGAGCCAACGAAGCCCCGATACCCAGCGCAAATGCGCAGCACACCATGCTTGTCCAGTCCTGGGCGCCGATGTCTGACCAACTCTGTACAAGCCAGGCAATGACCACACACACCGACCAGGCGGAGGCGGCGCGGATCCACGGGATCGCCGTTCGTCGGCGAGCCCAGGTGGCGTAGAAGATGCCGATCGACGGAAGCAAGAAGTACGCGCTCGCTCCGGCTATTCCCATGAACGCCCACAGTCCGAGAAAGCTGTTGTGGGGGATGTACTTATACTGCTCGAACACCGCCGAGAGATCGACGGACGGGATCAGTTCGACGTATTCGTGGCCGAAGCCCGAACCGATGCCCCGCGAGAGCTTGTTCGTATAGAGCAAGTTGATGTTTTCGACGTCACGGCTGTCGCTCGATGCGTCCGTTTGAAACAGCACGCTTTGGGTCATGTTCACCGGTTTGAAAATTGAGCTGTGGCTCCCGATTGCCAATCCCAGGACGACGTACACCGCGATTAACGGCCACGCGACGGCGAGCAACCTCGCCAGTTGGCGTTTCACCGTGGGCGTGGCGACCATCACGATGAACAGCAACGAGGCGGCCACGCTGACCCAGACGGTCCGACGGTTATTGATCACCATGCCGAAAACGAACAGAATTCCGAAAACGAAGAGCCGTCTGCGGGCACCGATCGTGCGGATCTCAAACCATTCGGCAATCAGGATCGCCAACCCGGAGGACCAGAGAACCGAGTCAGAGTGCGTGGTCATGTAGATCACGTCTGCGCGTCCCGGAACCGTGGGGAGAATGAGGAAATAAAACCAGGCCCCGAGAACGACCTTCACTATTCCGGCGAACAACACGGCATTGCGGAAGCGACGTATTCCTACCGGCGTGGCCGCCACTGACGCCGCCAAGGCGAGGCCAGCAAGCAGCGTCGGGACCCGCACCTGCCAAAGAATCTGGCGGAAGTTGCCGCTTCGGGCCAGGCCATAGGCCGACATCGCGGCAACCGCAAGGATGGCAATGACGCAAGCCTGGGCGAAGGGTTTCGGTGGCTTACGGGTGGTGCCGTCTCGCCGGCCCTCGCCGAGGGCCACGATCATCGCCGCCCGCACGATGAGGACAACGATGATGATGTCGGCGAACGCCAATTTGAACGGCAAGTTCTTGTAGACCAGGGCACCCGCCCAATCAATGGGAGAGCTCCACTTGCCATCAGCGGGCCGGGCGCTCGGCGGGCTCAGGGTGAGTAGCACTCCGGCGACAACGGGGGCAATCAGCTGAAACGGCAGCGAGATCAGGGCCCAGGCCACCAACACTCCGATGGGCGGGACGGCCATCAAGAATCCGCTGCCGAACAGGCCGAGAGCCAACGACAGTGCCACGGTCATGGGAACGAGCAGCCGGGCGGCTCGGCCGAGCTCGATCGGACGTCTCGGGGCCGAGACACGGGACGAAAGAGGAAAGGTCACGGCCTAAAGCCCCACGCGAGGAATGACATAGAGCAGGGCAAAGCCGTAGGCGACCGCCGCTACGACGTAGGCCCGCACGGCCCGGCGAGCAGAAAACGAACCCTTCGAGAGCCGGGTGGGGATCACGACGATGGCAATGATCAAAGAGAGAAAGAGCAGCTTTGACACTGCCGTACATTCTCGGTCGAATCGGGATCGACCTTGAACCGGGACGGCGGGCTGGCGCGGCCGTCCCCGACCGACGATTCCTAACGCTCCACGGCGTTCTCCCCAAGCAGCACGCGCAGCTCACTCACCAGGCGGTTGGACACGTCGACCCGAAAGACCGGGGGTAGACGGACGGCCTGGCGCCCGAAGCGGATGAAGACATCGGATTCGCCGGGATGTGAAAGCAGTAGTTCTTTCAGCGCTTCGAGCGTGGGCGACGCCAGACCCTGCCCGGAAACGGCGAGGCGGAGAGGAAGCACTTCCGTGTCGAACGTGAGTTCAATCTTACGGATGTCCATGGCCACGAGCGAGACCGTGTCATCGCGTTCGTTGAGCCGACCGCGCACGGTGACGAGGGCGTCGTCGGCGAGGAGATACCCGATCTCCAGCATGGTCTTGGGAAAGACCATGACTTCGATGGACGAATCGAGATCTTCGAGGGTAAACACCGCCATCAGCTCGCCCTTCTTCGTGTACTTACGATTCAGCCCGGTGATGATTCCGCCTACGGTCTTTACATTGGCGTCTCGTCCATCACGCCCTTCGCGTCCGTCGCCCGGCATGATCACCGCGCCGCGACCTTCTCGGAGTTCGGAGATCGTCAGATCGCAGGTCTTGCGCAGCGACGCCTGAGCGCCAAGCAATGGATGGTCGCTGATGTACAGGCCGAGCATTTCCTTTTCGAAACCGAGCTTCGTCATCTTGTCCCACTCGTGGGTGGCGATGGGAATCTTGGTTTCGTCGAAACCAGTTACCCCGGCCTGCTCACTGTCGCCGCCGAGATCGCCAAAAAGCGACTGCACTCCTGACTCGGCCTCGCGGCGGCGGGGAACAACGCGATCGATGATCGTTTCGAACACTTCCATCAGACCACGACGGGTATGGCCGAGCGAATCAAATCCCCCGCCTTTGATGAGTGACTCGATGCCTCGTTTGTTGAGGACCGGTAAAGGTACGCGTACACAGAAGTCGTGGAAATCATCGAAGGGCCCATTGGCCTTACGTTCCGCCACGATCTCGCCGACGATGCCTTCACCTACATTGCGAACGCCGGCCATTCCGAAACGGATGGTGTGACCGTTCACGTGGTCGGTGGTGAAGTCGCTCATCGACGCATTCACATCGGGGACGAGCACCGTGATCGCCGAGTTTCGGCACTCCGCCAGGTAGACCCCCGCCTTATCCTTGTCGTCCTTCACGCTGGTGAGCAACGCCGCCAGGTACTCGGCCGGATAGTTGGCCTTCAGATAGGCCGTTTGGTAACTGACGAGGCCGTACCCGAATGAGTGACTCTTGTTGAAGGCGTAGTCCGCAAACGGCTCGATGATGTCGAAGATCGTGGTGCCAAGACGCGGTTCGGTCGGATACGTGGCCAGGCACCCAGCGACAAACTTGTCGCGCTCCTTGGCCATAATCACGCGGTCCTTCTTGCCTGCCGCCTTGCGCAAATTGTCCGCCTCCGACAACGAGTATCCAGCAAACTTCTGGGCGACACGCATCATCGATTCCTGATAAATCATCAGGCCCTGGGTGTCCCCGAGAAGCGCCTCGGCGTCGGGATGAAAGTACTCAATGGGCTTACGACCGTTCTTTCGATCGGCGTAGTCGTTGTGCATGTTGGCGGCCATTGGACCGGGACGGTACAAAGCAACAAGCGCGCATACATCGTCGAAGGCCGTGGGAGCGAGCGAACGCATAAGGGTGCGCATGGCGCCGCCTTCGAGCTGGAACACGCCGATCGAATCCCCTCGACGAAGAAGTTCGAACGTGGTTTCGTCCTCGAGGTTCACGTTGTCGATATCGAGCTTGACCCCGTGGGCTTCCTCGATCAGTTCGATGGCTCGGTCGATCACGCTGAGGTTGCGCAAACCGAGGAAGTCCATCTTGAGCAGACCGAGTTCTTCGACCCCGTGCATTTCGTATTGAGTGACGACCGGTGCGTCGTCGAGCGAACCGCCCGGCTCGGGCTTGCGTTGAATCGGTAGGTAGTCGGTGAGCGGATGTCGGGTGATCACCACTGCTGCGGCGTGAATGCCGTCGCCTCGACGGAGCCCTTCAAGGCCCTTGGCGACCTGGACGACTTGGCGCACATCCGGGTCCGACGCGACCATCTGCCGGAGCTCAGCGGCCATCTTGTATCCGTCTTCAAACTTCGGATGCGGATCTAAGCACGCATACAACGGGGTGTCTCGCCCCATCACCAGTGGTGGCATCGCCTTCGCCACCCGATCACCCACGGAATACGGGAAGCCGAGCACGCGGGCGGCGTCTCGCACCGCAGCACGGGCCTTGATGGTGGAAAAAGTGACGATCTGGGCGACCTTGTCCCAGCCATATTTCCGGCTCGCGTATTTGATCATCTCGCCGCGGATTCGTTCATCGAAGTCCATGTCGATGTCCGGCATTTGCTTGCGGCCCGGATTAAGAAACCTCTCGAATAGCAGGTCGTACTTAATGGGGTCAAGGTCAACGATGCGCAGGCAGTAGCTCACCGCACTCCCGGCGGCGCTGCCCCGACCGGGGCCAACCCGCCAACCCTGATCCTTCGCGTATTTAATAAGATCCCATACGACAAGGAAGTACGCAGCGAACCCCATGTCAATGATGACATCGAGTTCGTAGTCCAGACGTTCGCGCACGTCCGAGGTCAGCGGCATCGGATAGCGCGCGGCCGCGCCTTCGTAGACGAGATGGCGGAGGTATTCGGTGTCGGACGTGAAGCCGAACGGAAGGGGAAACTCGGGCAGCTCACTACGTCCAAATTCAATTTCGACGTTGGCCCGCTCAGCAATCCACAATGTGTTGTCGCAGGCTGATTCCCAATGACGGAACAGCATGCGCATTTCGGCCGCACTCTTCAGATAGTGCTCGTGGCCGTGGAACTTGAAGCGCTTCGGATCACTCAGTAATGCACCTGTCTGTACGCATAGCAACGCGTCGTGAGCGAGGGAGTCCTCACGGTGGGTGTAGTGACTGTCATTGGTGGCGAGGAGCGGCGCTTTGATGCGCTTGGCAATTTCGATGAGCTGTGGGTTGGTCTGATGCTGCGCCGGAATGTCATGATCCTGCAGTTCGACGAACAGCGAATCCCGACCGAAAATATCTTGGAGCCTGGCGGCGCGCTTCAGAGCAAGATCAAAATCATGGGCCAGGAGGGCCTGGAGAACGACCCCGCCAAGACAGCCGGTGGTGGCGATAATCCCTTCGTGGTGTTCTTGTAGGAGCTCCCAGTCCAGACGGGGCTTGTAGTAGTACCCCTCCAGGTAGGCCCTGCTTGACAGCTTCATCAAGTTCTTGTAACCGAGCGTTGTCTCGGCCAGCAGGGTGAGGTGGTAGTAGAGCTTGTCGCCCTCGCCTTGATCGCCATCGTCGAGTCGACCACGACGTACCGGCCGCTCGGTCCGACTCTCGGCTGCCATATAAGCCTCGGTGCCGATGACGGCCTTCATGCCCTGCTTACGGGCCGCCTTGTAAAAGTCCAAGACCCCGTACATGTTGCCGTGGTCGGTAATGCCAATGGCCGGTTGCCCGTCCGCTCGGGCGGCGGCGACTACCTCGTCGATACGAGCGGCGCCGTCGAGCATTGAATACTCGGTGTGCAAATGGAGGTGCACGAACGAGCTACTCACGATGGGTGCGCCTTTCTTTTCCGCGATTCCGTGACGTCAACAGCGTTCACACAACGTTGGCACGAACCGAAATCACATGGATGTGCTTTGGGGGCCTCGACACTACCGACCAACGCGCGGGCCAGCGAACCCTGCCTCCCGCTCTCGCCCGGCGCAGGAACGGAGCGTTTAGAGGTAGGTGCCGCCTCCCATGGTTTGTCCCCCCGGCCGCATGGCCCCGGGTCCCTGGGCCGCCGGTCCTTCGGGGGACGCTCCCGGCGGGAGGCCCATCTGGCGCATCTGTTGGAGTTGGGCTTGCGCCGCCATTTGTTGGGCAAACAACGTGGCCTGAATCCCGTGGAAGAGTCCTTCGAGCCAGCCGACGAGCTGGGCCTGGGCGATGCGCAGCTCAGCGTCTGACGGCGTGTCGTCGGTAAATGGAAGCGCGAGGCTTTGGAGCTCGGCCCGCAAATCCGGAGAAAGGCTGGAGGAGAGTTCGCGCACCGATACTTCGTAGACCTCCCGGAGCCGGGACCGCGAACGGTCGTCGAGCGGGGCGTGGCGAACCTCCTCCAGGAGTTGCTTAATCATCGAACCGATACGCATCACCTTGCCCGGCTCAGCCACCATCTCCTCCTCGACCGCAGGAGCGGGATCATTCGGGCCAACAACCTCGGCTGTCATGGGTTCAACATCATTCATGCTCCATGGTGGCATCAGATTGCCCGGTGGTTGGCCCACGGGACGACCGTGGCCGGAGAGCCCTGTCGATCATCGCCCACTGACCTAGATTTGTTCCCGATGCGGGTGTCAACACGAGGGGACTATGCGTGCCGGGCGTTACTGTCCCTCGCCCTGCATGCCGACGATCTCGGGCCTCAGAGCGCACGCGATATCGCTTCGCGTACTGCTCTCCCCCAGCCGTACCTGGAGCAGATCCTCCTTGCCCTCAAAGGAGCCGGCCTGGTCCGGTCAAAACGGGGCGTTGGTGGCGGATACGTCCTTGCTCGCGATCCGGCGGAGATCACCCTGGCCGAAATCGTGAGCGCCGTCGATGGCCCCATCGGCATCGGTGACTTCGGACGACCACACGAGAACGGAGCATGTGACCACGAAGGGCAATGCGTCCTTCTCGGTGTCTGGGAGGACGCCAGCAACGTCATGCGACGCGTACTCGGATCGCACTCGCTCGCCGCCATGGTCGGCCAGGCCCGCGGCGATTCGCCAGCCGTGGCAACAACCGTCGTGGGCGCAGGTTCCACAACGAACTCCGAGGCGTGAGCACCACTCAAACAGCGGCGCGCCCACTGGCCATGCCTGAGCGCCCGCTCACCCGCTCGTACTGGCGCGCGTGGAGCGCCGTTGGCGTTTCCAGCATCGGGGATGGGTTGGCGTTCACTGCGCTTCCGTTGCTCGCCGAGTCGCTCTCCAAACGGGGATCTTGGGTAACGCTCGTGTTTGCCGCGTCACGGCTCCCTTGGTTGTTTTTCGGCCTGCTGGCCGGTGCGTGGGTAGATACTCGGCCGCCGCGAACCACGATGATCCAAATGGACGCGGTTCGTTTTCTTGTCATGCTCGCGCTCGGAGTGTCCGTCCTGGCTGACGTCGTCTCCATCCCGATGGTGCTCGCCGTGGCATTCATCATCGGTATGGCGGACTGCGCCCATATTCCGGCGGCTGCGGCGTTCCTGCCATCGATCGTCAAACGCCGCGAACTCGATCGAGCCAACAGTTACTTCAGCTCAGCCGAATTGGCCGGAGAGCAGTTCGCTGGACCGAGCATTGGGGCGCTGCTGTTCTCGTGGGCACCGTGGATTCCATTTGTCGCCGATGCGTCCTCGTTCGTCGGTTCGGCGGCGCTCGTACGGGGCGTAGATACGCTCGTTCCGGAGAAAACTGAAAACACCAAACTCTCGGTTCGCCAAGACGTTGCGGCCGGATGGATCTGGTTCCGCCAAAATCGAGATCTATGGACACTGACGATTTTTCTCTGCGTGGGAGCGGGCGCTGCAGGAATGACCAACAGCGCGCTTGTGCT
Source organism: Acidimicrobiia bacterium (assembly GCA_043775075.1). Taxonomy (GTDB): domain Bacteria; phylum Actinomycetota; class Acidimicrobiia; order Acidimicrobiales; family JANYDT01; genus JANLQX01. Next base: position 10,290 of record JAYVSS010000161.1, read on the forward strand.
TTACGGAAAACGTCACCTTGGCCTGACGAACTGGCAATACGGACTCTTTGTCAGTATTCCCGCTACCGGAGGACTCATCGGAAGCTGGGTGGCGTTTCGTATCTGGCGGCGAGTCGGGACACGGCCGCTGGTGGCCGGTTCTTTCGTTGCGTTGGCGATCGCCTTTTTCGTATGTTCACAGACGAAGTCTCCGTACATCGCCGGCGCGGCGTTCGTTGTCGACAGCTTCATTCCACCGCTTATAAACACATGTATTCGTACGCTCCGTCAGCAGGGTGTTCCTGCCGAGTTCCTCGGGCGGGTCTCGAGCGTCGGGCGGCTCATGTTCATCGGCGCAGCCTTCGCCGGCGCGGCGATTGCTGGCTTCGTCGCTGATCTCTCGTCGGTCGCATCGGTCTACGGAGTCGCCAGTTTCATCGTCGCGGCCACCCTGATCCTCGGCGGATTTCGCCTGTCCAAGGTGCGCCTCGAGTTCACGGCTCACCTGTAGCCGACATGTCATCGAGCGCGGGGATCTCGGATCGAGACGCTGCCCGCCCGAAGCATGGACAGTGCACGCGCCGAGCCGCCGAGATGGCCATCCGCAGGCGGCAAGCGCGCCGGAACGCCCAGGACGGTTCGATTCGTCGCCCAAGAAGTCCAGTTTCGGCCGATTTCCGCCCCTCTTTGTTCATCCTGGGCGACGCGACGGATAGCAACAACAGGACAACACATGTTGCACGACAGCGAGCGTGTCTTCGCCAACCGCCTGAGAGCCATGCGTTTTGCTGCTCCTACTTCACCCTACGCATCGAAGGCAGAAGGTCAGAGGCGAAACGAGCGGGCACAATGGCCCTCGGCTTGACTCGCAACCGCTCGAGACTACCCGCCGCCCATGATTTCAGTGCGCCCGCTTCCATCGGTCGGGCGATCCAGTATCCCTGCGCCTGATCGATCCCGATCTCATGGAGGAATGTGTACGTTGCCTCGTGCTCAACGCCCTCAACGGTAACGAACTTGCCCAGATTGACCGCAAGCTGGTTGATCGAGCGAACGATGGCTTCGTTGGCGCCGTCGCCGGGGAGTCCGACGCAGAAAGTCTTGTCGATTTTCACTTCGGAAGCCGGAAGATCTCGCAAGTACGCAATCGACGAAAGCCCAACCCCGAAGTCATCCACGGCAATCTGTACGCCGCACTCGTCGCGCAGGGACCGAAGCGTTCGAAGCGCGTGATCCGAGTCCGTCATGATTGCCGTCTCCGTGAGCTCAAGGGTGAGGCGTTTTGGATCAAGCCCGTAGGACTGCACGATTCGTGAGACACGTCGCGTGAGGTTCGGCGCGCGCAAATTTCTTGCAGACAGGTTCACCGCGACACTTAACTCGCCGAGCCCGTCGGACGACCAATTTCGTAGCTGATGCACGGCCTTTTCGACGATGTAAAAGAACATGTCGTTCAGGAGGTCGTAGTGCTCGGCAATCGGCACAAAGTCGTCAGGGAAAACCAGCCCCCGTGTTGGATGCATCCACCGGACGAGTGCCTCCACGCCCGCCAGTTTCCCGCCGCTCGGAAGGTCGATCTTTGGTTGGTAATGAAGGATGATTTCTTCTTCGTCGAGGGCTCGACGAAGCTCACCGAGCAGAGTGACCTGTTCGTGATCTTTGCGGTGCCGTTCATCGCTATAGAGGACGAACGCGTTGCGCTCGCTCTTCGCTGACTGCAAGGCCTGGTCTGCTTGACGAAGCAGTTCCGAAGGGTCAGTTTCGTCGAACGGAAACGTTGCAATGCCTGCGCTAGCGGTGAGACGAAACGACATGCCAGCAAGCAGTAGGGGTGGATCGTTGACGGCGTCAAGAAGCCGCTTGGCGATCGCCGATGACTGAAACTGTTCGGGCCGGATCTGATCCCCGGCGATTTCGAGTCGTTGGCGGTTCGTCAGCGGGCGATCTTCGAACGACGAAATGAGCACAGCGAACTCGTCGCCCCCCAAGCGCGCAACGAGGGCTCCGGGGGGAGCAGCTGAGCGCAGCCGCTCGGCAATCTCAGAAAGCGCTTGGTCGCCCTGTTGGTGACCAACGCTGTCGTTAATCATCGAAAAGTGATCGAGGGCGAGTAAGACGAGCGCCCCATTGAGCGTGGGCGACCCGAGGATTTCGTCGAACACATCCCGGAACCGACGACGATTGGCGAGGTCTGTCAGCGGGTCATGAAACGCTAGGTACTCGCGCTCGTGCACTTCCCGCCGAAGGTCATCAATGAGTGCCGCGTTCGAAAACCACGCACCCAGACGGTCGGCGACCGTCTCCGTCATTGCTGCAGTTTCGGCCGAGAATCCGATCCCTGTGGCGGGATCTCCGAGAACTAGCCAGCCGGTTCGTCCGACTCCCGCTTTGAACGACCTTGCGGTGGAATCAACCAATTCGTTCACACCAAGGCACTTCGAGCGTTCATCGACTGACAACTCAATCGACTCCTCGCCATTTGGGTATCCGCTTACCTCAATAACCTCCGCCCTTCCTGAAAACCACTGGAAGCACTCCTCGCCCACGACTACCGCCACACGCCTGGCAGACGTAATGTCCGCGATCCGGGCGGAGAATTCTGCGAGCGACGCTGCCCGGGGCAGGTCTGCCGTCAATCGCGCAGTGAGCTCGGCGAGAGCCGAGAGAGAATCCTCCTTACGACTGCGCTCAATTTCACCTCTCCATGAACGGAGAAAGAGTGCGCCGAACGGTGCAGCAGCGAAAATTGCGAACGGCCAAGCTGTCCAAGCGGCTAGGAGAACGAGGCCAAACGTCGTCGACGCAATGCCAACGGAGTAAGCGATGGAACTTCCGCGGACCATTTCAGCTAGCGAACTCGCGTCGCCCGATAAACGCAGCGCAACACCCATCACAATGCTGCACACGAGTTGACTCGCTAACACCGCGACGAGAATCGCGACCCGCGAACGCGGCGGGCCAATTGCACCCAAAAGGAGATATGCGGAAGCTGTTTCAAATGAGAAGTATCCGAAGTTGAAAGCTGCGAGATCGGCGGTCCGGCGCTGTCGCCAGCAAACTACAAGCCCCGAGCCGATCAAACGAGCCGCCAACAGTTGGAGCGGCGCCAACAAGAACATGCCAAAACAAAGCGGGATTTCCATAAATCGATAAACCAAGGACTCCCGCCCGAATCGAAGGTTCACTCGTCGAATCTCTGAAATCGCAAACCCGGCAGTAACAGAGACGAACTGAAGGCGGGTTCCGGTGGTGGCGGATTGCTGTCCGAGCGACAACGTGACGCCAGACAGCAATAGAACTACGCCAAGTCCCGCTACAGACAGATTGTTTGATCGATGCTTCAACGATGAGTTATCGTTCATGTACGTCTCTTGACGGCAGACGTGACGTAGAACTACAGCAGAGGAATGGTGAACTATGCGTGGAGTTGGACTCGGAGGCTGAAGCCTCGTGATGTCCTTCGGGACAGCTTTGAAGACGAGTGCGCGAGGGACCCTGCCAGGTGCCTCGCAAGCTCGTCTTCTTCGCGTTCACATCCAGATAGTCGGCACTGAGCCGATCGACCTAAAGGGCAACTCCACGCACCACGTGGGGTGTTCGACGGCCGACTAGCTCAGCAGGCTGAGTACGTGCGCCAAATCCGGTGGTAACTCGGACGAGAATTCCATCGCCTCGTCGGTGATCGGATGGACGAACGCCAGGCGATAGGCATGAAGGAACGGACGCGGCGAGGGAATCGTGCCGCGCTTTCCGCCGTACCGCGGATCTCCACTCACGGCATGCCCGATGGCGGCGAGGTGCACGCGGATCTGGTGCGTTCTCCCGGTCTCCAAGGTGCATTCAACAAAAGTGGCGGGCTCGGGGAACTCGAATCGTTGCAGCACCCGGTATCCCGTGCGCGCTTCGCGGCCATGCACGTTCACCGCCATTTTGGTCGGATCGTGCTCAGACCGTCCGATCGGAGCGTCCACGAGCCCGCTGTCTGAGGCCGTCGTACCTCGTACGAGCGCCAAGTACCGTCGGCTGACATCGCGGCGGGCCAGCATCGAAGTGAGGGCGCTCTGCGCTTGCGCCGTGCGGGCCACGATCATTAGGCCCGACGTCCCCCGGTCCAGCCGGTGCACGATGCCCGGCCGCTCGTGGCGGTCACCTACCGCCAGCGCCGCGACCTCGGGATACCGAGCCAGGAGTCCATGCACGAGCGTTCCGCTCTGGTGCCCCGAACCCGGATGCACAACGAGCCCTGCAGGCTTGTCAATGACCGCCAGGTGTTCATCCTCGTAGATCACCATGAACTCAACAGTCGGGTCGGCAATCAATGGAGTTGGCAAAGTGTCGTCCGGCCGATCAATCGACAGAAGGTCACCGGCGGCCACCTTGGCCGTTTTCGCCCTCACCACCACGCCACCAACTTGAACGTCTCCATCGGTCACAAGTGATTGAGCAGA
>JAYVSS010000162.1:0-1708 GCA_043775075.1 Acidimicrobiia bacterium
GAGGAAGCAGCCATGGCCAAGTGGTGGTGCACGGAATTGCAAAAGCGCACGGTGGACACCTGCGTTCAGCTGCACGGCGGCTATGGGTACATGCTCGACTACCCCATTGCCCGGGCCTACGCCGACGCCCGGATCACCACGATCTACGGCGGCACCACCGAGATCATGAAAGAAATCATCGGCCGCAAACTCATTGGCTAGTGCTCGGATTTTGGCCCCGAATCACCACTCCTGGCTGAGTGTCTCCTTAGCCCAGCCGTAGTCGGCCTTTCCGTTGGCCGCCCTTTGCACATGAGTGACCACGCGAATTTTCCTTGGCAACTTGAAGCTGGACAACCAGGATTTTACGTCCGCCAGCACCTCATCTGCGCGCTGACTGTCAGTGTACGTATTTTCGGGGGGAACGAGCGATACCACCGCCGAAACAATCTCACCGAATCGATCGTCGGGCAGACCGACGACGAGGCAGTCCTTCACGAGCGGATGGCGTTTCAGCGCTTCTTCGACCTCTTCCGGATAGACCTTCTCGCCCGCCGTGTTGATGCAGTTCGAGCCTCGACCAAGCAACGTGAACGAATGCTCGTCCGTCCATACCGCCCAATCTCCGGCCATGGCGTGGCGAACGCCATCGATCATGACGAACGTCGCGGCCGACTTCACCGGATCATTGAAATATCCGAGCGGGACCACCGCCGATGCAGCCACCCGGCCGGGAATGGTTGACCCACGGGGCACCACCGTTCCGTCCTCGGCAATCAGCTTTGTGCCTGGCAGAGCTTCGAACCGGGCGGTTTCCATCGGTGTACCTCGGGTGATGATCCGCTTGGCCATGCCGCCTTCAGTGGAACCCATCGAATCGACCAGACGAACATCGAGATGACGAAGCAACCCGGCCTGTACTTCAGCACTCCACATCACGCCGCTCGACTGGACGATGCGTAATGCCGAGAGGTCGTAGGGTCGGCCGGCCTCGGAAGCGGCGTCGAGTGCGTCGAGCATCGGTCGAGCGAAGGCATCGCCAACGATGGTCACCGAATCCACCCGCTCGCGCTCGGCCGTGGCCCACAGTTCGTCGGGCAGGAACGAACGACTGGGCAGGGTGACCACGCTGCCACCCATCAGGTGGGTATAGAAGGCACCGAGCCACATGCCGGTCCCGTGCATGAGCGGACAGGCCGGAATAGAGACACGGCGGTCACCCGCTTGACGATGAAACTCAATACGAGAGATCACGTTGTCCGCCGTGGGAATTTCCCATCCCCGATAGAGGTAGCCGGTGAACATCCGCTGCACGAAGTCCCCCATGGCGAACATCACGCCCTTCGGCATACCAGTGGTGCCACCGGTGTAGAGCATGTACACGTCATCTTCGGAGCCTGCGAGCGTAGAAAATGGATCGTACGCGCGCTGACACTCTGTCCACGTCGTACTCCACGGGCTGCGATCCGTCGGCGACTCGGGCAGCGTCGAGTCGTCGACTGACACGACGTTGTGCACCGTCGGCACGCGCTGGCGAATTCGATCCAGACGGTCCGTGAGCGACGCGTGGCTCACCACAACTTTGGCCCCACTGTCGTTACACAGGTAGGCGAGTTCGTCGTCCAGGTACCGGTAGTTGATGTTCACCGGCACCGCTCGACGAAGGAATGCGCCGAACTGGGCGATCAGGTACTCCGGTGAGTTGTAGAGGAGCAGACCCACCCTGTCC
>JAYVSS010000163.1:0-4248 GCA_043775075.1 Acidimicrobiia bacterium
GAGGACGTCAGCCCCGCAGCCCAGCGTTCTATCGGGAAGACTCGCCGAGATCGCGAAGGAGTCAACACTCGGCGAGGCGGCCACAGACACGGCGAAGCAGCCCGTCCCGCGGCCAACGAAGGTCTACCTGGAGCCCGACGCAGCGCTGATGCTGAGTCTCTCCCACGCTCTCCAAGTCGGCATGCTTTCGATCGACGCAGCGGATCGGATCGTCTATGTCAATCAGCGGTTGTGTTCAACCTTCGGGCTAACGGCGGAAGCGCAGTCGCTCATGAAGACGCCCGCCTCGCTGTTGTACTACAGCATCGCCCGGCTGACCACAGACCCCACCCGCACGGCCCAAGCCATGCTGGACGCATCTCGTTCAGATGAACTCCCCGCTCGCGTCGAATTCACCCTGACCGACGGGCGCATCTTCGGCGCAATCTGTGCCACCGTTTCCGAGGAGGCGAACTGTCGGTTTTGGCTCTTTCGCCCCCATCGGGAGTCGTTAATGTCCCCCGATTCCGAAGCCAACCAGATGCAACTCGCCCGATTGCACGAGCGCAAAACAGCGTTGTTGTCAACGGCATCGCACGAGGTGCGCGGAACGCTCCACGGCATTCTCGGGTTGGTCGATGAACTGCGCGACGGATCGGGCGACGGATCGGGCGCGGGCCCCGACCCAGAGCTGCTTGATGTCTTGAGCGACGCGTGCAATGGGTTGCGGTCCATGGTGCAACAGGTTCTCGACCTCGCTCAGTTGGAGACCAACGCCGTTAGCCTGGCGCACGACACATTCGATCTTCGTGATGTGCTTCGCCAAGTGGGGGCCACCGTCGCCGGCGTACTGCACGGAAAGTCGGTACGGCTCAACCTCCACATCGAACCCGAATGCGCCCCGTGGCGGGTCGGCGATGTTGGACGAATTCGGCAAATACTTACCAATGTTGCGACGAATGCCGCCAAATGCACCGAGCGCGGAGCCGTGTCACTTTCGGTCTCAATGAACGACAACGACATTGTGCGCTTCGTGGTCGCCGACGATGGCCCGGGTATGCCGAAATTCGCCCGCGATCGCCTCACCTCGCCGCTGGCCCGCCATATTGACAACGCCGGAAACGCTGGACTCGGTTTGCTCATTGCACGTGAACTTATTGAATTGCTTCAGGGACATGTTCAAGTCACCGCCAGCCCGGAGGCCGGGACCATCGTGGACATCGAAATTCCGCTACCCGAGGCGGTTGGATTGGAAGTGGCGCCGCCCGAGGGCGGACATGTGGCATTGTTCGGTCGGGCACTGTTGGTCGACGATGCCCCTGAAGGTCTCGACTTCCTGACCCGGGCATTGCAGCCGGTCGGCGGAGTGATCGACGCCACCGGCGATACCGAACAAGCGCTGCATTGGGCCGGCAAGCGCGCATACGACCTGGTGATTCTCGACGGACTCATGACACCCCACGATGGAGCCGACCTCGCTCGGGCGCTGCGCCTGCTCGAGACCACGGCAACGAGCACGATCATCGTGGCCACCGCCAATGTGGGCAAGGTCAGCTCGGCGAGGTACTTGGCGGCCGGGGCCGACCTCGTCCTGGTCAAACCGTTTGCCAAGACGCAGCTGATCGAGTCCCTGCGTCGGCTGCGGACGGCGACCAGGCCAGAAGTGGGAAAGCTCTTTGATACGGCTCTCCTCCACCCGGAGAACCCCGTCCTGGCGAGCCAACAGGGAATAGGCGCCAAAGCCGCGCCACCGGCGAGCAAAGCCCCGATGATCATCGACCTGCGCCAAAGCGACACCGACGGACAGACGATCATTGCGCGACGTCGAAAAAACGATTGGGATCCCGACGCCATTGATGGCCTCGAACTGCCTTATGAACTCGATCGACGTTCGCCTCATCGTCAAGCGCTGCAGATGTTCGCCAGGGCGATCGATGGCCGCATGTCCAAGATTCGAACTGCGATCGCCGATCAGCAAGGCGACGGTGCGGCTGATGCGTTGCACGCGTTGGCGTCTCCAGCGGTCGTAGTCGGCGCCAATCGAACCGGAGAATACGGGCTCGCCCTCGAAACGATCGCCCGATCCGTTGGCGTCATCGGCCTCAGTCACGCGGCCGTGAATCAGCTTGAGATCTTGGCCATGGCCGAGGTCGGCGAGTTACTGACATCGAGCGCTTTCGTCGCGTAAGCCCCCGGATGTCCCACAAAGGCGAGCCGACCAGTAGACAAAGCAAAACGAATCGGCCAGGTTGGCAGTCGCTGAGGCGATCAACGCAAGAAACATTGCCCTCTTGCCCGTGCTCCAAGGACCGTGAGCGCGGCTCGGGCGACTTCCTACGCCGTGGGTAGGGCAAAACGGTACCCAGATTCACGCACGGTGTGAATCAGTAGCGGAGCACCTGCATCGGCCAGCTTGCGGCGAACATTCGAAAGGTGCACGTCAACCAGGTGCGCACCGCCCCGCCAATCGGGACCCCACACGGTGGACTGCAATTCCAGCCGAGAAACCACTTCATTGCTCCGCCGAACGAGCTCTTGCACGAGCGCAAACTCCGTACGGGTAAAGGTGACCTTTTGCCCGCCGATCGACACGGTGCGGATCGCCGCGTCCACAACAAAAGCCGGAGAGCTTGACACGACGGGCGTTGCTGGGACCGCCCTTGCCGCCGTTGTCACGTCCGCCCGGCGTCGAACCACGGCTCGTACACGGGCTCCGAGCTCGCGCATCGACGCCGGCTTCGTGACGTAGTCGTCGGCTCCGATCGTGAACCCGACGAGCTTGTCTGCCTCAGCTGTGCGGGCGGTCAACATAATGATGTGAACGTCGCTCATTTGACGAACACGACGACACGTCTCGAACCCGTCGATTCCGGGTAGCCCGAGATCGAGCACGATGACGACCGGATCGAACGACGCCAATCGCTCCAGTGCTTCCTCTCCGTTCGCCACAACGGCGACGTCGAAACCCTCGGACTGCAACGCAACCGACATCAGCAGCGCAACTTCGGCCGCGTCCTCGACAAGAAGAACGCGTGGCGAAACATGCGGAGTTCCGCCCACAGCGGGCATTCGCGGCTCAACGGATATCGGAAATGGCGCCATGATCTCTTTTGCAGCGAATACCGAATGCTTTTGGCAGCATTTCTTCGTCGAATTGTACTTCTCGACCGTGCCAAACCCAGGTACTCGTCAGATTTTCTGAATGCTGCCGATCATGACGAGCACGATGTCTCCCACCGACTCTCTGTGTTCCGAAGTTCCCCGGCCCGTCGACAACGTCGAGCCGTGCGGGGCATCGCTGCTCGTGCTTTCCACGTCACCCACGGTAACGCCGATGATCCGCGCGCTTTTGAATGCCGGTGCGTTGGTGAGACTCGTGGGGTCGACGGACGAAGCGCGCCGTGATGTCGGCGATGTCCCGCCAAGCCTTGTCGTCCTCGCAGATACCGACGGTGGGCCGCGGACCCTACAACGCTGCGCTGTTCTCGCCGATCACTTCGGGGTTCCGATCATTGTCTGGTGTGATGCGTTGAGCGCGGCCGAGCGAGCGGCGGCGTCGCTCCTTGGACAATGCGACGTTGCCCCGCGAGGTCTCGGGCCCGAGGACCTGTCGGCCGAGGTACTCACCCGCCTGCGGACATCGACAGAGGCGATCGAAATTGATAACTCGACGAACCGCTTGGCCGTTCCGTCTCTTGCACTGCTTTCCACCGTTGATAAAGAACTTACTGAACTGACGTTCGATGACGGCCGTGGTCACGTACTCGTAAACGGCAACGCCGTGGCCCTCACCAAGACCGAACGTGAAATCACTCGGGCCTTGCTCTCTCGACGTGAGGAGGTGTGGCCGCGGGAGGAACTCATTGCCACGGTGTGGGGACCGAAATGGTTTGGCGCCGCCAACCTGCTCGACACCCACATCCGTAACCTTCGGACGAAGCTCCATGCCGCCGGAGCGCACACTCGCATCGCCACGGTGTGGGGAGTGGGCTACGCGCTCGAAGACCGCAAGTTCGCCAAAGTTGGTTGACGATTCGGCGCCGTTGGGCGCGGTGCTAGGCGGCGTCGGATGGGAGATCGTCCATCCACTCCGGGGCACTTACGCCCAGGAGGTCAAGGCCGATGGCCAGACCGATACGCGCCGCTTCCACCAACCATAAGCGCGCTTGGCGAAGCGCCTCATCGACGTCGTCTCGAAGAATCGGACAGTCGTGGTACATCGACTGGAAGGCCGATGCCAGTTCACGCACCCACGTGGTGATCTTGTGG
>JAYVSS010000164.1:0-12591 GCA_043775075.1 Acidimicrobiia bacterium
GGCCCGGTGACATGGTGCGAGTTCGCCCAGGCCATTTTCGCCATCGGTGGCTTCGATCCCGGTCGGGTCGTCCCCATTTCGACCTCGGAGCTTCTTCCCGTCCGCCCTGCGCCCCGGCCGTCCGTTTCCGTCCTCGACAATGCCGCCCTTCGTGGGTGCGGCCTCGGCGTCATGCCGGAATGGGAGCCGTCGTTACGAGCGGTCGTCGCTGCGCTGACATGATGTCAGGCTTCGTTGCTCCGGCCCTTAGCCGGGACATATCGGCCGGGCCTATCGACGTGGTAGTCGTCACCTATCAGTCGCAGGGCTGGATTGGCCCATGCCTTGATTCGCTTGTCGGACAGGAGGGCGTCGGTGTCGTTCTTGTGGTGGACAGCGGTTCGACCGACGACACCGCCAGCGTGGTCTCGGAATACGCGCCGCACGGCGTCCGTTTTCAGGCCCTGGGCGTGAACCGAGGATTCGGAGCCAGTGCCAATCGTGGCGTCAGTGCGACATTGAGTGAGTTCGTCTTTGTTGCCAATCCGGACCTGATGGTGGAACCGAAGTGTATAAAAACGCTGGGAGCAACCATTGCCGCAAACGATCGGCTGGCGATCATCGGGCCGCTGGTATGCGACCTCGATGGCACTCCTTACCCTTCGGCTCGATCGTTTCCGAACCTGCTCGATGCCGTCGGGCACGGGTTTCTCGGCTTGATCTGGAAGGGTAATCCCTGGTCAAGAAGGTATTTACGGCCCGATCGCGTTGATTGGATTTCGGGGACGGCGATGCTCGTGCGGCGATCGGCGTTTGAATCGGTCGGCGGGTTTGACGAGAGCTACTACATGTACGTGGAAGACGTCGATCTGAGCTGGCGTCTGAAGGCGCAGGGGTGGAAGGTCGCACTCGACCGTGACGCCGTAGTCCGCCACGCCATCGGGGGATCAAGTGAAACGGCGCCGTACCGCATGATCGTGGCCCACCACGTGTCGTTGTGGCGCTTCGCCCGCCGTACGGCACACGGAGCCCAGCGTGCCCTCCTCCCGTTGGTCGGCTGCGGCCTGGTGGCCCGGACCCTCCTGGTCGCAGCGCGTCGAATGGCCATACGAAAACCGCCGGCCACCCTTGTCGGCGGATGACTTTCCGGGGTTCGCACCGGGGTTTGCGGTAGGGGGACTAACCTCTTCTCCCCGTGAGCACGCCGTCGACCAAGCAGACGCCGACCAACAAGAAGATCGCCAAGGCTGCCAAAGCCGGCGGTTCTCGAGCGAGGTCGCGCACCAACATCTCCTGGAGCTACTGGGGATCGATTCTTGGCATCTGCGCCCTGGGCATGGCGCTCATCGTGGGATCGGTGATTGGCAAGAGCATCGCCGAATCGGCGCCATTCTCGGCGCCAACGTCGAAGAAGTTGGCGTCGGCCAATAAAGATCTGCAGAAACTGGTGAAGGCCAAGAAGCCCGATACCAAGAAAGTCGCCGCCGCCACGGTAAAGCGTGATGCCATCGTGGCCGACACGCACTGGCATTCGGCCTATGGCGTGTATAAGTGCGACGCTTACCTCGGCAAGATCGTGGGCGGGAAATACGTTGCCGAGATCGACGGCACCGACGACACGTTGTACCCCGATGTCGTCGGCATCCACGCCCACGACGACGGTCTGATTCACATTCACCCCTTTGTGCGGCGGTCGGCTGGTCGCAAGGCTTTGCTCGGTTCGTTCCTGGACACGGTGAAGGCCAAGATCTCCAGTCAGGAGATCAGCTATCCGGGGGCCGGGGGGAAGACGATTTCGTTCAACGTCGACAAGACGACGTGCGGCAAGGACAAGAAAAAGCCGGTCGTGAGCGTGTTCGTATGGCGCGATATTAAAAAGCCGAGCCGGGTGGAGCGCTACACCGCCGACTTCAAACGGATTCCGCTGCTGAAAGACGGGGCCTATGCCTTCGCCATCACCGCGCCCGGATCGAAGACGCCCCCTGTTCCCCCGTCGGAGAAGTCGCTCGAGGCGCCGGTCGACGTTCCGGTGACGACGACGATCCCGGCTGCGGGTGCGTCCACCTCCACCACGGTGAAGGCGACCGAGGGCACAGCAACGACGAAAGCGCCGGCAGGCGGCGCGACCACGGCCGCGCCGGCCTCCACGGCAGTCGCCGCTACTCCAGCCACGACGGCGGCCCCGGCCACGACGAAAGCTCCCGTCGCCGAGACCAGTGCTGCGCCCACGACGACCAAGGCGTAGCTAATGCGGGCGGTCATCCTGGTGGGTGGCGAGGGCACGCGTTTGCGTCCTCTCACCCTGACGCGACCAAAGCCCATGCTTCCGGTGGCGGGCATTCCAATGTTGGCCCGCAAGCTCGCCCATCTCGCTGAACATGGGGTGACCGAGGCCGTGCTGTCACTTGGGTACCGGCCCGATGCGTTCCTCGAGGCGTTCCCCAACGGTCAAGCGGGCGGAGTGACCCTGCACTACGCCGTGGAACCGTCACCACTGGACACAGCCGGGGCGATTCGGTTTGCCGCCGAGGCCGCAGGGTATCTCAGCTCGGACTCCGACGAGCCGATTATCGCCGTGAACGGCGACGTGCTCACCACGCTCGATCTCACGGAACAATTGGCTTTTCATCGTCGTGTTGGTGCCCGGGCGACGATTGCGCTGACCCAGGTCGAAGACCCGAGCGCGTTTGGGGTGGTGCCGTGTGACGCTGATGGTCGGGTGATCGCCTTCGTCGAAAAGCCTTCACGAGACGAAGCTCCAACGGACTGGATTAACGGTGGAACCTACGTCCTCGATCCATCGGTCATTCGCTCCATTCCCGCCAACGAACGCATTTCGATCGAACGTGTGACCTTCCCGGAAATGGTGACCGAAGGTACGCTCTTCGCCATTCAGTCGCCCACACCGTGGATCGACGCGGGGATTCCGTCGACCTACCTCCAAGCCAACCTCGAGGCCATCCCCACGGACAGTCCCGCCCAGGGTCTGGTTGATCCTTCGGCCCACATTCACGAGTCGGCCACCGTCGAACAGAGCGTGATTGGGGCTGGGTGTGTGGTGGCCGATGGTGCTGTTGTTCGCCATAGCGTTCTCCTCGCCGGCGCCGTGGTCGCCGCCGGCGCCGTCGTCGAAGACTCGATGCTGGGCGCAGGGGCACAGGTTCTCTCCAACGCAAACATCAGCGCGCTTAGTGTTATCGGTGACGGGGCGATTGTCGCGCCCAACGCAACACTCGTTGGCGAACGTCACCCGTCGTAAGCGCCCGCCGCTTCGATCGATTCGCTCGACCGTGAGAAGGTGGGAGCCATGATCGCTGCGCTAGCCGGTGGGGTTGGCGCAGCCCGCCTCCTCCGAGGACTCATCCGTGTTGTCGACCCGTCGACGTTGCGGGTCATCGCGAACACCGGCGACGACACCATTTTCCACGGTTTGCATGTCTCGCCCGATATCGACACCGTGGTGTACACAACGTCGGGTGCGATTGATGCCGAGCGCGGGTGGGGTCTCGGCGGTGAATCGTGGACCACCATGTCGGCACTGCAACGTTACGCGCCCTACGGGGCGGTCAACTGGTTCAACCTTGGTGATCGCGACCTCGCGACCCATCTCTGGCGTACGGGACGATTGCGCGAAGGGGCAACGTTGACGGAGGTTACCGCTGAGCTGACGAAGGCATGGGAGCTGGGCTTCGAACTCCTGCCCATGTCTGACGATCGCGTGTCGACGTTCGTTGCCACCGAGGATGGCGAACTTCCTTTTCAGGAGTACTTCGTGCGCTTACAACACGGAGTCGTGGTCACCGGTGTGCGCTTCGACGGGATCGAAATGGCGAAGCCGGCTCCTGCGGTCCTTCCCACACTGGAACAGGCCGAAGCAATCGTGATCTGTCCATCAAACCCGATCGTGTCGATCGGCCCGGTTCTGGCCATTTCCGGGATACGAGAGGTGCTCGAACGGCGGCGTGATCGCGTTGTTGGTGTGTCTCCAATTATCGCCGGCGCGGCGCTGAAGGGCCCGGCTGACCGAATGTTGTCCGAGCTCGGATTTGAGGCTTCGGTCGTTGGCATCGCCCGGCTCTACGCGCCGTTTTGCTCGGTGCTGGTGATCGATCGCGCTGACATCGATCGCGTGGCGGAAGTCGAAGCGTGCGGCGTGCGAGCCGTCGTGACCGACACGATCATGCGCACGCCGGAACTCGCCGCGGACTTGTCGCAAACGATGCTTTCCTCGCTGTTGTAATTACCGCCTTTCCTTGGCCGGGCGCGTCGGCGTCAGGCGAACATTGAAGTTCGTGTTGACCTCTTTCTCGACGAACGCAAAATACCGTTCCCGGCTGTCGGGCTGGGCTTTCGGTCGTCCGCGCCGGTGGCTTCTCCACGCCAGTCGACCGTGGACGACGATTAGAGCAAAGTTGCGTGCCGTGCTTCCCCGCATCTCCTGGCGCATGAGGCGAGCAAGGCCGTTGGTCCCCGGAATCGGGCGCATGAGCCGATGGCTCAGGAGTCGAATGGTTTTCCCCCAAATACCAGCACCCAATGCATCGAGAACTCGTTCTGGTACGTCTGCGGCGACGGTGTCTCGGCTCGTCCGCAGACCAGCGCCGATCAGTTCTGCTGCTCCCCACATCCATGCCCGCTTGGTGAGCTCATCCCAGTCAATATCGAACGAACGGACGATATCGGCAATGTCAACAGACCAAACGAGTCGGTGGCCACCAGACCAGGTTGCATGCGCGGCGGTGTGGAGGAGCATGTCTGTAGTCGACAGCACTGGCACGGTGAGCCCTCCGACGAGCATCGTCGAAGATCGCTCGAGCAACGCTGCGGGTTCCTCGAAACGAAGGTTGTGGCGGTGCAGAGGGCTCGAACAGAGATGCCAGTGGAGATCGACCGAAGTACCGAGCGGGAGGACGACCGGAAGTTGAGCATGGCGCTCATCAACCAGGTATTGCCATACCCAGCCCTCAATGCCAGATGCGCCAGCAGCGATGAGAGCGTCCAGGGCAGAATTAAGTTTTCGCGGGTCTACGAGTACATCGAGATCGGAGTAGCGGCGGACATTCGAGCCCGTACGGAGTTCGTTTAGCACCGGTCCTTTCATGACGACAAACGGCACTCCAGCTGCATCCAGCGCGTTCCGCAGGGTTCGGAGATCGGCCAGCGCTCGAAGATGCAAGCGCTGCATCGAAGTGCAACGATTACGTAGAGTGGCCAGGACGGGATGGTCGGGAAAGGTCGCGCTCAGCCACGTCAGGGCGACGTCTTCGACCCCATGATGCTGACTGACTTCGGCCATGTCAGGTGGGCTGAGCAGGGAAAACTTCGGAGTTTGCACGCCGAATCGAGTCTGCGTTGAACGGCAGGCGGCGACAAGTGCAGCGTGATTCGCCTTATGGGTCATTGCGACTTCTTCCTAAAGGTTCCAAGGCTCAGGGCTTGCATTTCATAATGTAACTACATAGGGTGACTTCTATGGCGAACTCCTCACCGATGAATTTTGCGTCAGTTCGACTCGTTCGTTCCGATGAGGCGATCAGTCAGGACGTTGGCGGCGAAGTGATTCTGCTCAACCCGAAGACGGAAGACTTCATCGCTCTCAACGAAGTCGGCGCCTTTGTATGGCACCTCCTGGGTGAGAACCATCATTTTGCCGACCTCGCCGCCGGCCTCGTCAGCGAATACGAGATTGATCAAACATCCGCAATTGGCGATCTTGAGGAATTTCTTCCCCAGCTCGTAGCCCTCGGACTTCTCTCTTGCGACGCATCCAAGTAGCCGGACGACGACGCAGTGATGACCATAGAACGCGCTTGGGACCCTTGCGGGAAACTTTTCTCTGGCGGTCGCGCCTTGACCGAATCGTTTCGTCTCGCGGCCATGATCGGCGAGGCCGCAGTCATCAGCACGATGGTCCGTATCGGCTTGAGAACCACCGGCGCGGTGTCCACGCTGCGGCGGGCCGAGAAATTCGCATCGACTGCGAGGAGAGCATCGACGGCGCCGAACCAAATCGTCGACTCTGACCTCGTCGCTCGTGTCGTTCGCGCTGTTGGCCGTCGGCGACCATTCAGATTCACCTGCTTACCTCGCTCGATCACGACGATGGTGATGCTCCAGCGTCGCGGGATTGCGGCCCTTGTATTGATCGGTATCGCTGGAGGTGCTCAGACATTCTCGAGTCACGCGTGGGTCCAATCAGGTGGTCGACCGGTTGGGGAGGATGCCAACGAGATTGCTTCGCTTTCGGTCCTGCCGATGGAGCGAGTTCTCGGACATTCCCGAATTCTATTGGCCCGAGGTTTGCGATGACACCGACGGTGGACGGTTCCACTCTCACGGTTCGTCGCTACTCGATGGCGGGGATCCTCATTGAGAGCGCGTTCGAGCTTCGCGAGCTTGAACCCCTGTCTGGCGAGATGTACACGGCCAAGGCTGATCTTGGGCGCGCTGATGGCCGTTCGGTCGTAATTTCATGCGAGGAGGTTGACGAACTCCCGGCGACGGGTCTCGTCGCTGGAGATCCGTCGTTCGTTCCGATCGACGGTGGGTTGCGGCTCGTCGTTCCGGGCCTCGCTCTTCTTTTCATTCACGCGGACGGTTCGCGCGTTGATTTGCATCTCGGCCGTGATCGATCGATCGAAGGTGATGTCTTGTTGTCGCACCTTCTTGTCGACCACGCTATTCCCCGCCTTTTGGTGGCTCGAGGGGCGACTGCGCTCCATGCCACGTGTGTCGTTGAAGACGGAAATGCGTTTGCCTTTCTTGGTGCATCGGGGACCGGGAAATCGACAATGGCGGTCGGATTCTGTGCCGAGGGGGCGGCGTTGGTGGCCGACGATTGCTTAGTGGTGCGGCCGGGCGGCGAGGGTGTCATGGCACTGCCGAGCTACCCCGGTGGCCGTTTGCGAGACGACAGCTTCGAGTCGCTCTCCCTTGACCACGTTGCCTTGCCAGCGGCATCGGGGAAGAAACGCATTCCGCTGGCCGGAACTGATGGCCCGACGCCGTTGGTGGCCATCTTCCTCCTGGTGCGCGAGGAACAATGCGAGGCGTCAACGATCGAAAAGCTTGCTCCGTCGGCCGCACTGTGGACGCTGGCCGGAAATGGTTTCGCTTCCGCTTTGGCTGAACGAGAAGTGGAAGCCACCAAACTTTCGGCCGCACAAGCAATTGTCAGCATGCGCTGGCTGGCCGAAAAAGTACCGGTTCTCGTGCTCCGCTATCCCTCTAATCTGGCGGCGCTGGCCGACGTGCGATCGCATGTCCGAGCAGCCGTACACGACCTAACAAACGATGGAATTGAGGAGGTGATGACATGACCAAGACCTACACCAAGCCGACTGCCATTGTGCTCGGGCAGATTACTGACCTGACTCAGATGAAAGGCAACGCTTCCCGCATCAAGTGGGAACAAGACGATCAGGGCTGATAATCGCCGGGACTCGGGTGAAGTCGCAGAACGCGACAGCACCCGAGTCCTTTTCGCGTTCGTTCGCCGCGTTGCTGCGACCTTCCCTGCGGTTTCCTGGATCGTCGAGTTCAAGGCCGTCGGTGGTTTGCTGGGCAAGCTTCGCTCTTTGACCAAGCGAGGGCGGGGGCATCGCAAAGGTCCGGTTGCACTCCCGCCGACTACAACCGAGCAAGGACCTGGGTCGCGGGGGACGGTGGAGTCGCCGGTGGTGAGATCCGGACGACGAAGTGAGCGACAGCGAGCACCGAGACATCATGAGTGATCAGCAGGACGCCAGGCGGGCGGGGCCAGGATTGGGTTCGTGTGAGTATCTTCTCGACGACGCTGGCGGGCAGGTGATTTGACGGCTCGTCGAGCACCACAATTGAAGGACGACCGAGGAACGCTCGGGCGATAGCAAGACGTTGCCTTTCCCCTCCCGAGAGGGTATCGCCATTGCTACCTATGACGGTATCGAGGCCCCCGCCTAAGCGACGGACAATCGGCTCTGCTTCGGCATCTTGGATTGCCGTTTGTACGTCACTTTCAGTCGCCCAGGGTCGTCCGAAAAGCAGATTTTCGCGCACGGTTCCAGGGAAGAACTCCGTGTGTTGGAAACAGACACCGAGATGTTGACGGAGGCGTTCGAACGATTCGTTGTTGGTCGGAAGTCCATCGACGAGCACCACACCTGACTGCGGCTGAAGTAGACCGAGAAGAATCGCCATTATGGTCGATTTGCCAACACCATTTGGGCCGGCGAGTGCCAAAATTGATCGAGGAGCAATTGAAAGCGAGAAGTCTTGAATGACCGGGTGAGATCCGGGATACGCAAACGTGACGCAATCCAACGTGAGTTCGCTGGGCGGCACGCCACGTTCTTCGTGGTGAACGATTTGCGGACCGAGTCGAAGACTCCGGAGAAAATGATCGATTCGGCGCGCCGCCTGACGGCCCTCAATGTAAGCCGATGAAGACGTGGCGAGGAGTACGATCGGTGAGCGAACGAGAGCCACGCTGGCAAAAAAACTCAGCAGGTCACCGATCGTTAGGCGCCGTCCCATCACTGCGATTCCCCCCACCGCAAGGGTGGCCGCGGTAGCGAGTGAGACCACAGTTGTCTGTGTGGCCGACATGATTGTGATCACGTTGATCCGGCGTGCACTTGTTGCTTTCAATTGATCAATCCGCTGATGGAGTCGACCTCGTTCTGACCAGCTCGCTCCGCGTGAGCGAATCAATGGTTGTGCACGAATGACCACCAGCGCATTTCGGGCAAGTCCTTCAAATGCTGACTGATTTTCAATTGCCGAATGTTCTAGAATTGATCGAAAGCCACGAGTGGTGAGAACGAGAAGGGGAGCGATGATCGCTGTCACCAAGGTCAGGGCCGGATCTATTCGAATTAGCACCACGATGAACCCAATAATGGTTAGGGCCGAGGGAAGGGTTTGTCGTACGATCGTCATCGCTAGCGTCTCAATGCACAATGGATCGGCGATGAGCCGTTCGTGGGTTGCGGCTCCATCGATCTGGCTGAGCGTCGCGTACTCAGATCGAAAGACGTGGTCAGCAACGCGTCTGCGGACAGCGGCCGTTGCTTCCTTGATCGCCCGCTGAACCCAGTGCTGGGCGAGGACGGCAAGTGCACCGTTGGCCGCGGTCAAAATCACGATCCCGATCGCCACAAGAACGAGCGCCCGACGGTCGCGGTTTGGGATCGCATGGTCGACCCCGTACCGAACGAGCAGAGGGATCGGGAGTATGGCGATCGACTGCAAGACCGTCGCCGCGAGTCCGGCGACCACTGCCCTGCGGTGGGTCCAGAGCTCACGGCGGTACAGATGGAGGCAGTCCGGCGCAGCTGCGGATTCGTTCGACGGAGGATCGCCGTGCGGTGCGGAACCGGGCGAGTCGTTCCGTTCATAAGTGAGCGCCACCGAGCAATTCTCTCTCAACCACTAAGCGTGGTCAATGGCTGGCCCGGAATTTTTGCTAGGACCCTTCCCCCGACCAGCGGTAACGGATATCGGGTTGACCCTCTTCGTTGCCGGAGCCATCACCGTGCTCGATGCCGACGAGGTGGTGGCGCTCGTAAAAGGCGCAGGCTCTTCGGTTCGCTTCGAACGTCCAGAGGTCGAAGCCCTGCGCCTGGCGATTCTTGACGTTTCGCAGCAACTGGTCGCCGACGCCCCGGCCGGCCCAGGCGGGGTCGACGTACAGCTGATCGAGCCATCCCGGTTTTTCGGCGCTAAAGCCGACGACAATCCCGGCGCAGACTGCCACCGTGACTGCATGTTCGGTCAGCAGAATTTCTCGCGCCCATCGGCGCACATCGCTCGGTGGGTGGGCCAAGCGCACGGGCGTGGCTTCGTACGTCCACTGGAACGATCGTAGGTAGATTTCGCCAACGTCGGGACCATCGTCGGCAGTGGCATTTCTCAAGCTGCTGACAGTCAGTGCACGTAATATTCCGGCGAGGCCGGGCTCACTGATCGCCCGGGCCTCGAACCATGACCACCATCGCACCTCTTGGCTCTCGCTCTCCGGCGGGTTCGGATCAATGTTTCCGGCGGTGAGGAGGAAGCGGAGGTCAAGATGGAAGTGACCGCGTGGGCCGTCATGCGCGTCGACATGGACGAGCTTTGGCGCGCCGGCGAAGTGCTCGGTGGCGATGCCGGTTTCCTCCAGTACTTCTCGCATCGCCGCATCGGCTGGATCTTCGCCGGGATCGATGTGGCCGCCGGGCTGGAGCCAGATACCGAGGCGTTTGTGGCGATGGAGTAGAACGCCCCGTGGTCCGACAACGATGGCCGACGCGGTCACGTGGGTGGGGTTGGCGGCCTCTGAGCAAGGGTCGCTCAACCGTGCCAGATCGGTTCGGAAGCGCTCGATCGACGTGGCCTCCCGGTTATCGACGGGCGGACGTCTCGCCGTCATCTGATCGACGAGCGCGAGGGTGCCGGTTGCGTTCACGACGACGAGTCTGGCCCCCGGAACCTGGGCGGCGGATTCGGCGTGGCACACCCCAAAGTCGCACTTGACGGTTCTGGACCACCATCTGCCGTCTGTTCCGATAAGACCCAAGTGTGGTCCAAGTGCTCGGGGGTGGCGTTTGTCCAGTTCGGCTCTGGGTTCGTTGTCGGCGGGTGGCGACGGCCAGACTGGTGTGGTGACTCCCAGTCGGATCGAACTTCTTCCTATCGCCGGCATTCCCGAGGTCCGCCCGGGCGACAACCTGGCCGAGCAGATCATCGCCGCCGCCGATCCCGAGCCGGGACTGCAAGCCGGGGACGTTATCGTGGTGACGCAGAAGGTGGTGTCGAAGGCCGAAGGTCGCCTCGTGCCCGTTGACCCGACCATCGAGAATGACCACAAGCGATACGTGCTCGATGAATCTGTCCGGATTCTTCGTCGACGGATGACACCGCGGGGCGAGCTGATCATCAGCGAAACCAGCCATGGCTTTGTCTGTGCCAACGCCGGAATCGATCTTTCTAATATCGACGAGGGGTGGGCAGCCCTGCTGCCAGTGGACTCCGATCGTTCCGCCCGCAAGATCCGCGACGGTATTCGTGGCCGCCTCGGCATCGACGTGGGGATCATCATCTCCGACACCTTCGGCCGGGCGTGGCGCAAAGGCCTGACCGATGTGGCCATCGGCTGTGCGGGGATCGGCGCCGTCATCGACCTTCGGGGGACCGAGGATGCGAAAGGGCGTGAGTTACACGTGACGGAGATGTGCCTGGTCGACGAACTCGCTGGAGCGGCCGAATTGGTTATGGGCAAAGCCTCAGGCATCGCCGCCGCCATCGTGCGAGGCGTCGATCCGCAGTGGCTGCGCGAGGGCTCCGTCAAAGATGAAGTGGTGCGGGCGCCGTCGGAGGACCTCTTCCGCTAGCTCCCGACTGGCTGTTCGTTGGCCGGACGGTCAACACGCCATCACCACCCATCGCGACGGAGGTCTATGGCCCTGGCCCCTGACCGGGGGACCGGCAAGCCGGGCGGTAGCCTGGCGGGGTGCCGGTTCCGCATCAACCCATTGACACGATCACCCTCCAGGGTGGTCACGCCATCCGGGGTGAGGTGGCCGTGCGGGGGGCAAAAAATTCGATCTCCAAGCAGCTGGTGGCGGCGCTCTTGACGGAAGATCCGTGCACCCTTCACAACGTGCCGGCTATTTCTGACACCTACATCGTGTCGGACATGCTGCGGGCGATGGGGATTGTGGTGGATGCCGGGAACGATGGCGCTGGTTCCGTCACCGTGCATGCCGGAGCGATCACCCCGCTCTCGCCTGAGCGCCTGGGGGAATTCACCGGCCGCAGTCGTATCCCGATCCTGTTGTGTGGCCCATTGCTACACCGCACCGGCGAGGCCCTGATTCCGTCGCTTGGTGGTGACGACATTGGGAAACGCCAGGTCAACTGGCACCTCATGGCGCTCGAACAGCTTGGCGCCGACATTGAGGAACACGCCGACGGATGGCATCTCCAAGCCAAGCGCCTCGTTGGGTGTGAGATCGGGCTGCCGTTCCCTTCTGTCGGAGCAACCGAGCAGGTACTGCTTTCCGCGGTGGTCGCCGAGGGTGTCACGACCCTGCATGGGGCGGCGGTGGAGCCGGAAATTCTCGACCTCATCACCGTCCTCCAGAAAATGGGAGCGGCGATCCTGTTTGGATCGGATCGCACGATCGTCATTCATGGCCAGGAGAGCCTGCACGGATACGAGCATCAAGCAATCCCTGATCGCCTCGAAGTGGCGAGCTGGGCCTGCGCGGCGATCGCCACCGGCGGGGAGGTCGTGGTCCGCAACGCTCGGGTGGAGGACATGGTCTCGTTCCTCGGAGCGTTTCGCCTCCTCGGCGGCCATTTCACTGATTCATCCGAAGGGCTGCACTTCAAGCGGGGCACCAGAGGTCTACGAGCCGTGGACTTGGAAACGGCCGTTCATCCGGGACTCATGACCGATTGGCAGGCGCCAATCGGGATTGCGCTGACCCAGTGTGATGGCGTGTCAACGATCCACGAAACGGTGTACGAAAACCGCTTTGGATACACCAAAGCACTGGTCGAGATGGGCGCTCGTATTACGGTCTCTTCTGGTTGTCCGAAGGGAAAAGCGTGCCGATATGGCGGCCTCGGTCATCCCCACCTGGCGAC
>JAYVSS010000165.1:0-3625 GCA_043775075.1 Acidimicrobiia bacterium
TTGTACGACGTCATGGCCACCATCGGGATCCCAATGTCGGCCTGGGCCGCCTCAGCCAGCACCGATACCGGCGTCGCGCCCCGGGCCAGCGCTTTGACCGACGCTTCCTGGATGACCGGGCCATCCATCACCGGGTCAGAAAAAGGGATACCGATCTCAATGGCATCGGCTCCGCCGTCGGCGCAGGCCCGCACGATGTCGACCCAGTCATCGGTTACACCGCCCGTCACGAACGGGACGAGAAGCTTGCGGCCGACGGCGCGCGAGGCGCGAAACGTCGTCTCGATCGCCCCAAAGCCGATCAGATCTTCAAAGGTTGCGGCGGCGGCCATCAAAAAGGTCCTGTCTCGAATCAGCGGCTGGGGCAGCCATCGCACACCGGCACGCACGGACGGGTGGAGCAGAGCATCAATTTCTTCATGACCTGATCGGCGTCTTTGTCCCCTCGTCCAGAAAGGTTGATTAACACGGTGGCCCCCTCTTCGATCTCTCCGGTTTCGGCCGCTCTGACCAGTTCAGCGATGGCATGCGACGATTCGAGGGCAGCAATGATCCCTTCGGTTTCGGCGAGGAGCTGCAGCGCCGCCAGAACGGCATCGTCGCTGGCCGGAACGTATCGTGCCCGACCGCTGGCGGAAAGATGGGCGTGCTCAGGACCAACTCCGGGATAATCGAGTCCGGCCGAAATGGAATGGGCCTCTAGTACCTGCCCGAACTCGTCTTGGAGCAGGTAGGACTTCATACCGTGGACGACCCCGGGCACGCCGTGGCCAACCGCGGCGCCGCCCGCCGGTTCCACGCCAATGAGCTTGGCGTCGGTATCGACAAACCCGCCGAAAATCCCTGCCGCATTCGATCCGCCGCCCACACAGGCAAGCACATAGTCCGGCGTCTTTCCTCCGAGAATGGCGTTGCACTGGGCGCGGGCTTCGTCGCCAATAATTCTCTGGAACTCTCGGACCATCCACGGATAGGGGTGCGGTCCCATCACCGATCCGAGCAAATAATAGGTGGACTCAACTTCGGCCAGCCAAGCCCGCATGGCGTCGTTCACCGCATCTTTTAGGGTCCGCGATCCGGAGTGCACCGGACGTACCTCAGCGCCGAGCAACTTCATCCGAAACACGTTGAGCGCCTGGCGTTCAATGTCCACGGCGCCCATGTACACCACGCACTCGAGCCCGAGGAGGGCACACGCCGTGGCTGCGGCCACCCCGTGTTGTCCGGCCCCGGTCTCGGCGATGACTTTCTTCTTTCCCATGCGACGGGCGAGAAGGGCCTGGCCGATGACGTTGTTGATCTTGTGCGATCCGGTGTGGGCGAGGTCCTCACGCTTGAGCAGAACACGAACCCCAAGGCGTTCGGAAAGGCGAAAACACTCCGTAACCGGCGTCGGCCGACCGGCATACTCCTTGAGGATATGCATGTATTCGGCCCGAAAGCCTGGATCGACCCATGCTTGGCGAAAGGCCGCTTCGAGTTCTTCGCACGCCGGCACCAGGGTTTCGGGGACATAACGTCCACCGAATTCGCCGAACCGTCCGTCGTCGGTGGGGTCGCCCATGAGCGAGGGGGCGCCACCAGCAGAAATCGAGGCGGGTTTCGTCGAGTCAGTCATCGTCATCAGTATCCGAGGGGTGGAACGGGCGGGGCTTTCAGTCAAGCGCACCTCAAGCGACGAGGGTGAATGAATTCTCCGGGTGCCACTGGCACGTTCGGGTTGCCTCAAGACGGCATTCATGTCCGGTTTGCGACTCACTGTCCGGATTGCGACGTCGTAAACCGGACATCGGGTCGCAAACCGGGCAGCCAACTCCGACAGGTGGCAGCCGGACCCTATTCCTTTTGCCAGTCGTAGGGGGCGTCGTCGAGGCCCTGATACCCCGGTAGGGCCTCGGCCGCCCGCCGGGCGTTGCGAATGAACGTCTGCACCTTGCGGGGATCCTTTTGCCCAAAGGATGACTCGGTACCGCTGGCGGCATCGACGCCCCACGGACGCACCCGCCGGATGGCATCGGCCACGTTCACCGGACCGAGACCGCCGGAGAGGACGAGCTTTCGGCCTTCGGGGAGGCCGTCGGCCAGCGACCAATCGAAGACCTCTCCGGAACCCGGCGTCGGATTATCGAGCATGATCAGTTCGATGGGATAGTGCTTCGCCTTGCCGATCTGAGGATCGCCAGCGGCAAATACCTTGAGCGTCACCGGGACCCGCCGGGCCACTTCCGCCGTCTGCTCGGCCGACTCGTGACCATGGAGCTGGGCCCCCCGCAAACCGCAAGCGAGAACGATATCGACGACTCGGTCGGGGGCGTCATCGCGGAATACCCCGAACGTGACGACCTCGGGGGGCAGCCGCTTGACGATGTCGGTGACACGGCTCGGCGCAACTTGGCGCTTCGAGCCCGCAGCGAAGATAAAACCGAGCGCATCGGCCCCCATGGCCACGCACAACAGAGCGTCGGCCTCGTTGGTGATCCCGCAGATCTTGACGAACAATCCGTTGGGGGCAAGTTCGCTGGCCCGTAAATGTCCGGTCACCCCTGTAGTTTGCCCGCAACCGCAGGTCAACGGGTGGGAATACCCGAGAAAATGTTGGCGGTCACCCCGTGACAGCTGAGCGCAATGCGCGCACGCCCGCCCCGGGATCGGCGCTGGTGACCAGGCTTTCACCGACAAGCACAGCGTCGAATCCGGCCTCCGCCAGTGAGGCCGCATCGGCCGGGCCGCGCACACCGGATTCGGCGACCCGCACAACTGATGGCGGCATCGCCGCACCGACCCGTCGAGCGCGATCGTGGTCGACCTCGAATGTCCGAAGGTCTCGCTGATTCACCCCGATCAGCGTCGCTCCCACCGCCAACGCCCGGGCCAGTTCACCTTCATCGTGGATTTCTACCAACACGTCGAGCCCGACTTGGGTGGCCGTAGTGTGGAACAACGCCAATTCGTCGTCGGTCAGCGCGGCGGCGATCAGCAGCACACAATCGGCGCCCATCACGCGGGCGTCGTAGATATCGGCCTCGCAGACGGTGAAGTCCTTGCGCAGTACCGCCAATCCCGACGCTGAACGTGCGGCTTGGAGGTCGGCGACGCAGCCACCGAAATGATCGAAGTCGGTCAGCACCGAAAGGACCGCCGCCCCACCGTCGCGATAGACGGTAGCGATGGCGCTCGGGTCGAGGTTGGGAGCGAGATCACCCTTTGACGGTGACCGTCGCTTGATTTCGGCAATGACGCTGAGGCCGGGCGCACGGAGGGCCGCGGCGAACCCCCGCGTTGGGGAGGTCGTGGCGAGCGCCGACGACCGCAGCAGGTCGATCGACCGCGAGTCGGCCGCAGCGCAATCGCGATGGGCCAGGACTATGTGCTCAAGGTAGGTTCCGGCGACTCCGTTCACGGTATCGACCGTACCCTCGTTGTGCGTTCGGCCGGGCAGAACACCTCACCTCATACCGTCGACCGTGCCCCCAATGTGGTTGCGGCCGGCCTTCGCCAGCGACGGTCACCGCTCCCCGGCCGGGCGCGTGACACGATTGCTATTCATGGGCACGTCTGACCACGGAACAATTGTCGTCGTCGAAGACGACGTACACATTGCTGATCTGCTGGACATGACCCTTCG
>JAYVSS010000166.1:0-2027 GCA_043775075.1 Acidimicrobiia bacterium
CCGGCCACGTATCCGACGGCGAAGTCGATTGCCGACCTGTCCAAGCTGGGCGTTACCTTCAACCTGTTCTCCAAGGAGACGCTCCGTTTCTTCATTGCCGACGGTCTTGTCGACGAGAAACTTGCTGACCCGTCCTACGACGGCTCGCCTGCCCGGTTCATCGCTTCGAAGGGCAAGATTGCCCAGCAGGGTTTCGCCTCGGCCGAGCCGTACTCGTACCAGAACGAGTTCAAGGAATGGGGTAAGCCGGTGGCCTTTCAGTTGCTGGCCAACGCCAGCGACAAGTACGACGACTACTCGCAGACCATCGGTGTGCGCCCCGGTGACCTGGCCAAGCTGCGCCCGTGCCTGAAGAAGTTCGTGCCGATTGTGCAGCAGGCTGTCGTCGACTACATCGCCGCGCCCGACCGGGCCAACGCGATCATCGTCGATGCTGTCGCCCAGTACAAGGATTTCTGGAAGTACTCGAATGATATTGCCGTCTTCTCGGTGAAGACCCAGAAGGAACTCGGTCTGGTCGGCAACGGCCCCGACAAGACGGTCGGCAACTTCGATTTCGTCCGCCTCCAGAAGTACCTCGACGCCATGGTGAAGACCGGTGGATTCAAGGGTATTCCGGCCGGTTTCGACATCAAGGCGCAGTACACGAACGAGTTCATCAACCCGAAGATCGGTTTCAAGTAACCAGAACCCGTTGAGAAATCGGGCCGGCGCATCACCGATGCGCCGGCCCTTTTCTTTTTCTCCGCGCGCTCCACGAGCGATTCGCCAAAAACTGCACGCGAAACACGCGAAACGACAACGTTGATGTCGTGGCGCAGGTCAGTTCGCAGAACGCGATCACGTGAACCGATAGGTTCACCATGATGACGAATGTGGCCACCGGGCATACCGACCCCACTGACCTCGAACCCGCCCTCATCTCACCATTGCAACCGCACGTCATCGTGCTGTTCGGTGGAGCGGGCGACCTTGCTCGCCGCAAGCTCCTTCCCGGCCTCATGCACCTATGGCAGGCCGGGTTGATGCCCGAGTGCAGGATCGTGGCCACATCGCTTGAGGACTTCGACGATGACGGTTTCCGGACCTTCGCCCGCCAAGCCTGCACCGAGTTTTGCTCGACGACCTTTACCGACGACGAGTGGTCCTCCTTCGGTCGCAAGATTTCGTACGTGATGCAAAGTAAGGGTGCGGTCGCGCTGGGCGAGGCGGTGGCGCAGGCGGAGGCGGACCTCGGTGGTCAGCCCCGACGACTGCATTACCTGAGCGTGCCGCCGAACGCGGCGCGAGCCGTGGTCGGAACCCTGAGCGAAGCCAATCTCGTGCCCCGATCGCGGATCATCATGGAAAAACCGTTCGGGACCAACCTTGCTTCGTCCCGGGCGCTCAACGCCTACCTTCACCAAACCTTCGACGAGGATCAGATCTTTCGGATCGACCACTTCCTCGGCAAAGAGGCGGCCCAAAATATCCTCGCCTTCCGTTTTGCCAACGGACTCTTTGAGCCGATCTGGAATCGCAATCACATCGATCACGTGCAGATCGACGTACCCGAAACACTTTCGTTGGACCAGCGCATCGGTTTCTATGAAACCACCGGAGCGTACCGAGACATGGTGGTGACGCACCTCTTCCAGGTGTTGGCGTTTATGGCGATGGAGCCGCCTACCGCACTTGATTCCCGCGCCATTAGCGAAGAGAAAAACAAGGTGTTCCGTTCGATGAAGGCCATCGAACCGGCCCACGTGGTGCGCGGTCAATACCTCGGGTATCGCGACGAAAAGGGCGTCGCTCAAGATTCCGAAACCGAGACCTTCATCGCGTTGAAGTGTGAGATCGACACGTGGCGTTGGGCCGGAGTGCCGTTCTTTCTGCGCACCGGGAAGAAGATGGCCGAAGGCGCTCGCATTATCTCGATCGCCTTCCGCGAACCGCCCAAGAGCATGTTTCCGGCAGGCTCAGGGGTGGGCAGTCAGGGGCCTGACCATTTGACGTTCGATCTTGCCGATGCCTCCAAAGTGTCGCTG
>JAYVSS010000167.1:0-8523 GCA_043775075.1 Acidimicrobiia bacterium
GACTTCCCGGAAATCGCCGGGTCAAACGCCTCATTTGAGAAACAGGTCGTGGCCTTCTTTGCCGAGGTCTGCACACGAACGGCTGCGTTGGTCGTGCATTGGATGCGGGTGGGTTTCGTTCACGGTGTGTTGAACACCGACAACATGTCTATCCTCGGCCTCACGATTGACTACGGACCGTATGGATGGCTGGAGAATTTCGACCCTGGCTGGACTCCCAACACCACAGACGCATCCATGAAGCGCTATCGCTACGGCGCGCAACCGCAGGTCGTGCACTGGAACCTCGTGCAGCTGGCAAACGCGTTAGTGCCGCTCGTCCACGACCCATCTCCCCTGCAGGCGGTGATTGATATGTTCGCCGACGAATACGCGCAACGCTCGCGGACGATGACCCGGCTCCGACTCGGTTGGGGCGACGAGGCCACCGAGCACGACGACCGCTTGGTGCACGAGATGTACCTGCTCTTCGAGCGGGCCGAGGTGGACCAGGTGATCTTCTTCCGCGACCTGGCCAACATCTCCACTGAACCTGAAGCGACGAACGATGAGCTGCTCGATCCGCTTGTGGACGCCTGGTACGACCCGTCCGGACTGCAGGCCGACGTGCGGATCGACGTGATTGCGTGGCTTCGTCAGTGGGCCGAGCGAGTGCGGACGGGAGGTTTGGACGAGCAAGCAAGACGCCAAGCTATGAACGCGCTCAACCCGCGATTTGTCCTTCGGAACTATTTGGCGCAAGAAGTTATCGACGCTGCGTCCGTCGGCAACTACGCCCCAATCTCCGAGATCCTTGAGGTGTTGCGCCACCCCTACGACGAGCAACCGGGCAACGAACGTTTCGCCGCCAAGCGACCCGACTGGGCCCGCCACCGCGTTGGTTGTTCGATGCTTTCCTGTAGCTCGTAGTGCCAATAATTTGAACCGGATATGGCCTACAGGGGATAGTCATCGTCAGCCAGACTGGAGCACCGTCAAGCAGCGGAAACCAGAGTTGGAGTGCACAATGATCAACGTCGGGGTGTTCGGGGCCGGGGGCCGTATGGGAGCCGAAGTGTGTCGGACCGTGGTGGCTGATCCGGCCCTGCGGTTGGTGGCGGCAATCGATCCGTTCAAGGCCGGGATTGACCTCCGTCAAGCCACAGGTATCGACGGCGTATCGCTCCAGTTATCAGGGGGCCCGGACGCCCTGGCCGACAGTCACGCCCACGTTGCCGTCGATTTCACCCATCACGCGGCGGCCATGGAGAACATGCGCTGGTGTGCTGCCAACGGCGTGCACGCGGTGGTTGGTACCACTGGTTTTTCGGCCGACGATCTGGCCGAGCTGCAGGCGGCATTTACCTTGAGCAATTGTGTCATTGCCCCGAACTTCGCCATCGGGGCGGTTCTCATGATGAGGTTTGCCGAAATCGCCGCTCCCTATTTTGAAACGGCGGAGATCATCGAGTTCCATCACGACGCCAAGATTGACGCCCCCTCGGGCACCGCAATGGCCACCGTGGCCCGCATGGCCGCAGCCAAGGCCGCTGCCCAATGGGCAGCGGATCCCACCCAGAAAGAGTTACTGCCCGGTGCCCGTGGTGGCGAGGGACCGTCGGGCATCCGGGTCCACGCTGTGCGCATGCGAGGCATGGTTGCCCATCAGGAGGTCATCTTGGGCACGACTGGACAAACGTTGGTGATTCGTCATGACACCACCGATCGCACGAGCTTCATGCCCGGCGTGGTATTGGCCATCAAGCGCATCGCCGACCATCCGGGTCTCACCGTCGGACTCGATCCGCTGCTCTAGCAGCGGCCTTATTTTCGGAAGCGGCGGACTGCGCCGACCTGCTTGCTGACCGCTCGGCTGATGTAAAGCACGCTTATTGCCAACGTAGCGATGAGGATGTACTTGGAATAACGGTCGTTGAATCGAAGGACGGGTTTGATGAGCCCGTCGAGTTGATCCGAAAAGACCCGAAGCGCGGCCACGATGATGGTGGTGCCGATCAGATTGAGGGAGAAGAATCGCTTCGGTCTCATGCCTGCGGCGCCAGCCAGAACACAGATAACTGGCCCGGCAAAAAACAGTGCCATGACCGTGGACGCCTTGAGGAAGAGTTCGCGGGTTTTGTCGATCGTCGGTTTGCCGAGGCTGTCCTCGAAGAATTGAATCGCCCGGTCACCGTAGAACCACCCGAGGGCGAAGTACACCGGGTCCGACGCCACCAGCCGGGCGATGCCCACGACAAAGTAGGGGATGACGTCGATCCGAGGCGACGCCAGAATAAACCACCGGTAGCGCGGCGATAGCGCGATGAGTGACAGCGGATGATCCTTCAGCAGCTTGGTGGCCAAACCGCCGGTCGCAAAACCCAAAATGTAGAGACCGATCACCACCGCAATCAGCAGCGGAGCAAGCCAACGCGGCGGAGTTCCTCGGTCCACCGGAAGCACGTGTACGTAGGTTTGGTCGGTAACAACCGGGGACACGTCGTCGGGAACCATGAGAGTTTCGACGCTACTGGTCGATTGAGTCCGTTGGAACGCCCTACGCTCGCAATGGTCGAGTCCGAACCGCTCGCCGCTCGCTTGCCACCATGACATCGCCCCGGTCCCGAACCCGCTCCCGCCTTGGCTTCTCAGCCCTGACGCTGCTGCTGTTTGCTGGGTCGTTTGCTGGTGCCTATGCGGTCCGCCAGCGCCAAAACGACACCGTGGTGGCCGCCGTGGATAGTTCGGCTGTGCCCGACACGACTGCGGTTGCTGACACCGCCATGCCGCTCGTCGTTGATTCCTCGCTACCCGAGACGACGCAGGCGGTAGTCGAAACCACGGCCGTGCCCGAGACAACATCGGCGCCCGCCCCCACGACCGCAGCACCAAAACTCGAGCTTTCGCTCACCACCGACGGTACAGCGTTCGGGCCGTCATCGGAACGGCGGCTCTGGGATGACACCACTGGTTGCGACAGTCTCTCGTTGCGATCGGGCGCGGCCAAGGACTGCGATCGGCTGACGATTGGCGATGTCGGAATTGCGTGGGTACTTGATGGCGAAGGAGGAGCCACGATCCTGACGAGTGATCCTGCCTCTGATGAAGCGGGAACGTGGAACGCTCGCCTCGACACCGCGTCCTCACCTTCGCGGCGACCACTGGTCACCGATGTCACCGGAGACGACCAAAAAGAACTGGTGTTCGGGTTTCGAACCGATACCGGGTTGGCCGTCGATGTGATTGAGGTACGGAACGGATTGCCGAATGTTGCGTTACACCTGAATCTGGTCGGTGGGAGGGTCACCGCTGGCGACGGTCAAATCGACGTGTGGCAGGCGACTGGGGATTCCTTCGAGCACTGGACGCTGACGCGATCCGGAGGCCGGTGGACGAAGGACGGCTTCGAGCGAACGTCCTCGGCGCCGACCGGGAATCTCTAGCGAGTCGTCAGCGCTTTCGCGGCGGGCGAATTTCTCCCGAACCGCGATCGATCAGGGCGCTCGTAATAATCTCGCGCACGGGCTGCATGGCCGCACCATCGAGACGACGGAAGAGCAGCTCGGCCGCTCGGCGACCTAGCTCGAGCGGATACTGAGGAACGACGGAAACGCCGGGGGTAACAACCTCGCCAAGGTCAACGTCATCGAAGCCAATCTGGGCGATCTCTGATCGTAAGCCAAGCGAATGAAGCGCCTGAACCGCGCCGAGGGTGATGAAGTTCTGGGCGGTGAACATTGCCGTCGGTCGTGGTTTCCGGGCGAGGGTCTCGATGACGATTTCTCGCCACTGCTCCGGTGAGTACAACCCGGTCCGTATGCGGTGTGGCGGAACCTCAATGCCCGCAGTGCGCATAGCTTCCCGGAATCCATCGAGTCGGAGGCGGGCAGAAAAGATGTCAAGTGGCGATCCGAAATATGCAATATCGCGGTGCCCCAAACCAAGCAAGTGTTCGGTTGCCGCCCTGGCCCCACCGTAGTGATCACTACGGACGAGGTCCACGCCGTCAGCTTCGCCCGGCTCAAGGTCCACGAACACCATCGGAGTGCCGCGCTTGATCTCTGGAGCGAGTGGGCCGAGATGATCGCCGGTCGGGACCACGATTAGGCCATCGACGCGCCGAGCGATGAACGCTGCGACGAGCTGGTCCTGGCGGTCTGCTTCGCCATCGGTGCTTCCGGAAAGAACGAAATAGTTGTGCTTGCGGGCGACCTCTTCGATACCGCGCAGTGTGGACGAGAAGAAGGGGTTGGCCACATCGACGAGGACGAAACCGATCACGCCGGTACGTTCGCTCGTGGTCCGTAGACGCCTCGCCCGATCATCGGGTTGGTAACCGAGCTCGCTGATTGCCGATTGCACCCTGGCTGCCATCTCGGGTCGAACGCCGGGTTCGCCGTTGGCGACTCGTGAAACTGTTTTGAAGCTGACCTGGGCGCTCGTGGCAACATCACGTAACGTTGGACGGCGGGTCGAGCGGGGCGGGCCGTTTTCGATGGGGTCAGCGTAGGCGAAAGCGGAATCGCTTGACAACGTTGTCTTTTGATCGTTATTGTCCGCTGCCGAAACGTTTCAGCAACGTCGTCGACGTTTTCCATTCACACCATTTCCAAGGGGATTCAGGCCATGATCAAAACTAAGATGCGCAGCACAGCCGCCCTACTAGCGGTCGGTGCGTTCGCGCTTGCCGGTTGCAGCAAAGACAAGGCCGCAGACACCACTGCTGCCGCTCCCGCTGAGACCACTGTTGCCGCGGCGGCTGACACCACGGCTGCCGCCGCGACCACTGCTGCCGCGGCGGCAGACACCACGGCTGCTGCCGCCGCCGAAACCACTGCCGCTGCCAGTCCGGCTGCTGGTGGAAAAGTCGGCGTGTCGCTAATCCTCAAGACCCTGTCGAACCCGTTCTTCGTGTCGATGCAGAAGGATGCGCAGGCCAACGCTGACAAGCTCGGCGTCAGCCTCACGGTTGCGGCTGGCAAGGACGATGGCGACGTCGCGACGCAGATTGCCGCCATCGAGGCGGCCGTCGCCAAGGGCGACAAGGGCATCCTCATTACGCCGAGCGCCGACGATGTCGTCCCGGCCCTCGACGCCGCTCGTGCCGCGGGCCTGTTGGTTATCGCCCTGGACACTCCGCCGAACCCAGCCACTGCGGTGGACATCACCTTTGCCACCGACAACTACAACGCGGGGCAGCTCATCGGCCAGTGGGCCAACGGTCAGCTGGCCGGCAAGAAGGCCACCATTGCGATGCTGGACCTCTTCACCGACAAGGTGGTTTCGGTTGACACAGGCCGTGACCAGGGCTTCTTGAACGGCATGGGCATCGTCAAGTCCGAAGACAAGTCGGGCAATGGCAAGGAAGCGGCCAAGGGCAAGTACGCCGGTGGCGGCGATTACGAAGTCGTCTGTCACGAGCCGACCAACGGCGCCGTCGACGGTGGCAAGACAGCCATGGAAACCTGCCTGACCAAGAACCCTAATGTCAACGTGGTGTACACCATCAACGAGCCTGCCGCTCAGGGCGCTTTCGATGCCCTGAAGGCTGCTGGCAAAGAAAAGGGTGTCCTCATCGTTTCCGTCGACGGTGGCTGCAAGCCGGGCCTCGAGCTCGTCGCTTCCGGCGTCATCGGCGCTACGGCTCAGCAGTACCCGGGCCAAATGGCCGCCAAGGGTATGGCCGCCATTGTCGACCTCGCTAGCGGCAAGCCGAAGCCTGCAGTTAGTCCTGGTCTCGACTTCTTCAACACCGGTGTTGCGCTGGTGACCGACAAGGCCGTTCCCGGCGTGACGAGTATCTCGGTCGCTGACGGCCAGAAAATCTGCTGGGGCTGATTTCCCCGTAGAGAACGGCTTGCGAGGCACTTTCTCCCCGTCTCGCAAAGCCAGTTGTCCTAGCGTCGGGGGTGGCTTCAGCCACCCCCGACCTCTTACACCAATACGCAGACACAAGCGTTGATTCCTACCCGAGGGGTTGTCAGATGGACACAGTGTCGGCAACCGACGTTGCTGCGGCGTTCGGCACTCGAACCGGCCCGGTGGCGCGAGTGCAACATTGGCTGCATCGGTATCCCACGCTCAGCCCGGCTTTCGTCTTGCTCATGGCATCGGTGGTCTTTTCGGTCTTTGGCAACGGCCGTTTTCAACGGCCCGAGACCATAGGAATCATTTTCCAGCAGACCGCAGTGCTTGCCGCGCTGGCTATCGGACAAACCCTGATCGTGTTGACAGCTGGCGTGGACCTAGCTGTGGGAACGGGCATGCTCCTTACTCACCTTGTGGTCGCCAAGCTGGCCGCAGAGCAGGGCTTGAGTCCGGCGCTGGCCCTCCTCATCGGCGCCATTGTCGGTATCGCTCTCGGCGCCGTTCACGGAGGATTGGTGACCAAAATCGGGCTCCCTCCGTTCATCGTCACCCTTGGTACGTTTTACGTCTTCCAATCGATGGGCCTGGTGTATAGCAAGGCGCGGACGATTTCGAAGAATGAATTGGGTGGGGAGAATTCTCTTTTGCTGTGGACCGGTAGGAAAATCTCAATTGGCTCGATGCGGATTACCGTAGGCGTGCTGTTGGTGTTGGCGATGTACGTTGTCTTCGCGTATGTGCTGTCCAATACTGCGTGGGGGTCGCACGTTTATTCGACCGGCGATGATCGAGAGGCGGCCCGTCTCGCCGGTATCAATGTCAATCGCGTTTTAGTAAGCGTCTATATGGTTGCAGGCTTTCTCTATGCCGTCGGCGGCTGGGTCCAGCTTGGACGGTCGCTGTCGGCCAGCAGCAATGCGGCCACCGACGTCAATCTGGAGACGATCACGGCCGTAGTTATTGGCGGAACAAGCTTATTTGGTGGTCGAGGCCGTCTTTCTGGAACGCTGGTGGGAGCGCTCGTTGTCACCGTTTTTCGCATCGGTCTCTCGCTTGCCGGGGTGAGTCCTTACTGGCAAAACTTTGCTATCGGGTCGCTCATCATCGTGGCCGTTGGTCTTGATCAGTGGATTCGAAAGGTTGCCAAGTGAGCACGGTTGAGACTCGTGTACCGATCCTTTCAGCAACAGGACTAGTGAAGCGATTTGGTCGTGTTACGGCATTAAATGGCTCAGATTTTGAACTGTATCCTGGAGAAATTCTAGCCGTAATCGGTGACAACGGGGCGGGAAAGTCCTCGCTGATCAAGTGCCTTTCTGGCGCCATGGTGCCCGACGAAGGCGAAATTCTCCTCGACGGCCGGCGGGTCAATTTTCGGCGGCCACAAGAAGCTCGGGCCGCCGGCATCGAGACGGTCTACCAAACACTGGCCGTTGCTCCAGCGCTCGACATCGCCACCAATGTATTTCTGGGCCGCGAGCGTCGACGACGCGGTCCGCTCGGTTCGGTTCTGCGGATGCTCGACAAGCCAGGTATGCGCCGTGACGCCAAAGCCGCTTTGGATGATCTCGGCATCGGCACGCTTCAGGACATTACGCAGGCGGTGGAAACGCTCTCTGGCGGGCAGCGCCAAGCCGTGGCCGTTGCCCGGGCGGCGGCGTTCGGTTCGAAGCTCGTCATTCTCGATGAGCCGACCGCTGCGCTCGGAGTCAAGGAGAGCGGCCAGGTCCTCCGGATGATTCGTGATCTGCGGGATAAGGGTTTGCCGATCATTTTGATCAGCCACAACATGCCCCACGTGTTCGAGGTGGCCAATCGGATTCATATCCAGCGGCTCGGCCAGCGCGTTGCTGTCGTGGACCCGAAGACCATTTCGATGTCTGATGCCGTGGCCATCATGACTGGAGCAAAGACCGTCTGACGCCATGCCCAGAGTCGGTAGTGGGGTAGCCCCTTCTGTATGGCGAGCAGAGGCAATCGCGTGTACGACGCCGTTCGTTCTTTGAGAAATTCCATCGATGGGTTGGAAGGCTCGACGGAACAGTTGCGAGCAGAATTGGCGAGCGTCGAACGTGTCGCCCGGCGGGCGAGGAACGGGCTTTCAGTCGTGGCGGCGGATCATGGCGAGGTTGATGCCGAGGCCGACGATGGCGATTCCGCCGATGCCCGAGAGCGTGGACATGCGCTTCGGAGAGCGGGCGAGATCACCGCCTGGGCGATGGCTAGATGGCGATGAGGGCCAGAGCAATCGCGGCAACGGCGAAGCCAACGAGCTGAGTCCGCGTGATTGCCTGGCGATCGATGAATCGGGCGAGCACGACGGTGCTCGCCGGATACAGGGAAATGAGAACACCGGCGATGGCCACGCTCCCCGCCTGGGCGGCGAACGTGGCGAACACGTTCGCCGCCATGTCGCCGAGCCCGGCGACGAGCGAGAGCCTGACAGCGATCCTCGGCACGATCGGTGACGTTCGTTGGGACCGGGCCACAGCCATGGCGAACAGCACACCAACCGGCTTGGCCGTGACCAGGGGCCACACACCAACGTGGTCGCCGGCGCGATCGAGTGCAACGACAAACAACCCGAAGAACGTGCCGGCGATAAACGAAGTCGCCAGAACGGCGGGAGCGGGTCGCCCGTGCCCCATCTGAGCGTCGATGGATGTGTCCCCGCCT
>JAYVSS010000168.1:0-3403 GCA_043775075.1 Acidimicrobiia bacterium
GCGAAACGCAGCGGTAGGGACTTCATCGGCCGGAGGAAGAAGCTCGGGTCATGGACCGGCGACGGCATAGGACCGTCGAGTTCAATGTGCGTGGTCCGCTCCAAGAGGATGCTCAGCGCGCTGAACATTTCTTGGCGTGCGAGGGCGGCGCCGAGGCAGAAATGCACACCCAAGCCGAACGCCACGTGCTGAGCGGCATTCGGTCGATCAAGATCAAATCGATCAGGGTCAGCAAACACGTGAGGATCGCGATTTGCTGCTCCGAAGCGCACCATCACGGATGCTCCAGCGGGAATCGCCACGCCGGCGACATCAACGGGACACGTCGCCTTGCGCCACAAACCTTGCACGGGGCTGTCGTAGCGAAGGGACTCCTCAATGAAGTTCGTCAGCAATTCGGGATGGACACGAAGCCGCGCCTGGTCCTCCGGGCGGGTCGCAAGCAGGTACATCGCCTTGGCCAGCCCGCCGGTGGTTGTTTCGAAGCCACCGGTGACTAACTGATGAAGCAGATCCTGGAGTTCGTTCATGGTGAATGGTTCTTCGTCGTCGTGCGTATGGGCATGAACGATGAGCGAGATCAGATCGTCGGTCGGATTCGTCCGCCGCTTCTCACATTCGGCGGCGAGATAGCGCTGCGCCTCAAGCTCAACTTCAACCTCCGCCATGGCCTCATCCATCGTCATGTCGGGGCGGTTGGCCAAGCACAGCATCGCTTCAGCCCATCGACGGAAGGTCCGGTACTGCGAACGGTCGAGTCCGAGTTGCTCGGCAATGAACATGCCCGGAAGCGGCAGCGCCATATCAGCGACAAACTCGCACCGGCCGTGATCAATGAACCCGTCTACCAGTTCGTGGGCAATGCTCTCGATACCGGGAGTGAGCGTTCGGACCCGCCCGGGGGTAAACACACGATTGAGGACTCTGCGGTAGCGGGTATGCACGGGCGGATCGGTGCGTTGCAGCGTGGTCGCCCGGGGCCAACCCTTTTCAAACAACGTGGTCATGTAGGCCACGACCACGGGATTCACCCCGACGCCGCGCCGGGCCGGAGCACTCGAAAACGTCGCCGGGTCGTTGAGAGCGGCGCGCGCTTCGTCCATTCCCCCGAGAACGAACAGGTCCGTATCCGCCTCATGCCACACCGGGCACTGGCCATGCCGTAGGGCGTAGTAGTCGAACGGATCGTCTTGAACACTCGCGTCGCTAAGACTGGCCACCCGGTCGACCCTAGAGACTGAACAACTCCCGGCTCAATTCCGTCGGGCAATTTCGGCCCGCCGCCGTCGGTGCTCTGGACCGGTTGACGACACTCTGGAGCCACTCACGACGTCGTTTGCTGGTCCACAGTGGCGCAAATCAGTCCACAGCCAATTATCCGTGGGCCGTATGACTCAACTTCGGGGTGCTTGACGCAGCGTTGCGCCAGGCGTGCCGAACGGACACCTGCCTCCGAAGGATCGGGGGCGAACGATAACCACAAGGACGTGGGATGGGCAAGGAAGCCGCATTCGTTGTTCTCGGTTTGCCCGAGAACGCACAATCGATCGAGATCACCCGAGCGTTTCGGGACCTCAGCCGACGAACCCACCCCGACGTTGGCGGCGACCCCTTGCGTTTTGCCTCAATCGTGGCTGCTTACCGCTCTCTTCAGCGGGCCGGTCTAGTGGACCGTGACCAGCCGAAAGCGTCCGCGCCGTCGCTGGCTGATACTTACTACAGGCGGCTGTTACGTCAACTAGACCAGGCCGCGACGCGCCTGGAATCGGCAACCCGCACCCGCAGCCTCACCCGACCATCAGCCCCGTTCGCGCCGGCCCCAACCGGTGAGAGTTTCACTGCCATCCTCGATCGCGAACTTCGTCGAGTCAGCTGACGCACCGTCTGGGCACTACGGGCGGACGATAACGCCGGCGGCGGCCATGGCAAGTTTTGCCTCGGCGATGGTGTGCTCGCCGAAGTGAAAAATCGATGCGGCCAACACTGCGTTGGCCCCTCCAATGAGCGCACCGTCCACGAGATGTTCGAGCGAGCCAACCCCGCCGGAAGCAATCACCGGAATCCCGACCGCGTCGACAACTGCTCGGGTGAGGCTGAGGTCAAACCCATCACGGGTTCCGTCACGATCCATCGACGTGAGCATGATCTCCCCCGCCCCTCGACGGGCAACTTCCTCGGCCCAACCAACGGCATCAATTCCGGTGGGCGTGCGCCCGCCGTTGACCAACACCTCCCAACCAGGGCGGCCATTTGACCAGGCCCTGGCGTCGATGGCGACAACCACACATTGCGTGCCGAATTCCGTGGCGATTTCGTCCACGAGTTGCGGACGGGCCACGGCGGCCGAGTTCGAACTCACTTTGTCCGCCCCCGAGCGCAGAAGCCGTCGGGCGTCGGAAACGGCGCGCACCCCGCCACCGACGGTGAGCGGAATGAACACCGTCTCGGCCGTCCGGGCGACCACATCGAAGACCGTCTGGCGATTGTCCGACGACGCCGTGATGTCCAGAAAGATCAACTCATCGGCGCCTTCGGCGTCGTAGCGAGCAGCGAGCTCCACCGGATCACCGGCGTCACGCAGACCGACGAAGTTGACGCCCTTCACCACCCGACCGAGGTCAACGTCAAGACAGGGGATCACTCGGACGGTTCGCACCGCACCAACGTACTGGCCGCGCCGATGCGCCAGGCCTGGATGGCCACAGGCGAGACTGGAGTTGTGTATCTGCTGTATCGCTTCCATAGACGAGTCCCCGGCGCGACCGCATGGGGGTCTGGTATCTCTCTCGTATTGTGTGCAGCTGCGCTTCTGGCCGGAACAGCCGGATCAGCTTCGGCTGCATCGAAGACGACAACAACAGTGGCCGCTCCGTTCACTGGCAAGTCCGGGGCGGTCCTGGTGGCGGCGGCCGTCACCGCCGGTGCTCTTCCCGTGGCCACGAACCTGGGAGTTTCGCTCGGAAAGCCAAGTTGCCCTCCGGTGGAGAAACCCAAGGTGGGCCTCACGTTGCAATGTCTCATTGCCTTCGACAAGCACCCGGTCGGCTGGTTAGTAACGCTGAGCGCCGACGGGACCCTCGTCACCCGGCCGACCTTTCCGGTGATATCGAGGCGGGCCGCTGAGGAATTCGTCGGGACCGGGTCAGTATGTGCACTTACTTCCGCCGCCGCTCAGCCGGTCGGCTCGACGGTGACGTGCACCATTGGCGAAACCACCGTTGAACTACTCGTCGGCCCCAACGGCGCCCTCTCCCGCCGCTAGAGATCGCTAGAACAGACGAAGCACATTGGAGGGGCGGTCTCGCAGTTCGTCGTAGTCGATTTCAACCCATGCGAGGCCTCGGTCCGCCGCCAGTACCTTGGCCTGCGGTTTGATCTCCTGGGCCACGAACATGCCGCGCAC
>JAYVSS010000169.1:0-1913 GCA_043775075.1 Acidimicrobiia bacterium
CCCGCTTCGCTGACCAATGGCGGCAGTACGAAGCCGTGGGCCGGGCTCAGGGCCTGCCACTCGATAGTCAGCATGCGGTGCCGCTGGAGGTCCCGAAACGCCCCGTAGTCGGACAGCACATCGAAGCGGTAGTCCGTCCGCTCGAACGCTCGACCGGGCTTGTGGCGCCGATTGAGCCGCTCCCCCACGTAGGAACCGACGATGCGGGCCTTCTCCTCAACGGACATCGTCTTGACTCGCTCGTAAATCCTCCACTCAGGCAGGTCAACGGACTCGTAGACCATGGCGGCAATAACTTTGTCCTCGCCGTCGGGGTCAAAGTCCACGAGTTGTACCTGTGGTGGCGCGGTGTCGTCGAGGGTTTCGTCGATATCGCCGGCAAACAACTCGCGCGCTGCTTTGGCGGTGTCCTCTCGAGTCGTCGTCAGGTACTCGACCCATGCCCCTCCGCGTTCGGGACGGTCGAGTCGGCTGAGGAACGACGGAATCACCTTCCGTAGTTCATTGAGCATGAGCTCGGCGTAGGCCTGCGCCTCCGGCAAAGGGTGTGACCGCATTCGCAGGATCAACGATTCGTACGCTTGACCGGAGGCGTAGATCCCCACGTTAGAAAGGGCCGCGGCGGGAAGAATCCCGCGGCTGGCGTCCAGTGCCTTGGCCCGAATCGCCGCCCGCCACACCATGTCCGAGTCGTTGGGGTCCTTCGGAAACGCCCGGCGGGCATGTTCAACCACCCCGGCGAACACCTCGCTGTACGTATCGAACAGCCGATCCATGTCTCCGACGTACCGGGTTCCGAGCGACGACGCCAGCACGTCGGCGTCGCGGAAATAGCGGAACCGGCCATCGATGCGAGCGTCGTACGCGATGTACCGAGTGCTCTGCTCGAGGTAACTCATGAGGCGCCCGCGCTCAAGGATTTTGGTGAGCATGTTCGATGCCTGCTCACACGCCAGGTGCACGCCGCCGAGTTGGGCAACAGAATCATCGCCGTATTCCAGGAACACCTTCTCGTACAGCTTCTCCGCCCGATCGACGCCGATCGTGGCGTCAACGCTGCGGTCGCCGGTCACGTCGAGCTCTCCGACGAACTCATCGAGAAATAGCCGACGCAGGCTTTTCGCCGACCTTGAGTACCGAGCGAACAACGCTCCCTTCACGACCTCGGGAAGATTGACCAGAGCGAAAACCGGGTCTTCGAGGTTGGTGAAGTATCGACGCAGAATTTCTTGCTCGTCGGAGGTAAACGTCTCAGGGGTCGTAAGCAACACCGCCCACGATCGTACGGAGCCCGTCACTCAACCCGGAGGATGCTGGGTCCCACCCAGACGTACCCCGCCGTGATAGCGCACCGGCAAATCAGATCACGACAGTGAGGGCGTCGGGCTCAACGACCACGGACAGCGTGTGGCAGCGACCAACACGACGCCCGTCGATCACCACATGCCGCGCACTAGCGAACGTCCACGACGCCTCCGAAACCCGTCTCTCCTTGAGCTTGGGATGCGGATGGTGGGCGCCGTGACGGGCCCGAGGAACGATCTTGCGAAGGTCGTCGAAGCGCAGCTCGGTGGCTTCGGTGATGTCCAGCAAAGCGTCGCCAGGATGGGAACGATGGCCGAGCCGAAGCGATCCAAACCACGGCGTGTTCATGACCGCCACGGCGTGACGCCACCAACGGGTACGGGCAACAAGTGACCCCACAAACCAGACGCAGCGACCGTCGAGATTGGCTCGCACCAGGTCAACGGCGTAGTGCCGAGCATCGGGGGTATGCAGCCGCCCCGGCACGCTCGGACCACCGAGCGCCTGCCACAGCGTCCCACCGGTCAGGCCGACGGTAGGGACGCGCTCTCCGGCGAGGCGTGATCGTTGGGCCAGGTCGCTCAACGCCCGATCGGAAGCGACGATCG
>JAYVSS010000170.1:0-26849 GCA_043775075.1 Acidimicrobiia bacterium
CACCGGTCAGCACGAACACCATGGTAAACACTGACATTGTCGGCAGGGTGATCAACATGAGATTGGTGAACGCCGTTCGTCGGAGCAGCGGCGAGATCACGTAGCGAAGCACCTTGACATAGCTAGCACCGTCGATCTCCGCCGCCTCGATCAATTCCTCGGGAACGTCGCCCAAGGCGGCGGTGTATACGAGCATGGAGAATGCGGTTGCCCGCCAGACGTCGGCGAGGATCACGCCCACCATTGGTTGGTCGACCAGGAGCTGTTGTGGCGGTAGGTGAACGAAGCGCAGGACGGAGTTCAGCACGCCGTTTTCGTTCAAAAACGATGTCCACATAAAGCCGGGCACAATCTCGGGGAAAACATACGCCGCAAGCACGGTGATGCCGACGGCGGTTCGCACCAAACGCGTGCGCTTCTGCATGAGTAGCGCCAGTGCCAGCCCCAGGAGGTTCTGACCAATGAGGGCTGAACCAACAACGAAGAGAAGCGTGAGCCATGCTGCTTTGGGAAATGCGTCTGACCCCAAAAGCTTCGTGAAGTTATCGAGCCCGACAAACTTCGGCGCCCGTGCCTCAACCCCGGTTAGGCGGGTGTTCGTGAGCGAGAGGTAGATCGAATACCCGATGGGGACGGCAAGGAACGCGCCGATAAGCAAGATCGCCGGGGCCATGGGCACGGCCCATCTCGCGCTCCGGCGGACGGACCCCTTGCGGAGTCCGCCCACCGACGGAAACGAATTCATTTACCCTACGAAGTTTGCTTTTCCGACCACTGCCGGCATTTCTTTGTTGTACATGTCGACGGATTCTTGCGGGGTCATTTTACTGAATGCCACCTTCTCCACGATGTCTGAAAGCAACGCCCAATTCTTGTCTGACTCTTCGGTACTGGGAATGTACTTGGCGTACTGCAGCATGGCGCTGAATGCCGGCACGGTTGGGCGATCGCTGTAGGTCTTGTCGGCGACGACGTCGGTCCGAACGGCGAGTTGTCCGGAACGCAGGGCGTACCCAACGGAGATGTCCTTGTTGCTCGTGTACTTGACGAACTCCATGGCCAGATTCGGTGACTTCGTACCTTTGACGACGGCGAAGCCGCCCCCCTTGTAGCCAATGGTGACCTTGCCGCCCGGGTTCTGTGTCGGCATCGTGGCAATGCCCAACCGATCGCCCCACTCGGGCCACTCGTTCGGACCGCCCTTGACCCAGGCGAATGACATCCAGTTCCCATCGGGCACAAAGCCGAGCTTGGATTCCTTCATCCACGGTCCAATAAACGACCACACATTGGGGCTCAGAACATCGGCAGCCTTGGCTGTGAGGCCGTCTTTGTACATACCTTGCATGAAGGTCATGGAGTCAAGAAACCCCTTGCCCGCAGGTTGCCATTTGTTCGTTTTGAAATCGAACAGGGTGTCACCGGTTCCGTAGAGGAGCGGAAGAAAAGTCTTGCCGATGGCATCGATCGCTCCCGATGCCTTTCCGGCATAGAGATGGGCGGGAATCGCCCCGGGAACTTTTGCCTTGATCGTCTCGGCGGCGGTTCGAAGGT
Source organism: Acidimicrobiia bacterium (assembly GCA_043775075.1). Lineage (GTDB taxonomy): Bacteria > Actinomycetota > Acidimicrobiia > Acidimicrobiales > JANYDT01 > JANLQX01. The sequence goes on from JAYVSS010000170.1 coordinate 1,555, forward strand.
CAGCCCAGGACTGGGGTTCCCACTTCTCCGGCAAACCGGCCTTGGCAAAGACGTCTTTGTTGTACCAGATGCCGATGTCGTTCGAGGCTTGCGGAATGAAATATGTCTTTCCGTCAAATGCCTTCGCTCCTTCGCGGATGGCGTCTGGATAGAGCGTCTTCCAATCGGGCCATGCGTCCAGGGCGGAGTCGATGGGCAGCAGGTATCCGGCTTTGACGTCAGCGTCAACGAAGCTCGACGTGCTCGGGATGATGTCAGGCAGATCCTTCCCGGACTGGAGACGAAGCTGCGTCTTGGTGCGGAATGCATCGTCAGCGGCAACCTCAGCCTGCAGATTGATCTTCACGCCTGGATTTGCTGCCTCGAAGCCCTTTTTGGCTGCTTGAAGGGTGGCGTCGGGCTCAGGAAAATCGCCGGTCTTGTTGTAGCTAACCGTGAGCGTTTGCGGTTCGTCGGACGCAGGCGCAGCTGCTGCGGTTTCCGCCGAAGCGGCTGATTCCGCAACCGCCGTTTCCGCCGCCACGGTCTCCGCGCCAGCGATTGCTTCCGTTGCCGCAGCAGAATCACCCGCAGCAACGGCTGCGGTGGTTTCGGCGGAGGCGGTGGTCGAGTCCGAACTCTTGTCCGAACTACAGCCAAAAAGACTGACCGTGACGAAGAGCGAAGCGGCCGCCCAAAAGCGGATCGATGTTCGTTGCATAACTAGGTTCCCCCCGGAATTTTTGTCTAGCGCCTCACGTCAAGACGACTCACACCAGAGTATGAACCGTCGCTCGCCATATTGATAGCCCCAATATTTCAATTCCGAGAACTTGAGGATGCTCGCTCGAACAACTAGTCGAACTCGACTGACCCAAACGTGTCGAAATACTCTCGCCAACTCGAAATCTTCCCGTCACGAAGTTCGACGATGATGGCGTCCGGAGTAACGCTTTTCGCCATGTCTCGACGGCGCGTCGCGTGCCAAATCCACTCGATGCCAAGCCAATCCCCATCGCTTGTCGCAAAGAGAGATACCAGCTCAACGTGCAGGTTCGTGAGCGTCTGATGCCAGCCGTGGACCACACTTGGAATGTCAGCGGCGGCGACACGGACACCCCGAGGGGCGGTGAGTTCGCCGTCCACGCACCAATCGGCGGCGGCGCCGACGTCGTCGCGATTGTTCTCCCACAGCGAAATCTGTCGTCGAACGAGCGCTAATTGTTCGGACGTGAAAGTACCTCGCGGCGTCGTGGATTCCATCGCAGCTACACCAAACTTCCTTGCTCGTTGTGATTTGACACGTTACGCGCAAACGGCATCGGCAGTCGACTGACGTGACCGTCAGGAAATCGATTCGCCTCGCTCGGCACACATTGGTGTTATGAATATGTCCGATTGTGACGAATCACTTCGATGCTGTGCGTTTGCGGGACTTCGTTGGAGGGGCGTGGCTTGCGGGGCCTTTGCGCTGGATGGCCTCAACCTTTGTTTCCACCAAGAGGACTCGGGTGCGCTGGCGCGACGTCGATCGGAGCCGATGGGGCAGGCGCGAGGAGTACGAAAGGAAGTCGCCGGCCCTCAGCGTCGAGATTTCCCCGGCGATGTCGACCTCTACTTTTCCCTCGATCACGTAGATCGCCTCGAAGCCGTCATGTTCCCAATAATCGAGGTACTCCCTCGGCAATCCGTCGAATTCAAGAACGTGGAACGGGGCGTCTCCAGAGAGCAGCAAGTGACACAACGATTCAGATTTCGTGCCGGTGACATCTATCGAGCGAGCCTTTTCGGATCGCAGAAGGGTGGGCGTTGCCAGATCCCCGAGCGGGCCACCAAAGAAGGCCTGCGGCGTCGTGCCGAGGGCATGAGCGATTTTGTAGAGCGACATCATTGACGGTCGAGCGCGTCCATTTTCTACTTGTGAGAGAAACGGTTGGGATAGACCCACTTCGACGGCCAACACCACCAGCGTGAGCCCGCGCTCGAGCCGACGCTCACGGATAGCTCGGCCAAGGCACTCCCACTCAACGGCGTCGAGATCGTTCTCGCTGGCGGCAGAAATATCCTGTTGTCTCACTGTTGTCTCATTTGTGCACGATCGTAACCTTCGGACAATCAGCTTTCAACGAACCGCGGTCGGCATCGTCTGGCGGCAATGCCGCTTGCCGGGTTGCTCCGTTGCCCATCCCGGGCTCGCCCTCCGTCAGCTTCCACCCGGCGACCGACTGGGTCCGGCCGACGCTGCGCCGGTAGCCTCGACACATGCAGACGAAGATCTCCTCCATGCTCGGTATTGAGTTCCCGATCCTGGCCTTTAGCCACTGTCGAGACGTGGTCGCCGCCGTCAGCAAGGCCGGGGGCATGGGCGTCCTCGGGGTCACAGCGCACACCCCGCGACAGCTGGAGATTGACTGCGACTGGATCGAGGAGCAGATCGGACCGAACAAGAGTTACGGCATCGACGTGCTTATCCCCGCCAAGTACACCGGCTCCGATGAAGGCGGTCTTACGGCCGAGCGCCTTGCCCCGATGATTCCGGCCGAACATCGTATGTTCGTCAACGAAATTCTCGCCCGCTACGACGTTCCTCCTCTCCCACCGGGTGAGATCGCTCCGAGTGGCGTGGGCAGCTGGTCGCACAAGGGAGCGCAGCCTCTGGTGGACATTGCGCTGTCTCGCAAGATTCGTCTCATCGTGAACGCCCTCGGCCCCGCCCCGGCCGATCTGGTCACGCAGGCGCACGACAACAACGTGCACGTTGCTGGCCTCGTCGGTACCAAGGTCCACGCCGAGCGCCAGGTCAACAACGGCGTGGACTTCGTCGTTGCTCAGGGCTACGAAGCCGGTGGTCATACCGGCGATATCGCCACCATGGTGCTCATCCCCGAAGTCGTCGATGCGGTCGCCCCGGTGCCTGTCGTTGCTGCCGGCGGCATTGGTCGCGGTCGCCAGATCGCTGCAGCGATGGCCCTCGGCGCGCAAGGGGTGTGGACCGGTTCGGTGTGGTTGACCACCGAAGAAGCCGAGACCCACCCGGTCGTCAAAGAGAAGTTCCTACGCGCCACGTCCAGCGACACGGTGCGCTCACGGGCCAGTACCGGCAAGCCCGCCCGCCAGCTCCGCACGGCATGGACGGACGAGTGGGAGAACCCGGATAATCCCAAGCCCCTCGGCATGCCGCTGCACGGGATGTTGATTGCCGAGGCGCAGCGTCGCATCGGACGCGGTGCCAACACGCCCGGCTCGGGGGCCGAGAAATTGGTGAACTATTTCGTCGGACAGATCGTCGGCTCGATGAATCAGGTCAAGCCGGCGGGCAAAGTGGTTATGGAAATGGTGGAGGAGTACCTCGAAGTGGTCGAGGCGCTCGCTGCCGGTCTCCGCCTTGAAGCGTGAACTTCAGGCGTGTAATCACCGCGCTGACTATCAGCGCGCTTTGTATCTTAGAAACAGCGAAGGCGCAATCCACCAGCACCGTCACTCTCGTGCCCTTGGCGACCAATGTGGAGCAGCCGATCTCGACCGCCACACGCGCTGGTGACAGCGCTCTTTACGTCGTGGAGAAGACGGGCCGTGTGCGCGCTTACGCAGGCGGGGAATTCCGGGACTCAGCGGTGCTCGACATTCGCAGCCTGGTGTCCACTCAGAACGAGCGGGGACTGCATCAGATCGCCTTTCCCCCCGGCCCGCCATCGTATGTATACGTAACGTATGCCGCCCTCGACGGCGCCTGGACCCTCGCCGAGTTCCCTTTCGACGGCACTGTCGCCGACGCCGCCCAACAACGCATCCTCCTGCAAATTCCCCATCCCAACGACGATCACTATGGCGGAGCGTTGGCCTTCACCTCCGACGGCCTCCTCCTCGTGAGTCTGGGCGACGGCGGGGGAGTGGGGACCAAGGGCGGAGCGGGAGATGTGAACAACAATGCCCAAACCCTCGACCGCTGGTTCGGCAAATTGCTCAGAATCAGTCCCCGACCTTCGGCCGATGGTGCGCTGCCCTACACAATCCCTCCAGCAAATCCGTTTGCCAATGGCAAAGCGCCCGGCCGCGCCCTTGGCGTGGCCAAAGCCGCGAAGCCAGAAATCTATGCGTACGGACTACGCAACCCATGGCGTATTCACCTTGAAGCCAATGGCACCCTATGGATCGCCGATACCGGCCAAGCGAGCTGGGAAGAAATCAATCGCCTCGCCCTGGACAAAGCGCGTGGTGCCAACTTCGGCTGGAAGCTCCGTGAAGGTACGCGCGCCTATAAAGGTGGGGAAAGGCCGAAGGGGGCGATCGATCCGGTGCACGAGTTTCCGCACACCAACGGCCGTTGTGCAGTGATCGGCGGGGCGGTGGCCCGCACCGGATCATTGGCCGGCTCGTTCGTGTTCGGCGACCTGTGCTCTGGCACTCTGTGGGCGGCAAAAGCAGGCCCTGGCGGCAAGTTCGTGGAAACAAAGCTTCCAATCCAACTCCGGGCGCCAACCAGCGTCGGTCTGGACGCCCAAGGTGAGCTGATCGTCACCAGCTACTACGGCACCGTTGCCCGCATCATTTCGTGACTGGTGCCCTAGCCCGAGACGATAATGGGAAAAATCAAACGTATGTTCTTGACAAGGGGTAAATCGTTCGACTAAGAACTTATTTGTGGAATTTGAGGACGTGACCAGAAATTTGCGGATTCAGCTTCTGCTCGCGCAGGGCTCCGTGCCGCCGCTATTCCGGCTCTCCATGCGCAGGATTGGCCGGCGCGGAACTCAAGGCCGTGCTCGCCCGGATTGCCGACGATGCGTGGCGGCTCGAGCACCTCCAGCGCGCCGAGATGCTTGGCGGACACGAAGGAGAACCCTACGAACGGCGTCTGGCCGACGCCCTCGTCACCCTCGTGAGGTGACACGGTGGCTGTGGCACCGCTGTCATCCGAGTGAATCAGGCTGCTCGGCCCCGGAATCGAGTCGGCCGGCTCGGCAGCCGAATCAGGCTCGGTAGCGTCATGGGGATGTGGACAGCGCGCTCGCCGATCTGGTTCGTGCCGTCGTGCGCGAGCGCATGCCTGGATCGTCGGTGTCGCTAACCAGGCGCTACCCGTGAGGGCTTTCCCATGAAGTGTTCGAGGGCGGCGGGTTCAGCCCCGGGCGCCCATGAGGTGCTCAAGGGCCAGTTGGTTGAGGGCGACGAAGGCGCACCCGCGGGCGCCGGCGGCATCGGCGTCGAAGTCTTCCCACGACGAGCGGTCCGCTAGTAAGTCTGCATACGACTCACCGGCGGCCAGGGTCGACACACCCGTTCCTGCAACCTGCGCTTCGACCATGGCCCCCTGCACCTCCGGGTCCGCACGATAGGCGAGGACCCGCTCCTGCAGCAACAGATACATACGCATATTCGCCGCTGCAGAGCCCCAGACGCCTTTGTCGTCCTCGGTCCGCAACGGCTTGTAGTCGAAGTGACGCGGCCCGGAATACCCCGCTGCCTCCAAGAGATCCACGAGGAAGAACGCGCTGATCAAATCACCGTGGCCGAACACGAGGTCCTGGTCATACTTGATGCCGCGCTGACCGTTGAGATCGATATGGAACAACTTGCCCTGCCACAGCGCCTGGGCAATGCCGTGCACAAAGTTCAGACCCGCCATCTGCTCGTGCCCCACCTCGGGATTGAGACCAACCATTTCGTGATGCTCAAGGGTGGAAATGAAGCCCAGCGCATGTCCAACGGTGGGCAGGAGGATGTCGCCCCGCGGTTCGTTCGGCTTCGGTTCCAGTGCAAAGCGAAGGTTGTAACCCTGATCGATCGAGTACTGAGCGAGCGTATCCAGTCCCTCACGGTATCGGTCGAGCGACGTCTGCACGTTCTTCGCCCCGTCGTTTTCCGATCCCTCGCGGCCACCCCAGAACACATAGGTATGCGCGCCTAGTTCTGCCGCCAGGTCCATGTTGCGCATCACTTTGCGCAGCGCATAGCGACGGATCTCGCGATTGTTGTTGGTGAACCCGCCATCCTTGAACACCGGATGGGTGAATAGGTTGGTGGTCATCATCGGAACCTTCATCCCGGTTTCGTCGAGAGCGACCTTGAAGCGATCTATCTGCTTGCGACGATCGGCGTCCGAAGAACCGAACGGTACGAGATCGTCGTCGTGGAAGGTGACGCCATACGCACCGAGCTTGGCCAGTTCATGCACCGTGCGGATGGGATCGAGCGGGGCGCGGGTGGGATCGCCGAACGGGTCACGGGCCTGCCAACCGACGGTCCACAGGCCGAAGGTGAAATGGTCAGCGGGAGTCGGTTGACGAGTCATTGCACCAACCTATCGGCGCAACGACTTGACGGCGGCGAGGAGCTCCAGGAATTCATCGTCGGTGGAATCGATCGGTATGCCCACCACCTTTGGTCGCAAGCGTGACGCGATCTCCGCCGAAAGTCGAGTGCGTGCGTCGGCCGGTAGCTGTTGGCGGCGAGCGAGGTAGGAGTGGACAAGCCCAATCTCGGCCGGAGTGATCTGGACGGCATCGACGGCGAGGATCGTCGGATCTTCGCCTCGGCCGGCGGTATCCGCCTGCTGATGGGCCCGCCACGGTGGCCCCTCCAAGCCCCAGAGCTGCTCTTGCTTGCGCTTGCGTCGGCGGCGTCCCGGCACGAACGACACGACCGTTCCGGCGGCAATGTCGCCGAGCCGTTGCCCGGTCGTGGTGCTCAGAATCGAGCCCATGCCGGTCAAATATCCGCTCGGTAGAAAGTCCACGATTCGAAGCAGGTTGCGGATGGCGCTGGCGCGAAACCCGATCGGTCCGCCTCGAAGGGTAACGACCCGGAGGCCGACGATGCGCTTGCCCGGGCCACGCCCGCCGTCGAGCATTTCGAACGCAATGGGCAGGAGGAAGAACACTAAAAACACCAACACCGCAGTGATTGCGTCGCCGACAACAGTTCCCTTGAACGACACGACGATGATCAAAATGAGCAATCCCTGGACCAGCAGATCAACGCTGCCCGCAAAAGCTCTGCTGCCCACGCTGGCCAGGGGAACGGTGGTGGCCAATCCCTCGGGTGAGACTCCTTCGAGTCGATCGGCCGGCATCGCGGACCACGCTATCGGTGCTGTCGGTCAATGGACGGGCCGGGGCCCTAATGTTCAACCAATGCGGCGAACGTCAACGAACTTCCGGTGATCAACTCATGAGCGCGCCGGCACGAGCTGATTTTGTCGCAGTGGGGGAACCGCATTGGCGGGAGTTCGATACGTTGATCGCCCTCGCATCAACCTGGCGTCGAATCCGGGTGCTTTCACCAGATCAGGTGCGTCGGTTTGCCCGCCTTCATCGCCGCGTGTCCGCCGATCTTGCCGTCGCCCGTGTGGCGTTTCCCGGTGATCCAATTGCCGTTGAACTAGAGCGACGAATCGCTCGCAGTGGTCCGCTTCTCTACGATTGCGCCCCGCGCGGAATTGGTCTCCGCCAATTTGCTACGCGCACATACTGGCGTTCGATTGCCGAGCGGCCTGCTCTCCTCGCCTCGGCCTGGGCCCTCATGATTGGTCCCGCCGTCGCCGCTGGCCTCTGGGCGATCAACGCCCCGGAGCGGGCGAACCTCCTGCTCGGCGGACGATTTCAAGGGCGCACGAGTGCGGGTGATCTCGGATTGAGCATTGCTGAGCAAACGAAGTTCGCCTCAGAAATCTTTGTCAACAACATCCGAGTGAGCATTCTCGTGTTCGCTCTCGGCATTACCTGTTGCATCGGGTCCGCGTGGCTCCTTGTTTTCAACGGGGCGATGCTCGGTGTGGTGGCAGGAACTTCGATTTCCGACGGATACGGCAACGTTGCGCTGGCACTCATTGCTGGTCACGGCATTCTTGAGCTTTCGATCATTGTGGTGGCCGCTGTGGCGGGCATGCGCATTGGTATGGCAATCATTCGTCCAGGCAACGAGCCGCGAAGGCGCGTCGTTACCCGCGAGGCACAGTGCGCCGTGATGATTGTGCTCGGGACCATGCCATTCTTTGTCCTCGCTGGTGTGATCGAAGGTTTCTTCACGCCCGCCGGGCTCGGTGTGACCGTGGCGACGATCGTCGGTGTTCTCGTGGGTGGCTGCTATTGGGCGCTCGTATGGCGCTTGGGTTTCCGGCCGCTCCGAGCAGAAAGATATGCGCGCGTGGCGGTGGCCGCCAGCGCGTGAGGTTCGGCGCTGATCACTTGAGCCCCACATGCTTGCAGTCCTCGGACAACTTCGGCCCGGTCGGCCACGAGGTCCTTGGCTGCTTGTTGCAAGGTCGGAGAACCGTCTCGTCGCGCTCGTTCCACGGCAGGGTCCAGAGCGGTCACCACCGTCACATCGTGGGCGGCATGGAGCCGGGCCACGCTGGCGATCAATGCCCCTGAATTCGCCATGTCCAGTAACTCAGTGCACAACACGACGATCGATCGGCGAACGGCTGGAAGGCGCAACACACTGATGCTGTGATCGGCGTCGACGGGGTGTGGCTCGAGTCTGAGCGCAGCGTTCACGACGCCCTGCCCGCCGCGCCGACGTGGAGTCAGCCGAGTGAGTTGGCGATCGTCGTAGGCGAGGAATCCCACCCGATCACCGACCTCGTCGGCCACCAACGCCAGGGCGGCAACGACATCGAAAAGCACATCGAGCCTCGTGGTCGAAGCCAACGCCTCGCTGTCCAGTGCGCCCGCGGTGCCCGCGTTGCCCCGTGCGCCCGCGGTGCCGGCGACGGACCCAGCGAATGAACCCGCCGTGAGCCGTCCGGTGTCCACGCAGATAACCAGATCGCGCTCGTCTTCCTGTCGATACACCGTGCTCATTGCTCGTCCGGTGCGTGACGTGGCGAGCCAATTGATCTGGCGCACATCGTCGTCGGTTCGATATTCACGTACCGCTTCGAACTCTGTGCCCAAGCCGAGCGGACCCCGGTTGCGCCCATCAGCTTGCAGCAGTCCGCGCCGGAACATCATCGCCAGTCGATGGGCGGTGGGCAGGTCAGGATGCACGGTCACCGAACCGGTCGGTCCCACCTCATGCACCACGGTGGCCAAACCAAGCGGTCCCTCGAACCGCACGGCAACGTTTGGCAGGGCATGGATGCCGCGCCGTCGAGCGATGATGGTGCCCTCTAACGTCATCCCCTCGGCGTGTGACGGCTCCAGGTGAATGTCGGGTGGCTGCGGTTGGCGAATGGTGATGCGTCGAGCCCGACGGGTGTCGGCCGACGGCACCACTTCGATCGAAAACGGCGCCGGCACATTGCGGGCGAGGGGCCGAAGCACGCGGGCGACCGTCGGCGGCTGGCCGACGAGACGGGCGTCGAGCGCCGCTGCGGCGAACGCCACAACCCAAAGTGCACTTGTCAAACCGAGGGGAAGAAAGAGTCCTCCAACGCCAATAGCGGCGACGAGCACAGCAAGGCGAACGGTGGGTGCCATGAATGGTCAGCGCGCGTGCGGATGAACTAGCGAGGAACGGTGACGCTTTGCAGGGCCGCGGCGACCAAATCATCAGGGCGGTACCGCTCCATCTCCGCCTCGGGCCGCAGCACGAGACGATGTCGCAGCACCGGTCGGGCCATCGCTGCGACGTCGTCGGGAGTGACGAAATCACGACCGGCCAAACGGGCGTGGGCCTTCGAGATGGCGAGGAGTTGAACGGCGGCGCGAGGCGACCCGCCAAGGGCGACTGAGGGAAGCGTCCGGGTTGCGCGAACGATGTCGACCACATACTCCAGCACGGCGTCGGTGGTGGCGGTGGCGTCGGCCTCGGCCCGCACGCGATCAAGGTCGGCGGGTGAACAGACGGCAATGACATCGTCCAGGGTGGCCGGGCGGACCCCCTCGTGACGCAGGCGCAGCATGGCCAACTCTTGCTCCTTCGTCGGAGCGTTCACGTTGAGCTTCACCGTGAAGCGATCGAGCTGAGCCTCGGGGAGTGGATACGTTCCCTCATATTCGATGGGATTCTGCGTGGCGACCACGAAGAACGGATCGGGAAGGGGCCGCGTTGTTCCGTCGACAGTGACCTGAGCTTCACCCATCGCTTCGAGGAGGGCCGCCTGGGTCTTCGGAGGGGTGCGATTGATTTCGTCGGCCAGCAATACGTTGGTGAAAACCGGACCCGCCCGGAAGGTCAGTTCACCGAGCGAACCGCCGACCAGCGTCATCGTTCCGGTGAGGTCCGTCGGGAGCAAATCGGGAGTGAACTGCGCCCTTCGAAAGGTCAACCCGAGGGCGCGGGCCACGGTGTTGGCGAGAAGGGTCTTCGCCGTTCCTGGCGGTCCTTCAAGCAACACGTGACCTCGCGCATTGAGCGCTAGCAGCAGCGTGTCCACCACTTCGTCCTGGCCGACGACAACCTTTCGGACCTCTGTCAGGACACGGTCTCGGAGTGCTTGCATGTTGATCTACGTCCTTATGAATTTTGGAGAGGGGGTGGATCGTCGATGGCGTCGGCGTCGGCCGAAAGGGCAGGCGCAGTGCCTTTCGCCCGTTCAAGGAGTGAGGCAACCGCGGCGACGTGTTCGTATCGACCGGGCGGCAGCGGACGGTCGGCAATATCGGCCGCTCCGACGCGACGGCCGACGGCCAGCATCCACGTGAACGCCGCCAAAACGAAGCCGATGAGCATGGTCCGTACATTGGCGGGTATGGCGGCGAGACCTGCCCCCCGACCGCTACGGAACCCGTGCCCCGCTTCGGCGAAAACGACCCGGCCGGTGTCGAGGCGGGGAGTGAGAAGGCGTAGGGCAAAGGCGGCGTTGTCGACCTTGGCGAGGTTGGCGTTGGCCAGAATCGATGTGTCCGCGAGGGCAATGAATCCACCGATTTTGAACGCCACCGTTTTGCCGTCTTGGTCGAAGCCGATCGGATCCGCGAGCTCGGGGGTTTGTGTCCACGCTCGCGGCGAGCCCGTTGTTGCCACGGTTTGTCGGTCTCCGTCCAGCTCGACACTCACGCGACCTTCCGCTCCCGTGTCCACCCGCAGCGGCTCGCGAGAGTTCAGGACGCGGCTGATCCACGGGGCTGAGGGAGCGCCCCCGGCGATCACCCGTGCCCCAGAGTCAATATGTGCACCTATAAACTGCCGTTCGGCCTGAGAGAGATCCTGGTCAAGAACAACGAGTACATCGTCAAAGCGGATCTCGTTGTTGTTCGACCCTTCGTCGAGCGAATGAGTCAACTTGACGACCTGAACGTCCCGACCTTCGAGGAGGCTGACCAGCGCCGCCAAGCCGCCCTCAGACGTGGCGTAGCTCGACGCTGTTGGGCCGTGCGCGCCGCGAGTCTGCTGAGCCGACTCGCGAGCGATGGCGACTATGAGAACGACGGCGCAGAGTCCGACAACGATGCGCTTGCCCTTCCCCCGAAAACTTCCGGCGCTGACGATCGGCGCATCATCAGCGCCGAGCGCCTCTGTCAGAGGCGATTGTGTTGTGGTGCCGGACGACGAGGGCGCGCCGACCATTACCCGGTTCCCTTCGTTCCATCTCGACGGACGATCCATTGGCCGAGTCGAATCCACCAACGACGTGGCTCCACCGGTGGCGTGGCGTTCGCCGATTTTGTCGCACTGCGACGGATTCGGGCCTGCTCACAGCCGTGCGCGATGACGATGGGCCACTGGAGCTTGGCGGTACTCAGGTCATCGGCGGTCGTCGTTACCGCACCGTAGGCAACCTGATCGAATCGCCGAGCTAGGGAATCGAAATGGGGATCGGAAAGTGTCAGCGCGAGGTCCCCGTTGGGTCGTTGCTCCGGTGCTCGCAGCACATTGAATTCGGCGAGGCGGCGAAGCCCGGCGCGAAAACGCAGACGCACGGCGTGAGCGAAATCGTGCTGCGCTTCAGCTTCGGCGGCGAGGCGTTCCAGATCATCGGCCGCCAGCACCCCTCGCTCTCCGACGCCATTGATTCCGATTCGCCGTCCGCGACTGGCGGTCGCTCCCCAAGTAAGCGCACTTATGACTGCGATGGCCGCCACCGTCATTGCGACCCAGATAACACTGCCGCCGCCAGGCAATAGGCCGTCGAGTTGGCGCCTCAACCAACCAAACGGCCGGCCAAGCCTGATGAGACGCTCACCGATCCACGTGAGCACTCCCTGCAGTGGCTTCGGTGACCGTTCTTCTTGGAACCGTCGCTCACGCAGAATCTCGGCGGCGGCTCGTCGCGCGTCGTTGGTATCGATTGTCAGCCCCAGGGATTCGGGGCGGTTGGACTTGACCCTCCAAGCGAGGCCGCGAGCACTTCCAGATCGAACCCCTCCTTCACGATGCGAAGCTCGAGGTACATCAATACCGCCATGGCCGCAGCGACGGGCGTGGTCACGGCAGTCGACACGGTTCCGGCGAGCGCGATCCAGATGAACTCGAAGCCCTTGTTCCCGCCTCCGAGTAGTCCGAGTAAACCGTTAATAACCGCGCTTAGCACCTGGGCGACAATGCCTGTGAGGATGGAAGTCACGATGAGACTTCCGAACACTTTCCACCAATATCCCTTGGTCAACCGAAACGAGCGTTTGACCGAACCGATGGCACCAAGCTTCTCCACAATGATGGCGGGAACGGCAGCGGACACCCGAATGAAAAACCATACAAAGATAAGTGCCCAGGCAATGATCGCGACCACGACCACCGCCGTGAGCTTCGTGAACGCGCCGAAGATCAGTAGGGCGATGGCCGGTACTCCCGCAATCACCGCACCGATCGTCGCCACGATGTAGCTCCCGATGGTTGCGGGGGTCCGTTTGAGGGCGAACGCAAGGGCTGCTCCAGCCTTTGGGCGACGGCCAACGTAGAACTCGGCGATGAACCACGTGAGCGCACCTGTCACCACCACCGTGGCCAGCAGGCCGAGCACCACAGACGCTCCACCCGCCCCGATTTGTTGGGAGGTGAACTTCGGCAGCTCGCCCGGCTTGGCCTTGGAAATGTCGTCCATGATCGAGATGGTGCCAAGGGCTATGAGAAGTTGAAAGGGCAGCACGATCGCCGCCGCCATGGGGAAGAGCACCTTGAAGTTGGCGCCCACGATCTTGATGGCGGCGTCGATACGCTCGCCGAGGGAGCGCGACCGCAGCTCGGGTGGTTGGTTGGGGCTACTTGCCGGAATCACGTCTCCATTGTTGCTCGCTCGTCTGAACTCGGTGACGATGCTGTGTCCGCCCTCGCCGTGTGCTGAGCCCTACCTTCAGCCGACTGCGGCGGGCCCTGCTTGATCGTTGCGGGGAATTCTTTCTGTGCCTTCAGCCGACTGCGGCGGGCCAACGGGTAACCGTCGGCCACAGGAGCGCCCCGCCCTCGGCCGCCAGCGCCCGCCCGAGCAGCGCGGCCCACTCGGACTCTGAGCCGAACTCGTCACGCCAGGCCCACAGCCGTCGGGTCGAGTACTGCAGACGGTGCTCGTCGGTGTAGCCGATGGCCCCGTGTATCTGATGCGAAAGACGGGTCACGGTGGCGACAGCGCGTCCGGCGTAGGCCTTGGCTGCCGCAGCCGTGCGCTCGCAATCGTCGAGCGTGCCGCCGGAGGCGATGATGTCGACCGCCGTATCGCATGCTGCTCGCGCAGCCGCAGCTTCTCCGGCCATCTCGGCGAGGTAATGCTGTAGCGCTTGGAACTTCCCGATTGGCTTGCCGAACTGTTCGCGTTCGGTGGCGTATTGCACGCTGAGGTCCACGGTCCGTTGCAACGCTCCCGCCATTAGAAGCGCCCGCATCAACGCCGCCGAGAACAGCGCAGTGCGTGGAGTGCAACGTGCGCTTACTGTCGACGACGCGGCAACGGCCGACGCAAGCGTGACATCGAGCCAAGGCTCACCGGGATAGTTGTTGCCACGGCCCACAACGTCAAGCACACCGGCCGAGCACAGCCCGATCCCCGCACCGGTGATCACCACGATGTTCGTGGCGGCGCCGCCCCACGGCACACGGATCACCTCGCGGCCGGGCCGGGCGACGGCGAGTCCAGTCGGCCCCGAGGGCAGTTGAAAACCGGCGTCGGAACACAAATGGTTGGCCAGCAGCGTGTCTCCAAGCGGTACCGGCGCCGCATGCTCGCCGAGAGCAACGACGATCGCCGCGTAGTCATGCAGAGATCCGCCGGACCCCCCAGCCTCCTCGGATACGCCGACGGCGTTGAGACCACTTTCCTCCAGCAATGACCACAGCGCCGCGTCCATCGAACCTTCGGCCGCGGCGATGCGCGCGGGCGTGCAGCGAGATGCAAGCACCGCGTTGATCGTCTCGACCACGAGATCGTCAGCACGCATGGTTGATGTGATCGGCATGACTATCGGACTCCCAGTTCGCGGGCCACGATGCCTCGCAGGATTTCGTTGGTGCCGCCTCGAAGGGTGAATCCCGGGGCGGAGAGCACGGCGTCGGCCACCAGCTGATCAAAGACTGGATTGGTTCCCGGCGGCACGAGTTGTCTCGCCACCTCACCGATCTCGCCCTCGAGCCTCGTGCCCATGTCCTTGACCAACGCCGCTTCGGTGACCGGAAGGCCGCCGGAATCGAGAGACACGGCAACCGAGATACAGAGCCTTCGCAACGCGCTCAATCGAGCGACCAACATCCCGACCTGGGCGGCTGTCTCAGTGCTCGGATCGGTGCCGACGGCATCGATCAGCGCGCGTAGCAGTGGGAACGTCGACAAATATCGTTCGGGTCCGGAGCGCTCGAACGCCAGCTCGGCGATGCACTGATCCCAACCATTACCCGCGGTGCCCATGAGGTAGTGATCGGGAACGAAGACATCGGTCATGACCACCTCGTTGAAATGATGGTGTCCGGTGAGTAAGCGGATGGGACGAATGTCCACTCCGGGAGCGCGTAGATCCATCACGAACTGGCTCATGCCGCGGTGTTTCGAACCGGCCTCATTCAGCGGGGTCGTTCGCACGAGGACGATGAAGAACTGGTTGTTGTGGGCCTGGCTCGTCCATACCTTGGTGCCGTTTAGCAACCAACCGCCGTCGGTGCGCGTGGCCGTCGAACGGATATTGGCGAGATCACTACCGGCGTCAGGTTCGGACATGCCGATGGAGAAGAAGATCTCACCAGCGACCATGCCGGGAATGAGCTCTCGCCGAACCTGCTCGGTCCCGTGCTTGAGGAGCGCAGGTCCACTCTGGCGGTCGCTCACCCAGTGGGCGGCAATGGGGGCGCCATGCGCCAGAAGTTCTTCGACGACGACGAACCGGTCGAGCTGACTGCGTCCGTGACCGCCATACTCTTTGGGCCACGCCAGGCCGAGAAATCCGGCGGCGCCCAGCTTCTTCGAGAACGACGGATCATGCTGCGACAACCACGTGTCGCATCGGGGAACGAAACCGCCGCTGTCGATCTCGTCGGCGAGAAAGGTCCGCAGGTCGGCACGAAGTAGTTCAGTTGCTACCGGTAGGGCGGCGGGAGGAAAGAAGAGGCGAGCCACACCTTCCATTGTGGCCGAAACCACCAGCAATCCGGCGTGTGGGGTGGCTGCGTCTTTCTGAGGGCGAAGCAGCCACCCCACACGCTCGGTGCTGTGTCGAACTGATCGAGCATGCCGAGGGTGGATCGTGGCCCATCGGCCATGACGACCAATGAGACGCTCGTTTGTCCACACAGCACCTGACCGGAAGCTCCGCTCGGTTTTGACTCGTTCTGGGCGGGAAAGCGACGTCGTGAAGCGGACCCGAGTGTCGTTTCGTAGTCCAGAGCGCCCAGAGCGCCCAGAGCGCCCAGAGCGTCGTCGTTTCGTAGTCCAGAGCGCCCGGCTGGTCAGCCGGCGCAAGCTGGTCAGGCGAAAGCGTCGGCCAGGCGAACGAAGGGTCGACCGAGGGATTGTGCGACAACCTCATTGGTCACGTGGCCGTCCACGCAGTTGAACCCGTGGGCCAATACTGGATCGGCCGACGCCGCGACCACTCCATGCGCCACGTCGGCGATGTACGGGAGCGTGGCGTTGGTCAATGCATAGGTCGATGTGTACGGCACCGCGCCGGGCATATTGCCAACGGCATAATGAATCACCCCGTGCAGTTCGTAGGTCGGATCGGTATGGCTCGTCTCCCGAGTGGTGGCGATGCATCCGCCCTGATCAACAGCCACGTCCACAATCACTGCGCCCTTCTTCATGGTGCGCACCATCGCCTCACTCACTACGACCGGTGCGCGTCCGCCGGCGACGAGCACGGCACCGATCACCAGATCAGCATCGGCAACCGCACGCTCTACTGCCCCCTGATTCGATGCGAGCGTGACGACTCGACCCCGTTGAATTTGATCCACAAAGCGCAAGCGGTCGAGGTTCTTGTCCAGCAGCAACACCTCGGCCTCCATGCCCGCGGCAATCCACGCGGCGTTCCATCCCACATTTCCTGCGCCCAAAACGACCACACGCGCGGGACGCACCCCGGGGGCACCACCCATGAGGATCCCTCGCCCGCCGCGGTGGCGCTCCAGAAATTGTGCGCCCATCTGCGGCGCTAATCGTCCCGCCACCTCACTCATCGGTGCAAGCAACGGAAGAGCGCCGTTTGTTGTCTGCACCGTCTCGTAGGCAATCGCCGTGCACCTCGACGCCAGGAGCGCGTCGGCCACCTTCGGATACGCAGCGAGATGGAGGTAGGTAACCAGCGTGAGATCGGGTCGCAGGTAACCGAACTCGGACCCCTGCGGCTCCTTCACTTTCACCACCAGGTCCTGGCTCCACGCTGCTTCGGCGGTGGGCACAATGTCGGCCCCTGCACTCACGTAGTCGGCGTCGGAAATCCCGGCGCCTTCCCCGGCGCCGGTTTCCACGAAGACCTGGGCGCCAGTGCGCTCAAGCTCGCGTACTCCGTCCGGCGTGAGCGCAACGCGAGACTCCGACGTCTTAATTTCCGCTGGTATGCCGATGGTTCGAATGATGGTGCGCGCACTCATGAAGTGAGCTTGACGACTCGGTCCCCTGCGGTCGCGGCGTTCCTATGCCAACATTGCCAGTGTGACCGATGAATCCAAGGCACTTGACGACATCGACACTCGAATCGTCGCAATGCTGAGCGAGTCGGGCCGGATGTCATGGCGAGAATTGGGTGAGAGCGTCCACCTCTCGGCCACATCCGTCGGCGATCGCGTCCGCCGGTTGGAGGGGCTTGGGGTTATTTCCGGGTATCGAGCGGTAGTCGATCCGGCGGCGGTTGGACGGGGAATGCGGGCCGTCATCGAGGTCCAACTCCGGCCCGAGACCTCGCCCGACGGGTTCGAGGCGGCCCTGGCCGAACGGGCCGAAGTGACCTTCGCCGCCTACGTCACCGGCGCCGCCGATTACGCCGTCCTCGTCGATTGTGCTGGCGCCGAAGGGCTCGACGGCTTCACCCGGTGGTGCAAGGCCAACGGCGCTGCTCATACCGAGTCCCGTGTTGTCCTCCGGCGCGTCGTCGGCTGACCGGCCGCCCCGGGGCGTACCCGCTCCACTGACGTCCGTTGTCTACCGCACGTGCGACGAGGAATTGCGTGACGATGCGGGCACGGGCGGAGGAATGGGTCGCTGTGACGCTTGACACTGACCGCTCACATCCGTACTGTGTTGATCGATAAATTGAACGTTCAAATCGGCTTCGGGAGGTGATACGTGACGGCAAATGCCACTCCAAGGGATGCAGCAAACCAATCGGCGGGTGCTGCGTCTGATCATTTCCCGCCCCTTGTGTCAGATGCGACAGCTGCGACAGATGTCAGCTCCGAACGGCCACCGCAACCGTCGGGTGTAGCGACGACGAACCTCAACGACCCCGCCGCCTATGAGGGCGAGGCCGCCGCCACTGCCGGCCAACGTTTGTCCTCCACCCCGCCGCGGATTGTGCTCCCGCACACGACGAGGACGGACCGTTTCGCTCACGACACCCCGACGATCGAAGACGTTGCTCGGCACGCCGGAGTCAGTCGCCAAACCGTTTCCAACGTGCTGAACGCGCCGGACCGGGTGCGCCCCGAAACTATCGAACGAGTTCGGCATTCTGTCGACCTGCTCGGGTACCGGGCCAACCGCAACGCCCGTAACCTGCGCACCCGCACTTCGAGGGTTATCGGCTACCGGATTCCCCCGCTCGACGCCCGGGGCAACTTTGTCCTTGACACCTTTCTCCACGCTATGACCGAGGCAGTGGAGGAGCTCGGATACCACGTGCTGTTGTTCACGTCGGATTCGCGTGAACGCGAGATTGCTACGTATTGGGAGCTCAACGCCCAGTCAGCAGTCGATGGAGTCGTGCTCGCCCAAACCGATCTCAATGACGCTCGGCCTGCGCCCCTGCTCACGGCATCGGTACCGTTCGTCAGCTTCGGTCGGACATGGGGCAACGACGAACATTCGTGGGTCGACGTGGACGGCCGCGCCGGTACGAAGCTTGCCGTTGAGCATCTTCTGCGCAAGGGCCATCGACGCTTTGCGTGGCTCGGCGCCAATCCCGGCACGGTCGGCAACGACGAACGCGAACGCGGGGTGAAAGACACCCTCAACGCGGCCGGCCTGGGGAGCGAGCTCACCGTGGTGAATTTGCGCGACGACCCGGCTTCGGATCGACGGGATCTTGGTCAACTCTTGGACTCGGCAAACGCTCCGACGGCGTTCGTCGCAATCAGTGATCTCCAGGCGTTAACGGTGCTCTCGGAATTTGAGTCCCGGTCGCTGATACCTGGTCGTGACGCCGACGTGATCGGATTCGACGACACGCCGGTTGCTTCGTACGCCGGCGGTGGGCTGACCTCAGTGCGCCAGCCGATTGGCTTGGTCGCCAAAGAACTTGCCCGCCTTCTCGCTCTGCAGTTCGCTGACTCAACGAGCGCGCCCGAAGGGGTCTTGCTCACTCCCGAGCTCGTGGTTCGGCGAACCGCATAACCGACGCCAACCCTCCGGCCGAAGCTTCTCATGCCGGGCAATTTTCTGTACCGAAACATCCCAACCTCATACTTTCAAGGAGTCACCATGAAGCACTATCAGATGCGTGCAATCGCCGGGCTGTCCGCTGTCGCGGTATTCGGCCTCATGCCCGTTGGCGTGGATGCAGCAACGAAAAAAGCCAGCAAATCAGTAAAAGCAGGTGCTCTTAAAGGAGCGAAGCTGGATATCTATGGCTGGACCAGCTCCCCCGAAGAAGATGGTGCCCTCACTGGCCTTGTCGATGAATTCAATAAGAAGAACGGTTCAAAGGCTCGGTTCTTGCCGCAGAAGGAATACGACGCAGCTCTGCAAGCAGCGCTGTCATCAGGCGCCGGCCCCGACATCTTCTACGTCGACTCGTTCAAGATGCCAGACCTGGTCAAGGCCGGTGCCCTCGTTCCGGCACCGGCGGGGGCTCTGACCAAGCCCGACGACATCTATCCTTCGCTCCGTAGCGTGTTCTCCGGTGTCGATGGCAAGCTTGTCTGCCCCCCAAAGGATTTCTCGACTCTCGCGCTCGTTTACGACGCAGACTTTCTGAAGGCCAAAGGCGTTACCCCGCCAACCACCTGGGATGAGCTCAAAGTCGCAGCGGCGAAACTCACAACCGATGGCCGTGCCGGCTTGGTCATGGGGTTCGAGTATCCACGTGTCGGAACGTTCATGTTCCAAGCGGGCGGCGCGATGACCGACGACAAGGTCACGAAAATGACGGTGAATTCGCCGGAGAACAAAGCAGCCTTCTCGTTTCTCACTGATCTCTACAAGACCAAGTCATTGCAGGCCCCCGATGAAGTCAGTGCTGGTTGGGCGGGCGAGGCGTTGGCCAAGGGCAAGGCGGCAATGGTGATTGAGGGGAACTGGATTGTCGGCTACCTCAAGAAGGAAGCACCGACGCTGAACGCCGGATTTGCCGAGCTGCCGGCCGGGCCGAAGGGCAAGGGCACGTTTGCCTTCACCGTTTGCTACGGAGTCAACAAGAACTCCAAGAACCAAGCGGCGGCGTGGAAACTGGTCGATGCATTGACGAATGCCGAAGGCTCGCTGAAGTGGACCAATGCGTTCAACGTCATGCCCGCGCATGCGTCAGTTGCCGATCAATGGCTCGCCGCGCGGCCCAATCTCAAGCCGTTCGTGAGTGGTGCTGCCTATGCCCGCAAGTTCCAGTTCGTCCCTGGTTTCGGTGACGTCCAGGGTGAATTCAATAAGGGTCTGAAAGCAGTCTTTAGCGGCGAGAAATCGTTTGATGATTACGCCAAGGCCGTCGACTCAGCCGGACAAAGCGTCCTGAAGTAGTACTCAACATTTCGTCGGCCGGAGGGCTACCCCAGACCTCCGGCCGATGAGCACCTCCCGCAGTTTTCTCTTTCCACCTGCGTAAAGGATGGTTGTTGTGAGTACCACCACCGTGGAGCCGCTGGGACGCAAACCGCGTCGCCTCGGCGAATGGCTGGCCAAAGACAAACGTGGGGGGAAGTCCATCTTCCAAAACGACGTCCGGACGGGCTGGATGTTCCTTTCGCCGTTCGTCATTGGGATGCTGGTTTTCATCATCATCCCGATCTTCATGGCTCTGTGGGTGAGTTTTACCGACTGGGGCGGCATCAGCCCGCCGCTGAAAGCAAAGTCAGTGGGGGTGGGGAACTACAAAACGCTTCTCTTTGAAGAAGGTTTGCGGCGGAATGATCTTTTCCTATCGCTGAAGAACAATTTTTATTACGTTGTCCTCGTCGTACCCATCCAGACATTCCTTGCCTTTGTTCTGGCCTTCATCGTTCATCAGAAAGTGCTGAGAGGCCGGAGTTTCTTTCGCCTCGCGTTCTTCTTTCCGTCAATCACTTCGTCGATCGCCGTGTCGTTGATCTTCAAGTTTATTTTTCAGGTCGACGGGCTGGCCAACAAGGTATTTCCCGGAAAGAAAGTCAACTGGTTCGGAGACTCGCGAGGATCGTTTCATAACCTTCTCGGAGCATTCGGCGTGAAACGATCACCCTCGTTTTTGAAAGGCATGTTCCTTGGGCAATCACTCTGGGAATGGCTCTCCGGACCGAGTGTGGCTATGTGCGCCATTATGGCGTGCGTTATTTGGACGACGAGCGGTACGTTGATGCTCATCTTTCTCGGTGGCCTTCAGAACATCCCGGAATCGCTCGATGAGGCAGCGACCCTAGACGGTGCCACCGGTTGGAAACGTATGTGGCTAGTGACCTTTCCGATGTTGCGTCCCCAAGTCTTCTTGGTTCTGGTACTCGGACTTATCGGCACATGGCAGGTCTTCGACCAGGTCTACGCGATGAGCTTCGGTGGCCCGGATAAGTCAACAATTACCCCGGCATTTTGGATCTACTTCCAGTCCTTCAAGAATGGTCAAGCCGGTCTGGGTGCGGCCCTGGCCGTAATTCTTTGCGCAATCATCGCCGTATTTACCTATATTCAGCGACGCATCGTGAGCGACAGGGCGGTCGATTGATGACGGCGATCACGAAACCCAATGCCGCCATCGTTGGCGTTGACTACGAGTCCAAGGCCCGGCGTGAGCGAAACAAACTTCGCGTGCTGAAGTTTCTGGCCTACGCCCTGCTATTGGCCGCCGCCTTGGCTTATGTGATGCCGTTCATTCTCTCGGCGATCAGTTCGTTCAAGACGGACGCAGACATCACCCGTAATCCGGTGAAACTAACCTTCGATAGCAAGCTTGGGAGCCCCACGCTCGACGGGATCCGCCGCTTGAGCAAGGACTCGATTACCTTCCCTCGCTGGATGCTCAACTCGGTCATTGTGACCGTATCGGTCGTTGCCGGTCGGTTGGTCCTGGCATCGCTCGCCGGCTACGCACTGGCCAGAATGCGGTTTCGTGGCCGCCAACTTGTTTTCAGCATGATTCTTTTGGTGATGGGCATTCCTCACATTGTTTTGGCGATTCCACAATTCATTGTGTTGAAGCAGATAGGTGTTCTCAACACGTACTGGGCCATTATTTTGCCGATGTTGTTCGATTGCGCAGACATATTGATCATGAAGCAGTTCATGGAGCAGATACCCCCAGAAATGGAAGAAGCGGCAGCTCTCGATGGGGCAACTCGCTTTCAAACGTTTTGGAAAGTCGTGTTGCCGCTCGCCTCTCCCGGCCTGCTGACGCTGGTCATTCTCCGAACGGTGGGAGCGTGGAATGAGTTCCTGAAGGTGCTTATTGCCATCCCCTCAGCCCCGCAACTGCGTACCCTGCCGGTGGGGTTGGCTACCCTCCAAGGCGGCGAGTTCGGTTCCACCACGCCATGGTCAACAGTCTTGGCCGGAGCACTGCTCACCACCATCCCGATGGCGATCATCTTCTTCACCTTCCAGCGCTTTTTTCAGCAAGGCCTATCAGCCAGCGGGGTCAAGGGCTAGTGGTCTGTCGCAGATGCACGCAGGGCGTCGATGCGCCGAGATTCTGCCGACAACCAGCCCCTATGCGAAGCTTCGGCGCGCTGGTTGTTTCGAAGATGGACCGCTAGCCAGCTCGTTGTCCGTCCGATCGTTCACCTCCCTCCAACCTTTGACTCGCGTGCCTGGACTATTCCGTGTCTGATTCTCTTGCCACATCCACGCTCGATCATCTCTCTACGCTGCTGTGCGGCGACACCGTCGCCCTTTCAACCTCGCGAGGAGAAATCTCTGCCGATGCCCTCCTCGGCGTGTTCTTTCGGGATGAGCGGCTGATTAGTTCGCTGGAGGTGACCGTCGACGGCGCGTCGCCACCGCTGCTGTCCTCCACCCGTACGGCCGCTGGAAGCGATCGGATCGCCCTGCTTGGAGCGCTTGATCGGTATCGCGACGGTAAGGCGCTGTTGGTGCGTCGCCGTGTAGTTGGTGTTGGAATCGTCAATGAGGCGATTGAACTTCTCTCATTTGGATCGGGGCGCACCTTCGAAATCGTCATTGAAGTGCAAAGTGACGGCACGAGCATCCTTGACCTGAAGTCGGCGAAGCACCCCAATCCATCATTGCCATGGTCGATTCACGAATCGGGCCGGTCGGCCACGGCGTTTCGTAACGGGCGCCCCTTCGTCACCATTGGCGTCGAGGACGGACACCTCGGTTTCGCCGTCGGCACCACGCACGAATCGGACTCTCCGAGCTCGCGGTTAGGACTGCAGTTGACGTGGAAAGCCGAGGTGGCCGCAGGACAAACTTGGCATTCGTCGTGGTCGCTCCGTGCGCATACGAATGTCGCCGGCGAGGGCGAGACGGCGCAGGTCGGCCAGATCCCCCGCGCCCTCCTTCCCCGTCTCGTTATCGACTCCCCCGACTACAGGTGGTCGCGCGCCATCGAAGCGGCTATTGAAGACCTCGAAGCGCTGGTCATTGACCACAAAGGCGAGCGATTTATCGCTGCCGGTGCTCCTTGGTACCTTGCGCTTTTTGGCCGCGATTCGTTGCTGGCCGCATGGGAGACCTTGCCGCTAGGCACATCGCTCGCTCTCGATGTCTTGGAGACACTGGCGGCCCATCAGGGCACCGTAGTAAACGCTCGGCGGATGGAACAGCCCGGCAAAATCTTGCACGAGCGCAGAATTGGCGGCCCCCAAGTCTTCGGCCTGCAGCAGGGTGCGTCGTACTACGGGAGCGTCGACTCGAGCCCACTGTTCGTGATGTTGCTGGCCGAGGTGTATCGGTGGGGAGGTGACCTCGCCCGAATTCGGGAACTTCTCCCTGCCGCTCGGAGGGCCGTGGAGTGGTGCCTTCACTACGGCACGCTGGGGCGGGACGGCGCAGATAACGCAGATGCGGCGCCGGGTTCGCCGTTTCTTTGGTACCACACCGACCACAATGGGCTCGGCAATCAGTCGTGGAAGGACTCGGGCGACTGCATGGTCCATGCCGACGGCTCCATGGCCACTGGCCCATTCGCCGTGGCCGAAGTGCAGGGATACTTTTACGATGCGCTCGTGGGACTCGCTCGCCTCGAGCGCGATCTCGGCGATGGCGTCCGCGCCGTCGAACTTGAACAGAGTGCTGTGTCTCTGGCTACTGCTTTCGACGCAAACTTCTGGCTCGCCGATCGAAACCTGATCGCCTTAGCCCTCGATGGATTGTCGCACCCTCTTCGTGTCGCCACGTCGAACCATGGCCAGTGTCTCTGGTCGGGCATTCTTGACCCCAAGCGAGCGGCGCAGGTTGCGGCGCGGGTAATGGAGGGGGATCTGCGGTCGATGTGGGGAATACGGACCTTGGGCGATCAGGAGATCGCTTACAACCCTCTCGGCTACCACCGCGGCACGGTGTGGGCCCACGATTCGGCGATCATCGCTGCCGGCCTGGCCCGGCACGGTTTCGCTGATGCAGCAGCGGTGCTCTTCAGCGGTCTGCTCGACGCCGCCGAGCAATTCGAGTGGCGCCTCCCGGAGCTGTATTGCGGGCTCGACACGGCCGAAGGTGAACCGCTCCCGTATCCAGCGGCGTGTTCGCCCCAGGCATGGAGTGCGGGCGTTCCCCTCCTGGGACTGCGGGCTTGGCTTGGTCTCAATCCCGATGTCCCGGCCGGGAGAATTGAGGTGCGACCGATCATCAGGGGGGCGGAGCCGTTCACGGTGTCTGGGTTGGTCGTGGGTGACCAGACAATTTCCGTTTCGGTCAGCGATGGCGCAGTCGTCGTTACCGGCACCGATCTGCGGTGGGAGTGAAGCCCGAAATCTTTGTGATGCGGGGTTCTGCTTAATCTCGCCTGTTGGTGTCCCTCGACCCGGCGATCTTTGTGACGCGGGGCTCACCTACACTCAAATCCCATGACTGGTGGCCGCGGTGCCGTTCGGATGGAACGGGTGACGAAGCGCTTTGGGGTGATGACGGCCGTGGACAATGTGTCATTGTCCATCGAGCCCGGCGAGTTTGTTGCCCTTCTAGGCCCGTCGGGATGTGGCAAAACCACCTGCCTCCGAATGATCGCGGGGTTCGAGCAGCCCGACGAAGGCGAGGTGTTCATCTCTGATCAGCCGGTGTCCGGGATGCCCGCGCACAAGCGCGATGTCAACACCGTGTTCCAGAACTATTCGCTGTTCCCGCACATGAGTGTGCTTGACAACGTCGCTTTTGGTCCCCGCTCCAAGGGTATGGACAAAGCCACCGCTCGCCGGCAGGCCCAGGACATGCTCGACATTGTCCGCCTAGGCGACTTCGGCTCGCGCAGACCGTCGCAGATGTCTGGCGGTCAGCAGCAGCGCGTCGCTCTCGCCCGGGCTCTGGTGAATAAGCCGAGCGCCTTACTCCTCGACGAACCACTCGCCGCTCTTGACCTCAAGCTTCGTCAAGCGATGCAACTCGAACTGAAACGTATTCAACGCGAGGTTGGCATCACCTTCATCTTCGTCACCCATGACCAGGAGGAGGCACTGACGATGAGTGACCGCATTGCCGTGATGAGTCAGGGTCGGATCGAACA
>JAYVSS010000171.1:0-2058 GCA_043775075.1 Acidimicrobiia bacterium
CAAATTGCCATCACCACCGACATCCATTGCGTGACCAAGTGGTCGAAGTTCGACACCCAATGGCTCGGCGTGTCGATCGCCGACATCCTCCGTGAAGCCAGAATCAAGGCCGAGGCCACCCACGTGATGTTCCACTGCGAGCAGGGCTACACCACGAACCTGCCGTTGGCCGACGTACTCGAACCCAACGTTGCGCTCCTCGCCCATACCTTCGAAGGCCAGCCGCTCGACCCGGAACACGGTTACCCGCTGCGCTCACTCGTCCCCCACCTCTACCTGTGGAAGTCGGCAAAGTGGATTCGCGGCATCGAACTTATGGTGGCCGACAAGCCGGGTTTCTGGGAACGCAACGGCTACCACATGTACGGCGACCCGTTCCGCGAACAACGCCACCGCGGGGACTGAGCCCGTGGGAACACTGACCTCGAAGCTCGGCGCGTGGAACGATGCAGCCATCGCCGCCGACGCCATCGCCACCGACGCCCCGGCAGCAGCGGAGACCGGTGACATTCCCGGCCGCATCGTGACCCGCGTACGGGCCCTCGCCACGATGCCATCGCGGCAGTACCGCATGATGATGGGACGGCTCGCTGCTGGCATCGCGCTGAACCAGGGAGTGGTCGCCGCGCTCAGCGGGCAGAGCCGAAACGTTCGGGCCGTTGTCTCCGGCTTCTCCGGCCTGATTGCTCTGTTGCTCGTCGTCACCCTCGCTGTTGCCTTTCTGGGACGATACGTGCGCGTATCAATTCGGACGTTTCGGATCATCGCCCTATTCTCGGCGATTCTTCTCGGCTTCATCATGCTCACCGGTTCCGCCGTACGGCTCACCGGTTCCGGCCTCGGCTGTCCGGACTGGCCAACCTGCAAGGCAGGAAACATCGTGCCGGAGTCGGGCCGGCATGCTGCCATTGAGTTCGGCAACCGGGTGGTCACCGGCCTGTGCCTTCTCGTTGCAGCCATAGGTGTACTTACTGCGTTAGTCCGACGCCCCTATCGCGTCGATCTCGTCCGCTTCGGCCTTCTCGTGACCGTCGGGCTATTCGGCAATGCCGTCCTCGGTGGGCTCACAGTGATCTTCGATCTACAGCCACAGTTCGTCATGGGTCATTTCGTGCTCGCCCTGGCCTGCCTCGCCGCCGGCGTCGTTCTGTTTCACCGTGCGGGCGAGCGAGGAGCGAGCGGCTCGATCCTTGGCCGCGAGCGAGTGATCGCAGTCGACGCCACGATGCGTGCGCTCGGCACCGCGTTGCTCTCCTGCGCGTGCGTCGTGGTCCTCCTCGGTTGCATCCTCACCGGTTCCGGTCCTCACGGAGGCGATCCGAAAGTTCGGCGGTTTGGATTCTCGATGCTTGACGTCGTCCGTGTACATAGTGGTTTCGTGTGGATCACGCTCATCTTGGTTGTGGCCATGGGAGTGCGGGTCTGGAAGGCATCAACGCCCGCGGCGGTCGAACTGCGGCGGCGAATCGGCACGCTCGCCCTCGTCATGATCGCCCAGGGCGGCATCGGTTACTGGCAGTGGTTCACCCAGGTTCCGGCGATCCTCGTGCAAATTCATGTGCTCGGAGCGGTCACGTTCTGGTGTGCCGTGCTGTGGGTGCGGGCGGCCATCACACTTCCGGCAGCGGCCGAGCAACGCCTTCAGCGTGCGCCCCATGGCGTGCGTGCCAGCCAACCATCGTCGGCCCGATAGGCCGGTCCCCACCTGCGGGAATCGCCCTGCGGTAACCTTGTGACGTGCGACAAATCTGCTCGCGGCCTGATTGTGCCGAACGCGCCGTCGCCCGGGTCCTGATTGAGCCAACCGAGTGCCGCATCGTTGTCGATCGTCGCGTCGAATTAGCCGGAGCGGCGATCCTCTGCGCCGCTCATGCCGACCGGGTCACGGTGCCGAAGGGCTGGACGCTCGACGACCGGCGTGAAGACAGTCCCCGTTTGTTCGGGGTGGGCCGGTTCAATGAACCGGCAAAATCTTCCCGTGAGCGTCTGCGTCGCCTTCCCGAAGCCATCGCCGCCGCCGTGGCGCAGCTACCCCTCGATGGAGCCGATCCGTACGAT